>NZ_JBAGKE010000004.1:0-405261 GCF_037034165.1 Geodermatophilus sp. FMUSA9-8 | reverse complement strand
GTGCACGGCCAGGACCCGGCCGGGGTGCACGGCCAGGACCCGGCCTGAGTGCGGCGGCGCGGACCGGCCCCCGTGCCCGGTCCGCGCCGCCCGCGCTCAGTGGGCCTGGATGGAGCGCGCCATCCGGACCTGCTCCTCGAGCACGTCGTTGATCCGCGCCTGCACCGCGTCGAGGCGGCCGATCACGTCGCTGGTGGCGTGGATGCCGGCGGTGACCTGCTCGCTGCTGGCCTGGATGCCCGCGATCTGGTCCGACACCTGCTGGGTGGCCGCGGCGGTCTCGCGGGCCAGGTCCTTGACCTCGCTGGCCACCACGGCGAAGCCGCGGCCGAGCTCGCCGGCGCGGGCGGCCTCGATGGTGGCGTTCAGCGCCAGCAGGTTCGTCTGGTCGGCGATGCCGGAGATGATCCGGATGACCTCGCCGATCGACGTCGACGCCTCGGTGAGGGTGGCCACCTCGGTGGTCATCGTGGAGGCCTGCGCGACGGCGCTGGTGGCCACCTCGCCGGCGGCCGCGGCGGCCTCGCGCAGCCGGTCGACGCTCTCGAGCAGCTCCTGCGAGCGGCGGGCGTCGGCCTCCGAGCGGCGCAGTGTGTCCAGCCGCTGGCTGACCAGCTGCTGCACGTTGCGCAGCGCGTCCAGGCGCGACTCCGACAGCTCGATGGTCTCGGTGACGAAGAAGTCCATGGTGCCGATGACCCGGCCGCCCACGGTGATGGGGAAGCAGACGCCGGACTTCACGCCGGCGCGCTGCGCGGCCGGCCGGCGCACGCAGTCGGTGACCTCGGCGAGGTCGCGCACGAACACCAGCTCGCGCCGCTTCCACGCCCGCCCCGACAGGCCCACGCCCTCGGCGAAGCTGGCGGCGAGGGTGACCTTGCGGAACTCCTCGCCGGCCGAGCCGGACTCGGTCGAGAAGCGCAGCACGCCCTCGGCCTCGTCGAGCGCCCAGAACGAGCCGTACGCCCAGCCGAAGGCGGTGCGCACCGAGTCCAGTGCGCTGCGCAGCGCGGCCTGCTCGTCGCGGGCCGTGCCGATCTCGGTGACCACGGTGGTGACGGCGACCCGGTCGTCGAGGGTCTCCTTGAGCGCGGAGGTGGCGAGGGCGGCCTTCCGGGCGTGCGACAGCAGCCGGGCGATGGCCCGCCACTTCTCCTTCCGGACGCCGAAGAAGGGCAGCGGCGTGGCGCTGTGGAACTCCAGGACCGCGGTGACCACGCCGTCGTCGACGGCGGGGGCGAAGGTGCCCTCTCGCGCGCCGGCCGCCCAGGCCGTCTCCCACCGGATGCACTGACCGCGCCCCGCGGGGGCCGCGGTCATGTGCACCGGCTTGCGCTCGCGCAGCGCGCGCCCGCCCATGCCGGCGGCCTCGGTCAGCCGGCCGTCACGCGGCCAGGCTGCGGACATGGTCCGGGTGAGCGGGCCGCCCTCCCAGGCCAGGACGAACGTGCCCGTGCCGTCGGGCAGCCAGACGGCGCCGTAGCCGAGGTCGCAGGTCTCCACGATGGTCCGGGCGACGGCCACGTGCGCGTCGAGGACCGTGGAGACGCCGTCGTCGAGGGCCTCGACGACCCGTTCCAGCGTCTCGACGTCGCGCGGCATCGGCTGGGCCGCGGGCTGGCCGGCCGGTGCCGGGTCGGTACGCCGCCACATGGGGTCCTCCGGGGATCAGGGGACCGGGGGAGCGGGTCCCCACCGGTCCGTGCGCCCAGAGGATCGGCAGCGCCCGACCGAAGTCCAGCCGGGTGACCTCCTCGACACGGGACCTCAGGCGGCGAGCGCGGCCTCCCCGCGCAGAGCCGACCGGCCGGCCTCCCAGGCGCCCAGCAGGTGGCCGGCCGCCAGCCCGTCGAGTGCCAGCGAGCACGCAGCGCCGAACAGCACGTCGGCGGTCAGCGCGGGGTCCTCGGCCACCAGCGAGCCGCACATGTCGACCGAGGCGATCTGCTCGTGGACGGCGTCGGCCTCGACGTGCTCGTCGTAGAAGACGGTCGTGTGCTCGTCGTGGCCGAGGCGGCGCAGGCCGGAGGAGTAGCGGCGGCTGGGCTCGGAGGAGGTCATCTCCACGCAGGCGAGGTGGCCGAGCGCCGCGCCGCGCCAGCGCCGGTGCAGGCCGAACAGCGACATGGTGTTGACCGCCGTGAAGGCCACCGCGGGCGCGACGTCCCAGAGGGCGCCGTAGCCGGCGTCGAGGCCGAGGTCGCGCATCATCCCGGCGAACAGCTCGCTGTGCATGCGCTCGGGCGACCCGCCGCCGTACTCGTCGGCCTGGATCTCCACCATCGCGGCCTTGGCCCGGCCGCCGAGGCGCGGGATGGCGAAGGTGTGCGGGTCGCCCTCCTTGAGGTGGTAGACCGACCGCAGGGTGAGGTACTCGCGCCACTGCTCCTCGGTGCCGCTGCGCGCCATGTACCGCGACAGCGAGGGGCCGTCGTCGGCGGCGATGAGCGCAGCCAGCTGCTCGTCGACCGGGTCGCCGGTCGCGGTCACCGGGCCGGTCAGCTCGCGCAGTGCCGCGAGGTGCGCGCGCTCGAGGCGGGCGCGCAGGCCCAGCAGGTCGGGGTCCCACTCGAGGGCGTCGTCGACGTCGTCGAAGCCGCGGTAGTGCAGCTCGTAGCAGACCGCCAGCGCCAGCTGCAGGTCGTCGTCGTGCAGTGGGTCGGCCGACCCCTCGGCGGTGCGGCGGGCGAGCTCGGTGGTGGCGGCGGAGACCTCACCGGCGAGCAGGTCGTCGCGCAGGGCGGCGGTCAGGGGGCCCCGGGGCAGGGGAAGGCGCATGTCCCCGCCCATGCCCAGCCCGCGCGGCTTCGATGCACCGCGCGCGATGGGATGCCGCACAGGAGGAGCGGCGTCACCCGGACGGGGCTGCGGGAGGTTGGTTGCGTCAACCGATCATCGACGGGGTAGAGCGCGCTCCGGTTCCCGAACTGGAGGTGCTCGATGACGAGCCTGTCGAAGCCGGCAGAGGCGCCCGGCGCGATCCGCAGCCTCATCCCGGCGCGGATCGACCGGTTGCCCTGGTCGCCGTTCCACACCCGCATGGTGGCCGCGCTGGGGACCGCCTGGATCCTCGACGGGCTGGAGATCACCGTCGCCGGCGCCGTCGTCGACCGCCTCACCGAGCCCGAGACCCTCGGGCTGTCGGGGACCGAGGTCGGCCTCATCGCGACCGTCTACCTGCTCGGCGAGGTCGTCGGCGCCCTCTGGTTCGGCCGGCTGTCGGACAAGCTCGGCCGCCGCAAGCTGTTCATGATCACCCTCGCCGTCTACCTCGTCGGGAGCGGCCTCACCGCGCTCACGCTCGGCAACGGGCCCGGCTGGGTGGCCTTCCTCTACGTCACCCGGTTCATCGCCGGCATGGGCATCGGCGGCGAGTACGCCGCGATCCACTCCGCCATCGACGAGCTCATCCCGGCGAGGTACCGCGGGCGGGTCGACATCATGGTGAGCGGCACCTACTGGGCCGGCGCCGTCCTCGGCACGCTCGGCACCTTCATCCTGCTCAACGCCCTGGAGCCCAGCACCGGCTGGCGCATCGCCTTCCTCATCGGCCCGGTCCTGGGCCTGGTGATCCTGCTGGTCCGGCGGCACCTGCCGGAGAGCCCCCGCTGGCAGGTCGTGCACGGCCGGGAGGCCGAGGCCGAGGAGACCATCGCCTACATCGAGCACGAGGTGGAGCACGGCGGCCGGTCGCTGCCGGCGGTCGACGAGAGCCGCGCCATCGAGTTGAAGCCGACGCCGGACATCGGTTACGCCGCGCTCACCCGCGTGCTGTTCCGCGAGTACCCGGCCCGGGCCGTCTACGGCGCGACGCTGATGGTCACCCAGTCGTTCCTCTACAACGCGATCTTCTTCACGTACGTCCTGGTGCTCGGCACGTACTACGACGTCGACTCCGGGGACGCGCCGCTGTTCCTCATCGCCTTCGCGGTGGGCAACCTGGCCGGGCCGTTCGTGCTCGGGCACCTGTTCGACACCGTCGGCCGCAAGAAGATGATCGCCGGCACGTACGTGCTCTCCGGCGTCCTGCTGGCGGTCACGGCGGGGCTGTTCCAGGCCGGCGCGCTCAACGCCTACACCCAGACGATCGCCTGGTCGGTCATCTTCTTCTTCGCCTCGGCCGGCGCGAGCTCGGCCTACCTGACGGTCAGCGAGATCTTCCCGATGGAGGTCCGCGCCAAGGCGATCGCCGTCTTCTTCGCCATCGCGCAGTGCTTCGGCGCGCTCGGCCCCGTCGTCTACGGCTCGCTGATCGGCGACGGCTCCCAGCCGATCCGGCTGTTCTGGGGTTACATGCTGGGCGCCGCGGTGATGGTCGTCGGCGGCGTGGTGGCCGCCGTGCTCGGCATCGACGCGGAGGGCAAGTCGCTGGAGGACGTCGCCACGCCGTTCGCCGCCCGCCGTCCCGCCACCCGCGCGGAGGGCGCGGCCCGGCCGCGGGGCTGACCGCGCGGCAGGATCGCGGCGTGCCCTTCGACCCGCCCGCCGCGGTCCTCCGCACCTCCGGCGCCGACGGCTGGACGCTCGCCGAGCCGCTCACCTACCTCGGCCGGCGCGACCGGTTCGTCGTCCCGGCCGGTTTCGCCACGGACCTGGCGAGCGTGCCGCGGCCGGTGCTCTGGCTGGTGCCGGAGTCCGGCCGCTACACGCTCGCCGCGGTGCTGCACGACTGGCTGTGCACCGTGGGCATCCGCACCCGCGCGGTCACCTCCCGCGAGGCGGACGGGCTGTTCCGGCGGGCGATGCGGGAGGCCGGCGTCCCGGTGCTCCTGCGCTGGCTCATGTGGACCGCCGTGCGCTGGGGCGCCCTGGCCGATGCCGAGCGGCGGCCCGGGTGGCTGCTGTCGGCGCCCGGGGTGCTGGCGATCTCGGTGCTCGCCGCGCCGCTCGTGCTGCCGCCGTCGCTGCTCGCGGTCCCGGGACTGGCCGTCTACGCCGGACTGGAGCGGCTGGTGTCCGGCGACGACGGCGTGCGGCCGTGGACCCGGCGGCGGCGGAACGGATCCGGCACCCCCCGGTGACGACGGGCGTACCGGTCCGTCACACTCCCGTCACCGGACGCGGGTGGAATGGCCGGCGTCCCTCCTCCAGAGACCCTGGGAGTCCTCCGCATGAGCCCCTCCGTCCTGCGCCGCGGCACCGTCGCCGCGGCCGTGACGACGGCGATGACCGGCCTGGTCGTCGCCGCCGCCCTCGCACCGGCAGCCGCCGCCCCGAACGGGCCGAAGCCGGTCGAGATCCAGCTGCTGGCCCTCAACGACTTCCACGGCGCCCTCGAGCCGCCGACCGGGTCGGGGGGCCGCGTCCAGACGGGTCCGGACCCCGACGGCAGCGGCGGCCCGCTGACCGCCCCGACGGTCGACGCCGGCGGCGCCGAGTACCTGGCCACGCAGTTGCGGCAGCTGGCCGAGGCGCAGCGCAGGCAGAACACGATCACCGTGGCCGCCGGCGACCTGATCGGCGCCTCGCCGCTGCTGTCGGCGGCCTTCCACGACGAGCCGACCATCGAGGCGCTGGGCCTGGCCGGCCTGGACTACGCCAGCGTCGGCAACCACGAGTTCGACGAGGGCCCCGCGGAGCTGCTGCGCATCCAGAACGGCGGCTGCCACCCCGTCGACGGCTGCGCCGACGGCACGCCCTACGAGGGCGCGGACTTCCAGTACCTGTCGGCCAACGCCTTCGTCACCGAGACCGGGCAGCCGCTGCTGGACCCCTACGCGGTCCACAACGTGCAGGGCGTGAAGGTCGGCTTCATCGGCATGACGCTCGAGGGCACCAGCCAGATCGTCAGCCAGCAGGGCGTGGCGGGCCTCGAGTTCCGCGACGAGGTCGAGACGGCCAACCGCTACGCGGCCGAGCTGCAGGCCCGCGGCGTCGAGACGATCGTCGTCCTGCTGCACGAGGGTGGCGCGCAGAGCGGGCCCGACGCCTGGAACGTGGACGGCTGCAGCAACCTGGGCGGCCCGATCGTGGAGATCGCCAACGGCATGTCCGACGCCATCGACGTCGTGGTCAGCGGCCACACGCACCAGGCCTACAACTGCACCGTCGACGGCAAGGTCGTCAGCAGTGCCGGGAACAACGGCCGCCTGGTCACCGACATCGACCTCACCGTCGACAAGCGGACCGGCGACGTCATCGACTCCGCGACCCGGGTCGACAACGTGATCGTCGAGCGCGGCGTCGCCGCCGACCCCGCGCAGACCGCCCTGATCGCCCGGTACCGGGAGGCGCTCGGCCCGATCGCGACCGAGGTCGTCGGCGACGCGGCCACCGACATCCGGCGCACCGCCGACGCCGAGGGGGAGACCCCGCTGGGCAACCTGATCGCCGACGCCCAGCTGGCCGACACCCGGGACGAGGGCGCCGTCGCGGCCCTCATGAACCCCGGCGGCGTGCGGGCCGACCTGCTGGCGGGCCCGATCACCTACGAGGAGGCGTTCACGGTGCAGCCGTTCGCCAACAACCTCGTCACGCTGGACCTCACCGGCGCCCAGCTCGACTGCGTGCTGGAGCAGCAGTACGCCCGCGCCGGCAACCCGGTCGTCCTGCAGCCGTCCTCGACCCTGCGTTACACCGTCTCCACCGGCGGGACCGCCGGCCCGGCCGCCGACCCGTGCTCCGGGCAGAAGGTGGGCGGGCTGACGATCGACGGCGTCGCCGTCGTCCCGACGCAGACCTACCGGATCACGGTGAACAACTTCCTGGCCGGGGGCGGTGACGGCTTCACCCAGCTCCGCACCGGGACGAACGCCGTGACCGGCTCGATCGACCTGGACGCCTTCACCGCGTACCTCGGCGCCAACCGCCCGGTCAGCGCCCCGGCGACCGACCGGATCACCACGGTCGCCTGACCCCGCACCACCCCGTCGCCGGCGGCGGTCCTCTCCGGAGGGCCGCCGCCGGCGCGCGTCCGGGGCCGTCCTACGTCCAGGGCCGTCCTACGTCCGGGTCCGGACCGGCACCGGGTCGGACCCGCCGTCGCCCGGTCCGCAGCGCCGCAGCCGCCGCACCGTGAGCAGCCCGCCGCGCAGCAGCCCGTGGGTGCGCAGCGCCTGCAGGCCGTAGGTGGAGCAGGTCGGGGTGAACCGGCAGCACGGCGGGCGGGCCGGGCTGACCCGCTCCCGGTAGGCGACGACGAGCCGCGCCGGCCAGCGCGCCGCCCACGGCGTGCCGGCCGGGGCCGGGGTGACCAGGGCCGCGGGCAGCGCCAGCCACAGCAGCGAGAACAGGCCGATGGCGTCGCAGCCGTTCTCGCACCCGTCGCACCCGTCGCATCCGTCGGACACGTTCTTCCTGCGTCGCGAGCGGCGGTTCCGGCGGCGGCACCCGGGGAGGCTGGTCACGGGGCGGCATCGTGCAGGGCGGCCGCCGTCCGCGGAAGGGCCGCGCGCGCGGGTCGGGACGGCAACGGTTCGTCACCGCCGCCCCACGGGTGCACCGCCGTCCCACCGGTGGTCGGGTGCCGCCTGCCGGCTGCCGACTCCTCTCCCACGACCCGAGGCCCGTGGGCCCGTCCGAGGGAGCACCCGATGTCGTCGTCGCCCCAGCCCAGCCGCCGGCTCACCGAGCTGCGCGCCGGCATGTCCGTGCTCACGAGCGCGGCCGCCGACCTGCAGGTGGGCGCCCAGCCCGAGGTGCGGGTGCTGTCCGACGGCCGGCTGTGGCTGGCCGAGCTCGGCGTCGCCGTCACCGCCGCCGACGTCTACCAGGCCGCCCGCGGGCTGGTCGCGGCGCAGCTGCACGCCATCGCGCAGGTCTCCGGCCAGCCGGTCGAGGACCACGCGCTCGCGTGGCTGGTGACCCTGCAGACCAACGAGGTGATGGTCGGCATCGCGGACGCCCCCGTCCTGGAGGACGACGCCGCCTGACCCCGGCCCCCGGGCGCGCGGCTCAGGCGCGCGGCTCGGGCGGGACGGCCTCGGCCGGCGTCCCCTGCCCGCCGTGCGGCGCGAGCTGGTCGGTCGCCGGGGAGGGCGTGCGGTGCAGCCGGTCGTCGTCGTGCCGCCCGTACTGGCCGGTCCGCACGAGCGGCGGCGAGTAGGCGTGGATGGTGACCGTCGGTCCGGCTCCGGGCTCGGCGCGCATCCGGTGGATGGCCGTCTCGTCGAAGGAGAAGCCCTCGCCGGCGGGCACCGCGGAGCCGACCGGACGGTCGCCCATCCGCAGGTGCTCGTGCCGGATGACGCCCTCGGCGACGTGCACCGCCCCGCGGGAGGCGTCGTGGTCGTGGAAGCCGGTGTCGTGGTCGTCGGCCATACAGGAGATCGCCCACACGCCGAGGTGCTCGGGGGTGTGGACCTCGCTGTAGGTGCGCCGGCGGCGGTCGCGGTCGAGGCCGTCGCGCCAGAGGTCGGGACGGCCTGCCACCGCGGCGGCGATGCGGGACAGGTCGGCGGGGCCGAGGGGGCCGCGCGGGAGCTCGAAGGGGAGGGGGTCGGGCACGACCCCGGGAGTTCCCCGGGAGTGCCGCCGTCACCCCCGGGACCGGCGTGTCACCCGGCCGCGGACACCGTCGGCCGCAGCACCCGCCCGAGGACGAGGGTGACGACGCCGGCCAGCACCACGCCGAGCAGGCCCACCCGCAGGCTCGTCGCGTCGGCCACCGCACCCACCAGCGGCGGCGAGGCGAGGAAGCCGATCCGCAGCAGCCAGTTGACCACCGTCAGGCCGACGCCGTGCCGCAGGCCGGGCAGTTCGTCGGCGGCGGCGTAGACGGCCGGCACGAGGGTGGCCACGCCGAGCCCGGCCAGCGCGAACCCGACGAGCGTCGTCGCCAACGACGGCAGCGCGAGGGCCAGGCCCATGCCGACGGCGATCAGCACGCCGCCGCCGCGGGCCACCCGGCGCTGGCCGAAGCGGTCCACGACGCGGTCGCCGGTCAGCCGGCCGACGGTCATGGCCACCGACAGCGCGACGAAGCCCAGCCCCGCCGTGGCGACCCCGGTGCCCACCTCGCCGCGCAGGTACAGCGCGGCCCACGACGAGCCGGCGTCCTCGACGAACGCCCCGCAGGTGGCCAGCACGCCGAGCGCCGCCATCGCGCCGAGGGACGCCCGCATCCCCGCCCGTCCGGCCGACGGGGCGCCGTCGTCGTCGACGGGCTCCTCGTGGTCGGGCCCGGGAAGCATGCGGCGGTACGCCACCAGGGCGACGACGGCGAACACCGCCGCCACCACGCCGAGGTGCACGGCCAGCGGCACCCGCAGGCCCGCCGCGGCCGAGCCGAGCAGCCCGCCGGCCACCGCGCCGACGCTCCAGAGCCCGTGGAAGGCGTTGAGGATCGACCGGTCGTAGGCCCGCTGTACCCGCAGCCCGTGCGCGTTCTGCGCGACGTCGACGACGGCGTCCAGCGCGCCGGCGACGAACAGCGCGGCGGCCAGCAGCCACCACGACGGCGACACCGCCGCGCCCCAGATGGCTCCCGCCAGCGCGACGAGCCCCCACGAGGCCACCCGCGCCGACCCGAAGCGGCGCATGAGTGCGGCCGAGGCCAGTGCGCTGACCAGGGCACCGAGGGGGAGTGCGGCGATCGCGGCACCGAGGGCGGCGTTGCTCAGGTCGAGGCGGTCCTTCACCTCGGGCAGCCGCGGCACGAGGTTGGCGTAGAGCACCGCGTTGACGAAGAAGCAGGTGGCGACGGCGGCGCGGGCGGCGCGCAGGTGCGCGGGGACCGCGAGGGTGTCCGACACGGGTGTCCTGTCCGGGAGGGTCAGCGCGCGAAGCGGGCGAAGGCCGCGCGGATCTGGTCGGGTGTCATGGGGTCGGTCGACAGGGCGCTGTGCAGCACCAGGCCCTCGACCATCGCGTCGATCTCCCGTGCGGTGACCGGGTCGAAGTGGAGCTCCAGGCTCCGGCGGCTGCGCTGCATCCAGTCCTGGGTGACCGCGCGCAGCGCCGGCCGCCGGGCGGCCGCGGCGTAGAGCTCGACCATCAGCACGAAGTCGCGGTGGGAGACGAGCAGGTCGTCGGTGAGGTGGGCGACCAGCACCTCGAGCGCGGCGCCCGCGCCGTCCGCCGCCCGCATGCGTTCCTCGAAGCGGGGTGCCACCTCGTCGACGTGCCGGGTGAAGGCCGCGGTGTGCAGCGCGTCGAGGGAGGCGAAGTGGTAGGTCAGCGACCCGAGTGGCACGTCGGCGGCGCGGGCGATGGCCCGGTGCGTGGCGCCGACGACGCCCACCTCGGCGATGACGTCGACGGTGGTGGCCACCAGCCGGTCGCGCCGTCCGGGATCGTGCCGCCGCGCTCGCCGCACGGGGGCCCGGGTCACGACCGCTCCAGCGTGCGGACCACCCGTGCGGGGTTGCCGACGGCGACCACCCCGGCCGGCAGGTCGCGGGTGACCACCGACCCCGCGCCGACGACGGTGTCCGCGCCGATCGTGACGCCGGGCAGCACGACGACGCCGCCGCCGAGCCAGACGTTGTCGCCGATGGTGATCGGCTCCGCGGCCTCCCACTTCTCCCGCCGCGGCCCCGGCTCCACCGGGTGGGTGGGGGTGAGCAGCTGGACGTTCGGCCCGATCTGGACGTCGTCGCCGATGGTGATGGCCGCGACGTCGAGGGCGACCAGCCCGAAGTTGGCGAAGCAGCGGGCGCCGACGCGGATCGAGGTGCCGTAGTCGACGTGCAGCGGCGGGCGGATCTCGGTGTCCTCGCCGACGGCGCCGAGCAGCTGCTCGAGCAGCCGGCGGCGCAGCGGGCGCTGCCGGGCGGTGGTGGCGTTGTAGGCCGCCGCGAGGTCCTGGGCCGCCGCGCTCGCCTCGGCCAGCTCGGGGTCGTCGGCGATGTAGAGCTCGCCGGCGAGCATGCGCTCGCGCATGGTCCGGGAGTCGTCGGGAGCGACCATGCGGACGACCGTACACATGCTAGGAACGTCCGTACACACCGCCGCGCCGGTCAGCCGAGCGCCCGCGCCACCGCCTCCTCGGCCCGGCGCCGCGCGGAGCCGTCGCCCTCGACCAGCGCCGAGACGGTCGACCCGTCGACCAGCGCCACGAGCGTGGCGACGTCGGCCCCGGTCCGGCCGCACCGGTCGAGGAGGTCGGCCAGTGCGGCGTCGATCGCCTGCCGCGCCGCGCGCAGGACCGGCCGCAGCGCGGGGTGCCGCCCGCACGCGAGGAACCGCGCGTAGAGGGCCAGCAGCTCGTCGTCGCGGGTGCGACCGGCCCCGTGGACGACGTCGACGACCAGGCGCGCGGTGGCCGCGGCCGAGCGGGCCCGGCGGGGCACCGCGGCGACCAGGTCCTCGGCCGCCGCCCGCTCCTGCGCGGTGAGCGCCTCCACCGCCGCGGCCCGCAGGTCGTCGATGCTCGCGAAGTAGTAGGTGGTGGCGGCCAGCGGGACGCCCGACGCCGCGACGACGGCCCGGTGGGTGAGGGCGTCCGGCCCCGCCTCGGCCAGCAGGCGCGCGGCCGCCTCGACGATGGCCGCCCGGCGGGCCTCGCCCTTGCCGGTCAGGCGGGTCATCAGTGGGCAGCCGACGGCGCGAGCTGCAGCATCAGCACGCCGCCGAGGATCAGCAGGATCGCGACGATGCGCATCGTGGTGGCCGGGTCGCCCAGGACGGCCATGCCCACGATCGCCGTGCCGCCGGCACCGATCCCGGTCCAGACGGCGTAGGCGGTGCCGACCGGCAGCGTGCGCAGCGCGGACGACAGCAGCACGAAGCTCGCGGCGGCGCAGACGACGAACGCCACCGACCACCACAGGCGCGTGAAGTTCTCCGACTGCTTGAGCGAGACGGCGAAGGCGGTCTCGAACAGTCCGGCGGTGACGAGCAGGGCCCAGGCCACGATGCGCTCCCTAGAAGTGGTACGGCGGTACCAGTCAAACGGTACACGAGTACCGGACCGGGTCGAGATCGTGAGGTGCCGCACAGGCGGGATGGACCGGGCGCGCGGCGGCATTGACCTCCTCGTGCAGGACCTCTGGGGACTCACGCGCCGCCGCGCGCTCGACTACGGCCGGGTGACGACCGCCGCCTGTCGCCGCGGCGCCTGACACCGGTCCCGACGTCCTCCTCCCCTCGAAAGGCACACCTCCGTGCTCGCACGTCTCCGCCGCGTCCCCTTCGCGGCGCAGGTCCTCCTCGCGCTCGTCGTCGGCGTGGCCCTCGGCCTGGTCGCCCGCGAGATGGGCCCCGTCGCCGACGGGACCCCGAACTGGCTCACCAGCACCCTGCAGACCATCGGCGGCACCTTCGTCACGCTGCTCAAGGCGCTGGTCCCGCCGCTCATCGTCACCGCGGTGATCGTCAGCATCGCCAACCTCCGGCAGGTCTCCAACGCCGCCCGGCTCGCCGCGCAGACCCTGCTGTGGTTCGGCATCACCGCGCTGATCGCCGTCAGCATCGGCATCGGTCTGGGCCTGCTCACCGAGCCCGGCCGCAACAGCTCCGTCGACGCGGCCGCCGCCACCGACCCCGGGACCACCGGCGGCTGGTGGGACTTCCTCACCGGCCTGGTGCCCGGCAACATCCTGGGCCTGCAGGCCTCCGCGGGCGACGACGGCTCGATCGGCCTGTCCTTCAACGTCCTGCAGCTGATCGTCATCTCGGTCGCGGTCGGCGTCGCCGTCCTCAAGGTCGGCGAGCCCGCCGAGCCCTTCCTGCGGCTGGTCCGCTCCGCGCTGGCGATCGTCCAGAAGGTGCTGTGGTGGGTCATCCTGCTGGCCCCGATCGGCACCGTCGGCCTGATCGGCAACGCCGTCGCCAGCTACGGCTGGGACTCCCTCGGCAGCCTCGGCGTCTTCGCCGGATCCGTCTACGCCGGTCTCGCGCTGGTGCTGTTCGTCGTCTACCCGGTGCTGCTCCGGCTGCACGGCCTGTCGCCGCTGCGCTGGTTCGCCGGCGCCTGGCCGGCCATCCAGCTGGCCTTCGTCTCGCGCTCGTCGATCGGCACCCTGCCGGTGACCGAGCGGGTGACCGAGCAGAACCTGGGCGTCCCGCGGTCCTACGCCTCCTTCGCCGTGCCGCTGGGCGCGACGACGAAGATGGACGGCTGCGCGGCGATCTACCCGGCGCTCGCGGCGATCTTCGTGGCGCAGTTCTTCGGCGTGGACCTGTCGATCACCGACTACCTGCTGATCGCGCTGGTCTCCGTCGTCGGCTCGGCCGCCACGGCCGGCGTCACCGGCGCGGTGGTCATGCTGACCCTGACGCTGTCCACCCTGGGCCTGCCGCTCGCCGGCGTCGGCCTGCTGCTGGCGATCGACCCGATCCTCGACATGGGCCGCACCGCGGTGAACGTCGCCGGCCAGGCGCTCGTGCCGACCATCGTGGCCAAGCGCGAGGGCATTCTCGACGTCGAGCGGTTCCGCACCGGTGGCACCTTCAGCGAGGCCGCCCCGGCGGTCGAGCCGACCGGCGGGGTCGACGCCGACCTGCGCCAGCCCGCCACCGCCTGACCGGCACGGCCTGACGCGCACCGCCTGATACTGCACCGCCCGACGGGCCGGTGACCTCCCCGGAGGTCACCGGCCCGTCGTCGTCCCCGGGGACCCCTCAGCCGCCGTCGGGGGCCAGTGCCCGGATCCGCCACCGCGCCACGTGCCGGTCGCCCGGCTCGAGCGGGACGACGCCCTCGCCGCTGCGGAACGCGTCCGGCGGGCACGTCATGGGCTCGACCGCGAGCCCCGCCCGGTGCAGCCCGGGCTCCGGACGGTCGGCCGTGTGCAGCTGCACCCACGGCAGCGCCCGCGGGTCCCACTCGAGCGCGACCCCGCTGCCGTCGGCGGTCCGGACCTCCGCGCGCGCGGTCCCGTCGTCATCCGGCGCGACGGCCGTGACGGCGTGGTCGACGGCGACGCCCGCGAGGGGCGTGCGGCCGGCGCGGAAGTCGAGCGGGGTGCCGTCGACCGGCCGGCGGCCGGTCGGCAGGAGGCGCTCCGCGTCGATCTCGAGGTACTCGGCGGCACGCAGGCGCAGGGTCCAGTCGTCGACCCGCCCGGGGCCGGCCACGAGGTACGGGTGCACCGAGCAGCCGTAGGGCGCCGCGGTGGTGCCGGTGTTCTCGGCCTCCACCGCCCACGACAGCCCGTCCTCGTGCACCCGGTAGGTGACGACGACGTCGAGCTGGTGCGGGTAGCCGGGCTGCGGGACCACGCGGGCGCCCAGCGCCACGGCGTCCGGGGAGGCGTCGCGCACCTCCCACCGGGTCCAGCACAGCAGTCCGTGCAGCGCCGTCCGCCGGTCGGGCTCGGTCAGGGCGAGCTGCTCGTCCCGGCCGGCCCAGCGGTAGCGGCCGTCGCCCACGCGGTTGGGCCACGGCACCAGCACCGAGCCGCGGAAGACCGGCCGGGCGACGTCGGCGTCGAAGCCCGCGACCAGGTCGCGCCCGCCCGTCCGCAGCCGGCGCAGGCCGCCCCCGACCTCGGTCACCACGGCGCTGACCGGGCCCGCGCGCAGAGTGACCTGCCGCCCGGTCGGCGGAGTTGCCGAGACCATGACTGGGAACGTTAACAGACTGTGACCCGCGTCCCATGGGGCGCCCAGGACGGCCGTGGATACGGGGACAGATCGGCGGCGCGGACCCCTTGACGGCCGGATATGTTTGCGTTCGCAGTGTCCCGCATCACGCCCAGCAGCGTCGCCGGGCCCGCAGGACGAGCCGCCTGAGAGCGCGTCCCCGGGACCAGACAGCGGTGGTCGCTCCGGGGAGCACCACGGGACCGGACCCGACGGGCCGGCAGGAACTCACAGGAGGCAGACGTTGATCAGGAACAAGCTCCTCGCCGCCGTCACGGCGTCGGTCGCGGTCCTCGGGCTGGCCGCCTGCGGCGGCTCGGCGGAGGGCAGCGGCGGCGGTGGCGGTGGTGGCGGGGACGACACCATCACGATGGGCTTCGCCCAGGTCGGCGCCGAGAGCGGCTGGCGCACCGCCAACACCCAGTCCATCCAGGAGTCGGCCGAGGCCGCCGGCATCGAGCTGCAGTTCTCCGACGCGCAGGGCGAGCAGGAGAACCAGATCTCCGCGATCCGCTCCTTCATCCAGCAGCGGGTCGACGTCATCGCCTTCAGCCCGGTGGTGGAGACCGGCTGGGACGCGGTCCTCCTCGAGGCCAAGCGCGCCGACATCCCGGTGATCCTCACCGACCGCTCGGTCGAGACGGAGCAGGAGGACCTCTTCGTCACCTTCCTCGGCTCGGACTTCATCGAGGAGGGCCGCAAGGCCGGCGAGTGGGCCGTGGAGAACTGGGCCTCGACCGGGGCGCAGTGGAACATCGCCGAGCTGCAGGGCACCACCGGTGCCGCCCCGGCGATCGACCGCCAGGAGGGCTTCGCGGAGGCCATCGCCGACAGCCCGAACCTGACGATCGTGGCCTCCCAGTCGGGTGACTTCACCCGCACCGGCGGCCGCGAGGTCATGGAGGCGATGCTGAACTCCAACCCCGACATCAACGCCGTGTACGCGCACAACGACGACATGGCCCTCGGCGCCATCGAGGCCATCGAGGCGGCCGGCAAGGTCCCGGGCCAGGACATCCAGATCATCTCCGTCGACGCGGTCCGCGACGGCATGCAGGCGCTCGCCGACGGCAAGATCAACTTCATCGTCGAGTGCAACCCGCTGCTCGGTGAGCAGCTGATGGAGCTCGCCCAGCAGGTGCTCGACGGCGAGGAGGTCCCCGAGCGGGTCGTCACCGAGGAGACGACCTTCACCCAGGAGCAGGCCGCGGAGGTCCTCCCGGACCGGAAGTACTGATCCCGTCCGGGGAGCCGGTCCCGGCTCCCGCGCCCCCGCCCGCCCGGGCGTCCACCCCCGGGCGGGCGGCGGGTACCACCTCCCGAGAGGACTCCCGTGTCCCCAGCTCCCGCCGAGGTGCCGGCCGCCCCGGTCCCGCCCCCGCTCCCCGAGCCGGTCGTCGCGATGACCGGCATCACGATCCAGTTCCCGGGCGTCAAGGCCCTCGACGACGTCTCGCTGCGGCTGTTCCCCGGCGAGGTGCACGCCCTGATGGGCGAGAACGGCGCCGGCAAGTCCACGCTGATCAAGGCGCTCACCGGCGTCTACCCCTACGACGCCGGCACGGTGACCCTCGGCGGGGTGGAGCAGCGGTTCACGACCCCCGCCGACGCCCAGGCGGCCGGGATCAGCACCGTCTACCAGGAGGTCAACCTCTGCCCGAACCTCACGGTCACCGAGAACATCGTCCTCGGCCGTGAGCCCCGCCGCCGCGGGTCGATCGACAAGCGGGCGTCCCGCGAGCGGGCCCGTCGGGTGCTGCGCGAGCTGCACCTCGACATCGACCCGCGGTCGGTCCTCGGGTCGCACCCGATCGCCGTCCAGCAGCTCGTGGCGATCGCCCGCGCCGTCGACACCGACGCCCGGGTGCTCGTCCTCGACGAGCCGACGTCCAGCCTCGACGCCGGTGAGGTCGCCGAGCTGTTCCGGGTGGTGCGGTCGCTGCGCGAGCGCGGCGTGGCGATCCTGTTCGTCTCCCACTTCCTCGAGCAGGTCTACGAGATCAGCGACCGGATGACCGTCCTGCGCAACGGCCGGCTGGTGGGGGAGCACCGCACCGCCGACCTCCCGCGCACCGACCTGGTCCGGGCGATGATCGGCCGCGAGCTCGCGACCCTGGAGGACCTCGAGCACGCCGCGCCCCGGCCGGTCGAGGACGGCGCGGTGCCGCGGCTGGCGGCGACGGGCCTGGGGCGCCGGGGGGCGATCGAGCCCGCCGACGTGCGGGTGCACGCCGGGCGGGTCGTCGGGCTGGCCGGCCTGCTCGGGTCGGGCCGCACCGAGCTCACCCGGCTGCTGTTCGGCGCCGACCGGGCCAGCACCGGGCGGGTGGAGGTCGACGGCCGGCCGGTCCGCCTGCGGTCACCGCGCAGCGCCATCGCCCAGGGCATCGCCTTCCTCTCCGAGGACCGCAAGGGCGAGGGCGTCGTCGGGGACCTCACCGTCCGGGACAACCTCCTGCTCGCCCTGCAGGCCCGGCGCGGCTGGCTGCGGCCGATCCCGCGGCGGGCCGGCGACGAGATGGTGGCCCGCTACATCCGCGCCCTCGACGTCCGGCCGGCCGACCCGGAGGCGCTGCTGCGCAACCTCTCCGGCGGCAACCAGCAGAAGGTCCTGCTCGCCCGCTGGCTGCTCACCGAGCCGCGGCTGCTGCTGCTCGACGAGCCCACCCGCGGCATCGACATCGGCGCCAAGGCCCAGATCCAGGAGCTGGTCGCCCAGCTCGCCGCCGAGGGGATGTCCGTGGTCTTCGTGTCCGCGGAGCTCGAGGAGGTGCTGCGGATCTGCGACTCCGTCGTCGTCCTGCGCGACCGCCAGGTGGTCGCCGACCTCGACGCCTCCGACACCTCGCTCGACGGCGTCGTCGACCTCATCGCCCGGGGGAACGCCCGTGACTGACCGATCCGCCGCCGCGCCGGGCCGTCCCGTCGACGGCCTGCTCGCCCGCGCCCGCCGGTCCCCGGTCCTGTGGGCCGTCGCCGCGCTCGCGGTCCTGCTGCTGTTCAACCTCGTGGCCAACCCGGGCTTCTTCAGCCTGCGCATCCAGGACGGCCACCTCTTCGGCAACCTCGTCAACGTCGTCAAGAACGTCGCGCCGGTGCTGCTGATCGCCGTCGGGATGACGCTGGTCATCGCCACCCGGGGCATCGACCTGTCGGTGGGCGCGGTCCTGGCCATCTCCGGGTCGGTCGCCTTCACGGTCGTCGAGGGGGCCGCCGACCCCACCTCCGGCGGCACCGCCGCGCTGGCCATCGGGCTCGCGGTCGCCGCCGGGCTGGTCCTCGGGGCGTGGAACGGGTTCCTCGTCTCCGTGGTCGGTATCCAGCCGATCATCGCGACGCTGGTGCTCATGACCGCCGGCCGCGGCATCGCCATGCTGGTCACCGACGGCAACATCGTCACCGCGGAGAACCCCGTCTTCGACTGGCTCGGCGGCGGCTTCGTGCTCGGCCTGCCGGTCCAGGTGGTCATCACGGCGCTGGTCCTGCTGGCCGTCGGGCTGTTCACCCGGCGCACCGCGCTCGGCGTGCTCATCGAGGCCGTCGGGGTCAACCCGGCCGCCGCGCGCCTGGCCGGCGTCCGCGCGCGCAGCATCACCTTCACCGTCTACGTCTTCGTCGCCCTGGTCGCGGCCGTGGCCGGTCTCATGGTCACGGCCAACGTCAGCGCGGCCGACGCCAACCGGGCCGGGTTGTTCATCGAGCTCGACGCGATCCTCGCCGTCGTCATCGGCGGGACGTCGCTGGCCGGCGGGCGGTACTCCCTGACCGGCACGGTCGTGGGCGCGCTGATCCTGCAGACGCTGACGACCACGGTGCTCACCATGGGCCTGCCGGACGAGTACATCCGGCTGTTCAAGGCCGTCGTGATCATCATGGTGTTCCTGCTGCAGGCGCCCCCGGTGCGCGCGGCCCTCCGCCGCCGCCGGCGTCCCGCCGCCCCTGCCGGTGGTGCCGCGGGGACCCCCGCGGACGCCGGTCCCGTCCCGCCGGACCCCGTCCGGCCGTCCGTCCCGGAGCCGGCCGCCGGCACCGGGTCCGTCCCCGGCCGCCCGGCCGAGCAGGGGGTCCTCCGATGACCGTCTCCGACACGCGGCTCCCCGAGGCCCCCGGCTCCCCGCCGGCCCCGCCGGCCCGTCCGGGGTGGCAGGAGGCGGCGCGCCGCTGGCTGCGCAGCACCTCGACCGGGTCGAGCACCGTCTCGGTGCTCATGACCGCGGTCCTGCTGGTGGTGCTCTTCGGCGCGGGCTCGATCCGCTACGAGAACTTCGGCTACCCGCAGGTGGCGCTGAACCTGCTGGTCGACAACGCCTACCTGATCGTCCTCGCGGTCGGGATGACGTTCGTGATCCTGACCGGCGGCATCGACCTCTCCTCGGGGGCAGTGGTCGCGCTCGGCACGGTGATGGCCGCGAGCCTGCTGCAGGCCGGCTGGCCGGCGCCGCTGGTGATCGTCGCCGTGCTGGCCACCGGGTCGCTGCTCGGATGGCTGATGGGACTGGCCATCCACGGCCTGCAGCTGCAGCCGTTCATCGTGACCCTGGCCGGGATGTTCCTGGCCCGCGGCATCTGCTTCGCCATCAGCGGGCCCTCCATCCCGATCCAGGACGACCTGTTCACCGCCGTCGCGATCAACGTGGTCGAGCTGCCGGGCGGGACGTTCCTGTCCTACGGCGCGGTCCTCGCCCTGGTCGTGGTCGCGGTGGCGGCCTACGTGCTGCACCGGACCCGCTTCGGGCGGACCGTCTACGCCATCGGCGGCAGCGAGTCCTCCGCCGCGCTGATGGGGCTCGCCGTCGGCCGGACCAAGGTCGGCGTCTACGTGATCAGCGGCTTCTGCTCGGCGCTCGGCGGCCTGCTGTTCAGCGTCTACATCCTCTCCGGCTGGAGCCTGCACGGGATCGGCCTGGAGCTCGACGCGATCGCGGCGGTGGTCATCGGCGGGACGCTCCTGGTGGGCGGGCGCGGCCTGGTGGTCGGGTCGCTGCTGGGGGTCCTGGTCCTCGGCACGATCAAGGCGCTCATCGACTTCGACGGCGGCCTGAACTCCTGGTGGACGAAGATCACCATCGGGGTCCTGCTGCTGGTCTTCGTCGTCCTGCAGCGGCTGACCGCCCGGCGCGCCGGGTCGGCGTCGTGACCGCCCTGGGCAGCCCGGCCCGGGGCGGCGCCACGGGCCGCGGGACGCACCGCGGCCTGACAGGATCGACGGCGATGGGCGCGCGACCGAGGACCCAGGCGGCCGGCAGCCGTCCCGCGGTCATGACCGACGTCGCCCGGCTGGCCGGCGTCTCGGCGCAGACGGTGTCCCGCGTCCTCAACGACCACCCGCACGTGGCCGAGGAGACCCGCACCCGGGTGCTCGCGGCCATGGACAAGCTGGGCTACCGCCGCAACCTCACCGCCCGGGCCCTGGTGACCCGCCGCACCGACACCATCGGCGTCGTCGCCTTCGACACCGGCCTCTACGGCCCGGCGAGCACCCTGTTCAGTCTCGAGCAGGCGGCCCGCGAGCGCGGCTACCACGTGCACGTCGCCACGGTGCCCGACCTCTCGGAGGAGGGGTTCACCGAGGCGGTCGAGCGGCTGCGCGAGCACTCGGTGTCCGGCGTCGTCGTGCTCGCACCCCAGCGCGCGGCGGTCCGGGTGATGGCCGGGCTGCCGGCCGACCTCCCGGCGGTCGCCGTCGAGGGCGGGGCCGCCCCCGGCATCACGTCCGTGGTCATCGACCAGGCCGGCGGCGCGGTGCAGGCCACCCGGCACCTGGTCGACCTCGGGCACCGCCGGATCGGGCACGTCACCGGGCGCGAGGACTGGATCGAGTCCGCCGCCCGGCTGCACGGCTGGCAGCAGACGATGGCCGCCGCCGGCCTGCCCGCCGACGTCGTGCTCCCCGGCGACTGGGGTGCGCGGTCGGGCTACGAGGCCGGCCTCGCGCTGCTGGCGGCGGGCGTCCCGGTCACCGGGGTCTTCGTCGCGAACGACCACATGGCGCTGGGGATGATCCGGGCGCTGGCCGAGGGCGGCGTCCGGATCCCCGAGGACGTCAGCGTGGTCGGCTTCGACGACATCGCCGAGGCCGAGTACCTCCGGCCGCCGCTGACCACCGTCCGGCAGGACTTCGCCGAGGTGGGCCGGCGCTGCGTGGACCTGCTGCTGCAGCGGATCGAGGACCCGGGCTGGTCCTCGGCCGACGACGCCGTCGTCGTCCCCGCGGCCCTCGTCGTCCGCGCGTCGACCGCACCCCCGCCCGGCGCCTGAGACCCGCCGTTCTCCGCGCCCCTCACCGGGGCGCTCCTCCCGTCGCGTCCGCGACGGGCCCCAGCACACCCGTTGACCCCGGGCGCGGCCTCCGCGACCCCGTCCCGACGGCGGCCGACCGGCGGCCGCAGAGCAGGAGGACCGATGTCGGAGAACGCCGGCGCAGTGATCACCGGCGGTCGCACGGCCCTGGGCATCGAACTGGGGTCGACACGGATCAAGGCGGTGCTGATCGGGCCGGACCACGTCCCGCTCGGGGTCGGCTGCTCCGACTGGGAGAACCAGCTCGTCGACCGGCTGTGGACGTACTCACTGGACGACGTCTGGACCGGGGTGCAGCAGAGCTTCGCGGCCCTGGCCGAGGACGTGCGGCGGCGCCACGGGGTCGACCTGTCGACGGTCGGGGTCCTGGGCGTGTCGGCGATGATGCACGGCTACCTCGCGTTCGACGCCGCGGGTGACCTGCTCACCCCGTTCCGCACGTGGCGCAACACGAACACCGGACGGGCGGCGGAGCGCCTCAGCGCGGAGTTCGGCGTCAACGTCCCGCACCGGTGGAGCGTCGCGCACCTCTACCAGGCGATCCTGGACGGCGAGGAGCACGTCGGGCGCCTGGACTCCCTGACGACCCTGGCCGGCTACGTGCACTGGAGGCTCACCGGCGAGAGGGTCCTCGGCATCGGCGACGCCAGCGGCATGTTCCCGATCGACGACGGCACCCGCGGTTACGACGCCGGGATGCTGACCCGGTTCGACCAGCTGGCCGCCGAGGCCGGGGTCGACCTGACCCTCGCCGACCTGCTCCCCCGGATCGAGGTCGCGGGCCGCCGGGCCGGTGAGCTCACCGGGGCGGGCGCGGCACTGCTCGACCCGACCGGGCGGCTGCGCCCCGGCATCCCGCTGTGCCCTCCGGAGGGCGACGCCGGCACCGGGATGGTCGCCACCAACGCGGTCGCCCCGCGCACCGGCAACGTCTCCGCCGGCACCAGCGTCTTCGCCATGGTCGTGCTGGAGCACGAGCTCGCCGGGGTGCACCGCGAGCTGGACCTGGTCACCACCCCGGCCGGCGACCCGGTGGCGATGGTGCACTGCAACAACGGGGCCAGCGAGCTGGAGGCCTGGGTCGGGCTGTTCACCGAGTTCGCCCGGGCCCTGGGGGCCCCGGCGGACCCGTCGGCGGTCTTCGAGGTCCTGTTCACCGCGGCCCTCGACGGCGCCCGCGACGGCGGCGGGATGCTGGCCTACAACTATCTCGCCGGGGAGCCCATCACCGGGCTCGGGGAGGGCCGGCCGCTGTTCCTGCGGTCGCCGGACACCCGGCTCGACCTCGGCACCTTCGTCCGGACCCACCTCTACTCGTCCCTGGCCACCCTCCGGATCGGCATGGACGTCCTGCAACGGGCCGAGGGCGTCCGGCTCGACCGGATGTTCGCGCACGGCGGCCTGTTCAAGACCGAGGGGGTCGCCCAGCGCTTCCTGGCCGCCGCCATCGACACCCCGGTCTCCGTCGGCGACGTCGCCGGCGAGGGAGGCGCCTGGGGCATGGCCGTCCTGGCCGCCTTCGCCGGCAGCGGCCCTCCGGACCGGAGCCTGGCGGACCACCTGGAGACCACGGTCTTCCCCGGCGCGGACGTGCGGACGGCGCAGCCGGACCCGGCCGACGTCGCCGGGTTCGACGCCTTCGTGCAGCGCTACGTCGCCGCGCTCCCGGTCGAGCGCGCCGCCGTCGACCACGTCAGCCCCGCCCAGCGAGGAGAACCCCGATGACCGCCACCCTGACCGAGCGCGGCACCCACCGGGCGCAGCGCGACTCCGTGGCCCGCCTGCACGGCGAGCTCACCCGCAACGGCCTGGTCACCTGGACCTCGGGCAACGTGTCCGAGCGCGTGCCCGGCGAGGACCTCTTCGTCATCAAGGGCAGCGGCGTCCCCTACGACGGGCTGTCCTGGGAGGGCATCACCGTCTGCGACCTCGACGGCGGCGTGGTCGACGGCGTGCGCCGGCCCTCCAGCGACACCGACGCGCACGCCTACGTCTACCGGCACATGCCGGAGGTGCGCGGGCAGGTGCACACCCACAGCCCGTACGCCACCGCCTGGGCGGCGCGCGCGGAGGAGATCCCCTGCGTGCTGACGGCGATGGCCGACGAGTTCGGCGGTGCCATCCCGGTCGGCCCGTTCGCGCTCATCGGCGACGACTCGATCGGGCGGGGGATCGTCGCCACCCTGCGCGGGTCCCGCTCGCCGGCGGTGCTGATGCGCAACCACGGCGTCTTCACCGTCGGCGCCTCGGCGCGGGACGCGGTCAAGGCCGCCGTCATGACCGAGGACGTCGCCCGCACCGTGCACCTGTCCCGCCAGCTCGGTGAGCCGCTGCCGATCAGCCCGGGGCACGTCGACGCGCTGTACGCGCGCTACCAGAACGTCTACGGACAGTGAGGAGGAACGCCGCCGTGGTCGCAGACCCGTTCGCCGCGCACGAGGTGTGGTTCCTGACCGGCAGCCAGGGGCTGTACGGCGAGGACACGCTGCTGCAGGTCGCCGAGCAGTCGCAGCGGGTGGCCAAGGCACTCGACGAGACCGCCGAGGTGCCGGTGCGGGTCGTGTGGAAGCCGGTGCTCACCGACGCCGGCGCCATCCGCCGCACGATGGGGGAGGCCAACGAGGACCCCTCCTGCGTCGGCGTGGTCACCTGGATGCACACGTTCAGCCCGGCGAAGATGTGGATCTCCGGCCTCGACGCGCTGCGCAAGCCGCTGCTGCACCTGCACACCCAGGCCGACGCCGCCCTGCCGTGGGCGACGATCGACATGGACTTCATGAACCTCAACCAGGCCGCCCACGGCGACCGCGAGTACGGGTTCGTGCTCACCCGGCTGCGCATGCCGCGGACGACGGTCGCCGGTCACGTGGGGAACCCACGGGTGCGGGCGAGGGTCGGCTCGTGGGCCCGCGCGGCCGCCGCGGCCACGGCCGTGCGGTCGCTGAAGCTGGCCCGCTTCGGCGACAACATGCGTGACGTCGCCGTCACCGAGGGGGACAAGGTCGAGGCCGAGATCCGCTTCGGCGTCTCGGTGAACACCTGGGGCGTGAACGACCTCGTCGCCGTGGTCGAGGCGGTGGAGGAGAAGGCGGTCGACGACCTCGTCGGGGAGTACGGCGACCTCTACGCCTTCGCCGACGACTGCCGCCCGGGCGGCGACCGGCACGACGCCGTGCGCTACCAGGCCCGCGTCGAGGCGGCGCTGCGGACCTTCCTCGACGACGGCGGCTTCGGCGCCTTCACCACGAACTTCGAGGACCTCGGCGGCCTGCGCCAGCTCCCCGGGCTCGCCGTCCAGCGGCTCATGGCCGACGGCTACGGGTTCGGCGGGGAGGGGGACTGGAAGACCGCCGTCCTGCTCCGGACGCTCAAGGTCGCCGCGGCCGGGCTGCCCGGCGGGACGTCGTTCATGGAGGACTACACCTACGACCTCACCGGGACGCCGCGGATCCTGGGCGCGCACATGCTCGAGGTGTGCCCCACGATCGCCGGCGGCCGGCCGCGGGTGGAGGTGCACCCGCTGTCGATCGGCGGCCGCGAGGACCCGGCGCGGCTGGTGTTCACCGCCGCACCCGGCGAGGGCGTCGTCGTCGGGTGGTGCGACCTGGGCGACCGGTTCCGGTGGGTGGCCAACGAGATCGACGTCGTCGACCCCGGTGAGGCGCTGCCGAACCTGCCGGTGGCGCACGCCGTCTGGCGGCCGCGGCCGGACTTCGAGACGGCCACGGAGGGCTGGCTGACCGCAGGCGGGCCGCACCACACGGTGCTGTCGACGGCGCTGGGCGCCGACGAGCTCACCGACCTCGCCGAGGTCTTCGGCACCGAGCTGGTGCTCATCGACGACGCGACCACCCGCCGCTCGCTGGCCAAGGAGCTGCGCTGGAGCGCGGCCTACCACCGCCTCGCCGGGGGGCTCTGACCGCGGCCGGCCGGTGACCCCCGCGGGTCACCGGCCGGCGCGCTGCCCGGCGAAGTCGGCGGGCCGGAACTGGCCCTCCGACAGCTTGTGCTCGATCTGTTCCAGGCTGCGGCCGGTCAGCTCGGGCATGCGCAGGTAGAGGAAGACGAAGGCGGCCACGTTGAAGCCGGCGTAGAGCCAGAAGGTCTGGCCGGTGCCGATCGTGTCGATGATGGTCAGCAGCGTCAGCGTGATGAGCAGGTTGGTGCCCCACAGCGACGCCGACTGCGCCGCCGCGCCCGCCTCGCGGGTGGCCAGCGGGTAGATCTCGGAGCCGGTGAGCCAGCCCATGAGCTGGATGCCGCCCGCGGTGAAGGCCATGAAGGCGATCAGCGTGGCGATGATCCAGGGCACCTGCGCCTCGCCGTCGTTGCCGGTGACGAAGAAGGTGCCCAGGACGATGAGCGCCAGCGCCGCCCCGGGCAGCGTCAGCAGGGTGAGGCGTCGCCGGCCGACGCGGTCGATGATCGCCAGCCCGATCAGCTGGGTGACGAGGTAGGTGGCCCCGAGGGCGACGGAGACCCGCAGGGCGGCGGTGTCGGAGAAGCCGTTGTCGGTGAGGATCGTCGGGGAGTAGTAGACGATCATCTCGATGCCCGACAGCTGGGTGGCGATCGCGAGCCCGCAGCCCACCACGAGCGCCGGCCGCACCCAGGGCTCCCGCAGGCCGCGCCAGCCGCTGGTCCTCGCCGTCCGCTCGGCCTCCACCAGCTCGTCGATGTCCGACAGCTCGCCGGACACGTCGGTCCCCGCCGGGCGGACGCGCTCGAGCGCCTGCCGCGCGTCGTCGTCCCGCCCGTGCTTGACCAGCCAGCGCGGGCTGTCGGGCAGGCGCAGCATCAGGCCGAGCATGATCGCGCTGGGCACCACGGCCGCGCCGATCGCGATGCGCCCGTCGACGGCCTCCGTGGCACCCACGATCGTGGCGACGAGGATGCCGACGCCGATGGCGATCTGGAAGAACAGCACCAGCCGGCCGCGGTAGCGGCTGGGCGCCAGCTCGGCGACGTAGACCGGGGCGGTCTGGGTGGCGCCGCCGACGGCGAAGCCGAGCACCACCCGCGCGACCGACAGCGTGAGCGGGTCCGGCGCCAGCGAGGCACCGAGCGAGCCGAGGACGAAGACACCGGCGACGATGAGCAGGGTCCCGCGCCGGCCGCGCCGCTCGGACAGGCGGCTGCACACGAGCGCGCCGATGACGGCACCGGCGAGGATCGAGGCGGCGATCACCTGCTCCCAGCCGCTGCCGATGCCGAACTCGTCGCTGATCTGCAGCAGCGCGCCGGAGATGATGCCGGTGTCGTAGCCGTAGAGCAGGCCGGAGATCGCCGACACCAGCGCCACGACGACGACGGCGCCGGTGAGGCCCCCGCCGTCGTCCGCTCCTGGCCGGCTCCCGACGGTGCCGGATCCGGACGTGCGGGCGCCGTGGCCCTCGGACGTGGCCATGCGGTCCTCTCCCCTGGAAGGTGGAGCGCGGTGTCCCGTCCCTGAGGCATCGACCGGAACGCTACGGGGCCGTTGGCGACGCCGCCTGCCAGGCGGAGCTACGCGGTGCCCTGCTCGGCGATGAGGTCGGCGACCTCCTCGGGCCGCTCGGAGCAGTCGTCGTCGGAGGGCGGCTGGTCCTGGGCCAGGCCCTCGACGCCGGCGTCCTCGACCGGCCCGAAGCCCTGCGCCTCGATGTGCCGCGGCACCCGGTTCTGCGCGTTGATGACGTGCGAGCGCGACAGCCAGCCGAGGCCGTCCTCGACGTCGTAGTCCAGCCCGCCGCCGGGTGCCCGCTGCACGTGACCGGGGGAGGGGAGCAGCCCGACCAGCTGCACGGCCTGGTCGACGGTCAGCGTGGACGGCGGGGTGTCGAAGTAGTACCAGCTGGCCGAGCAGATGCCGTACAGCTGCGGGCCCAGCTGCGCGTAGTTGACGTAGAGCTCGAGCATCCGCCGGTCGTCGACGACCAGCGCCATCTCCGCCGAGAGCCCGGCCTCCAGCGCCTTCCGCCAGACGCTCATGCTCTGGTTGAGGAAGATGTTCTTGGCCACCTGCTGCGGGATGGTCGACCCCGAGGGGTCCTCCTCGCCGCGCAGCCGGGCCTCGGCGCGGCCGGAGAGCTCGTCCCAGGTGAAGGCGCCGTCGCGGTAGGGGAGCTGCTGGTCCTCGTGCGCGATGACGGCGGCGAGGAAGTTGCGCGACACGTGCTCGACCGGCACCGACTGCTGGATCGCGCCGAGGTCGTTGGCCGCCATGAACGCCGTCGTCGGCGGGTCCACCCAGCGCAGCGACACCATGACCAGCGCCTGTACGACGAAGACGACGCCGAGCACGAGCCCGATCCGGCGCAGGACGCGCCGGCGGCGCGGCCGGCGCGGCTGCGGTCCCTCGTCGCGGCGCCGGCCCCAACCCCGCCGCGGCGGCGGACCGGGCGGCGGGGGCGGGGGTGCCCCGCCGCCGGGCGGCCGCGCGCCGCGGCCCTGCGGCGTACCGGGCGCCGACGGGGGAGGAGGAGACCAGGGCTCGCCGTACGGCCCGGACCCGTCGTACGGGCCGGACCCCTCGTACGGCCCGGGGCCCTCGTACGGCCAGGGGTCGCCGTACGGGCCGGACCCGGCGGGCCCGGCGACCGGCCGCGGCGTCCGCCGGGTACGGACGCGGTCGGTCCGGCGCGGCTCGGGCGGGGGCTCGCCGGACGAGCGGCGGCGCGGCGCGAAGGGCATGCGGTGCTGTCCTCCCGTGGACCGACGGACCGGTCCTCCAGGGTACGGGCGGGGCCTGCGCGGCAAGCGCCGTCGCGGGCGGCGGGTCGCCCTCCCCGGCCCGCCCCGGCAGGGCCCCAGGGCTCTGTCCGGCGGCCGCTCGCCCGAGCACGCTGTGGCGCGTCCCCAGCCATCCGCGAACCCAGGGAGGCAGCCGTGTACTTCGGAGTCGTGCACACCATCCGCGACGGCGAGCGGTGGGAGCAGATGATGGCGAACGCGGACCTCGGCGCCCTGCCGCCGGGCGTCGAGCTGTTGTCCACCTGCACCGCAGCCGACGACAGCCGGGCCCTGTGCCTGTGGCGGGTGCAGGACCGGGAGACGCTCGACGGCGTCCTCGACCAGCTGGTCGGCGACAACGCCGTCAATGACGTGTTCGAGGTCAGCGAGCGCTCGGTGATCGTCGCCGGCCAGCCCGCCGCCGTCTGACGACCGGCGCCCGGCCCGTCCGAATGCGCTGCGGCCCCCGCCGGGAAGGCCGGCGGGGGCCGCGGACGCGTCAGGGGCGGGGCCGCCGCAGCACTTGCCGGGGGCGACGGTCGCCTCGTTGCGCCCGGATCAGGACGTCAGAGACCGACCTGGTCCGCGGCGTAGGTCGCCTGCTCGAGCGTGTACTGGTCGCCGTACGACGAGGAGAGCTGCTCGATCAATCCGGACCGGGAGAAGCCGGTCATCTCCAGGTAGGACTGCGCGGACTCGACGGCCTCGGCGTTCCAGTCGACCGTGACGTGGTCGACGGCGTAGGTCGCGTCCTCCACCGAGTAGCCGTCGCCGTACTGCGAGGACAGCTGGTCGATGAGGCCGGTCCGGGAGAAGCCGGTCAGGTCCAGGTAGGACTCGGCCGACCGGATGGCGCTCTGCTGCGCGACGGTGGCACTCGGCGCCTCCGGCGTCACGGGGGCCGGCGCGGGCGGAGGAGTGACCGGCTGAGGCGCAGGGGCGACCGCCTGCGACGTCGGCGCGCCGGCGCTGCTCGGCGTGTCCACCGCCTGCGAAGCGTCCGACGCCGCGGACGTCGACTTCGGCTCGGAGTCGCCGCCGCCGGCCGAGGTGGCGACGCCGATGGCAACGAGGACGCCGGCGGTGCCGAGAAGGACCTTCTTCTTGCTCATCTCACACTCCGTGGGATTCGGTTGGCCCGATGCGGGGCCGGACGCCTGACGCGTCGCCAGGCGAAGTGCTCACCCGAGCGGCGGTGCACTGAGGGTGTGCCTCGAGCGGCTCGGTCGCTGGTGCCCAACGCCGGCCATCGCCCGTTGAGCATCCGGTGACTCGGGCCACGAGCCGGGAGGCGCTGGGACGGAAACGAGCCGCCGGGGTATCGGTGACAAGTGAGGCGGTTTGTGACCGGCCTGCCATCGGCGGTCCGATCGCGATGGTCTCGTCGTGAACGACGTTGTCCCCGTTCCTCGGTCGTTGAGGGCACGTCTTTCCGCGCCTGCCTGCCGACCTCACACCTGTCTGTCGGATCAGTGCGATGACCGGCAGGTGACGCCGCTGGCCGCAGCCCATGCGACGCCCTACTCCCGCTCACTCAAACGGCGCGAGACTGCTGTCGATCGTGCGTCGCTGGTCTTGTCGTACTGCGACCTCACCGCCAGTTCGGTCCGCCGGCCCGACGATCGCCGTCAACTGACGGGGTGCAAGTGGACGTCCACGAGTGTGCGGGCGAAGCGTGGCGCAGGGAGCGGCACGGCTGCACGCAGTGGTGCGGACGATCCGAGTCTCACAAGGTGCGCGCGTGGCGCCTGTCAGATCACTCCGCGTTCTCGGCGCCGGACGCAGCGCGGCCCCCGCCAGGAATCCGGGGAACCTGGCGGGGGCCGTGCGAACCGGCAACGCAGGGGCGGGGGCGCCCCGGATGACTCAGATGTCGTAGTACATCGCGAACTCTCCAGCGTGACTTGTGGTCGATGGTCTTCGACGGAATACGCCGCTGACCTGCGCTTATAGTGTTGGAAGGGATTGGTCCATCGGGGGCTCGATTGGAAATCGTGCGGACTGTGTGCGGACTGGCGACGGCCTCCGTGCCTTCGATGCCAAGTGCGCCGTGCTCGATCGCCCTGGTGGACGCCGGCCGAGCCGCCCCAGCGGTAAGCGACGCAGGCGACCCGAGCCGGACCAGTTCGACGCCGAGCCGATCCTGGCGGTGCTCGAACGCCACGGCGTCGCCTATGTGAGCGTCGGCGGCTACGCCGCCGTATGCACAGGTCGGCGCGGCCCCACCCGCGATGTCGACGTCACCCCGGCCACAATCCGAGAGAACCTGGACCGGCTGGCCGCTGTGCTGCGGGAGGTCGACGCGCGCATCCACACCGATGCCGTCCCCGAGGGGCTGCCCCGCAAGACCTCGGGGGAGGCCCTGGTCGGGCACCGAATGCTCAACCTGCAGGAGGACAGGAGAAGCCGATCCAACGCGGTGCTGCAAGGGAGAAGCGTGCTTGCCAATCTCCGGTTTTCCTCCCGTACCGGCGATGCCGCCCCCGCAGCCGGCCGAGGATGCCGGCTTCGGCGGCCCGCCGGAAGGGCGCTGCGCGTCCCTGCGGGATGGGCCTGCGGCCCACCCTTCCCCCGGATCCGCCGCAGCCAGAAGAGGCCGGTTGCGCGGGAGCGGCCAGGAATGTGGGCGAACACCCTCAGCGCCTCATCGCCACCGGCTGACCGGGGAGTCGCGGTTGAGGCGGGGGGCGGCGCCGATCAGGGGCTCCGTCGGCCGCTTGGCGACCGAGCCGGTTATCCCTACACTGGAGTGGCCTGTTGCGCTGAGCTTCAGGAAGTGGGCCCGGCTCCTCTCCGGACGGTGAGCAGCCGGGCTCCGCGGTTTCTAGCGGCCGGTCACGTCCTGGGCAGTGGTGATCGAGGCGATGCGTTGTCGCCACGCGCCTCCGGCCGAGTGACTCCAGGCCACTGCATCGGCGACCCAGAGGAGCGGGTCGCCGCTCGGCGGCAGGTGGACATACTGCAGCACGGGGCCGCCCAAACGATGAAGCTCCTCGACCAGGATCTGCCGGTCACGCTGGTCACGGCCCTGCCGGGATTCGATGACCAGTCGGTGCACGCCACGGTCGACCAGTGCAGCGGCCATCCGGCGGAAGCTCTCGGCGCGTAGATCGTCCTCGCGACCCTTGCCGGAGAACGCCAACGCCGAGACCTGTCCGCTGTCGATCAACGCGTCGAGGATCTGCCGGCGGCGGCTGTCGCGTTCGGTGACGAAGTGCCACCGCCGCTGACCGGGCAGGCAGAAGGAACGGACGAGGCGGCGCAGCGCGTCGACGTCCCCGTCGAGAACAACCGCGACGCACACGTGGTACCGCGATCCGCGGGCGGACTCGTCGACGAAGGCCTGGGCGCTCAACTCGCGTCCGAGAGGTCCGCGCGGATTCGTCCTTCGCCCCGGTGCCAGGGGTATGACGCCACCGGCGCGGTCATCTGTCGCACGAGCAGCATCCTGAACGACCCCCTCATGAGGTGCGGTCTCGGGTGGGGCGCCGCCGCTCGCACGGTGGAGAACGAGGTGCCACACGAGCGGATCGGCAAGCAGGCCTTGGCGCTGACCGCGGACCCGCGGGGCGGGCGACGTTCGATGGTCTCCCGCAGGACGGCGCTGCTCGGAGACACAGGAGCAAGACGGCAGGAGCAACCGGAGGAGGACCGAGCTTCACGGGAGAAGTTCTGGAGAAGTTGGCTGTGAGCTGTCACCAAGGACCGTGAGATCGCGCCTTCTACGAGTGAACCCGTAAACGACCTGCCCCGCCTGGAGTCAGCCATGCCCGAGCACACCGTCGACCAGCAGCCCGACCTGCTCACGATCGGCGAGGCCGCCGCACTGCTGCGCGCTCCCGTCGCCACGCTGCGGTACTGGCGTCACCTCGGTACCGGACCGCGCAGCTTCCGCCTTGGCCGCCGGGTCCTCTACCGGCGGGAGGACCTCTACGCGTGGGTCGACGCTCGCCGCTAGACCTGGTGGCCGCCCGTCCGTAGCCACGTACCTCGGCGCCGTTCCTCCGTCGTCCTCCAGTTTCCAGGCGCCGGCGATGTCAGTTTCGCGCGACCGGAGCCGACCGGGGGAGGCTGCGCAGTCTTCGGCGACGGTCGCCGGGAACCGCCGCAGTGGAGTGCTGTCCATAGCCCTCTGCGGCGTCCCCAGATTCCGGCACGCGGCGTCTCGGCTGGGCGAGGTCGGTCGACGCTGACCGAGACGAGACCAGCACAACCAGCTTGCGGTGACGACGCGGTACGAGGCAGCAGGAGGAGCAGCGATGGGATGGATGGGCCCGGTCGTGGGCGACCAGCAGCACGAGGGTTGGGTGGTGCCGGTCTTCGCCGACGGCGCGCAAGGCGCTGGGAGCACCAGCGCCCGCGGCGTGCTGGTGGCCCGCCGACCCGACGACGGGCCGCGCAACGGCGACCGGGTGCGGCTGACGTACCGCGACGGCTGCACTGTCGAGGGCATCTGGCAAGACGGCGCGGTCATCGGCGGCGACGGGATCGTGCATCACACCGGCGGCCAGGTCCGTCGGGAGGTCATCGACGAAGCGGAGGAGTGGCGCCCGGATGCTGCGGTGGTCGGCTGGGTCGCCGGCTGCACCTGCGGCTGGCGCGGAACCCCCTGGACCCGGGTGCCCGCACCGGAGCTGGCCGACCCGGCATCGCGGCGGCTGGCGGTCACCGGCCCGTGGGTCGATCTGGCGGCCGCCGACGAGAAGCGGGTCATGCTGGAGTGGCGCCGCCACATCGAGCCCTGGCAGACCCTTGAAGACGTCGAGCAGGCCGCGGTCCGGCAGGCAGCCGCTGCCTGCGTCCTAGACGAGGCGGTGTACGCCGCGCGGGCGGCCGGGGCCTCGTGGACCGCCATCGGCCGGGCCACCGGTGTGACCGGCCGGTCGGCCATCGAGCGGTGGTCCGCCGGTGGCTGAGCGCGCAGCCGGTCAGCCGGCACCGGCCGGGGGAGCGGCGGCGGGGCAGCGGACTGTGCTGGTCGTCGACCTCGACGGTGAGCTGCTCGTGCCACTGCGCGCGGTGGAAGAGGTGCTGCTGTGCCTGGGTCTGTGGGAGTACGAGGAACGACAGGACCCGGCCGCCGACGCCGAGCCGCTGCGGCTGCCGGCACCACTGGCCGACCGGGTCGCCCTCGCCGCCGTGCAGCGCCTACTCACCGCCCTGGCGCCGACGCAGTCCCTCGGAGCTGGGCGGGGCCGATTGCTCGCTCCGGATGGCCGCTACGAGCACGCGCCGCTGACCGCGCTGACCCTGCCGGCCGTCGACATCGACCTGCTGTCGGCCACAGCGGCCGCCCTCGGCCATCCCGGTCTCGACGCTGACATCGCCGACGTGGTCGACGCCCACGCGGGGCAGCTCGGCGACACCTACCGCTGCCCCGGCCGCGCCAGCTTCGTCTCGCTGCTCGCCCGACTGGCCGGCCTGCTCGACCTCGCCCCGACAGACGACACCCGCATGCTGACCGCCCGAATGCGGGCCACCCCACCCGGAACGGACTGCACGCTGAGTGAGGCCGACGAAGCCGCCTACACCCGCACCGCCGACCGGATGAACCGCATGTGGGCCCTCGGCTCCGGCATCGACCGCTACCTCTATTGAAGGATCAGGCTGGCGGCCCATCACTGGCCCCTCCTGGTGTCCCACAGGGGGTCGCTGAGCGGTTCCGTCAGCGTTCTCCTGGATCGGACCGAGCCTGTCCGGGTCTCAGGTCACCGTCCGACCCACCCGGGCTGCGTCAGTGGCGCTGGAGCTCAGCGGGCGGCTCGAGCGCCAGGTCCAGGTCGTCGAGGTCGAACCACTGGCCGGATGGTGGTTGGTCAGCCATCGGGTCGGTCCAGCGCAGCCGGACACGGTCCGGGTGGACCTCCATCAGCCTGGCCTCCTGCCACTCGTGCTCGCCGAGGGGGCACACCCACCACGGTTCGGCCAGACAGGACAGGCCGAGTGCGCGCACGGTCTCCAGCGCCTCGTCGTGGCTGCTGACGTCGCCGAGAGGGGCACCGAAGGTGGTCACGGCCTGCCAGCCGCCGGAGGTGGGGACGACGCGACCGAGCAGCTCGCCGTCCTCGTCGCGGCGGACATCCTCGGGGGTGGGGATGCCGGGCCACGTCTCCTGGATGGCCTCGACGATCTTGGTGGTGGAGTCGCGGAGCCAGATGACCCCCTCCCGCTCGGCCGGGCTGCCCGCGTACGCCTCAGGTTCGACCTCACGCCCGAGGACCCACACCTGCCGCAGCCGTTGGGTGGCGGTGATGTCGGCGGTGGGATCGCCGTTGAGGAGGGCCAGGTCGGCCCGCGCCCCGGCGACGAGTCGACCGCGGTCGGCCAGGCCGAACACGTCGGCCGGGGCCGAGGTTGCCGCGGTCAGCGCGTCGGTCGGTCGCAGGCCGGCTCGGACCAGGTGCTGCAGTTCCCGGTGCAGGCTCGCGCCGTGCACCAGGCCGGGGTTGGGTGCATCGGTGCCGGCGAGCACGCGCACTCCCCACTCGAACAGGGCCAGGGTGTTCTCTCGCGCCGCGGTGCCGTCGGGCGCCTGCGGCGGCATCCACCGCCGGGACTGACCGTCCAGGACCCGGCGCCACCGCGGGGTCAGCCGGGAGGCCAGTTCCGGCTGGGTGAGCAGCGGCATCATCCCGTCCGGGCCGGGGAAGCCGTCGATGATGGACAGCGTCGCGATCAGCGCGACACCCGCGCGCGCGACGTCGCGGACCTCGGCGTCGGTCATCCGGTCGAACGGCGCGTGGGCGAGCACGTCGACTCCGCAGTGGGCGACGGTGACCGCGCCGCGGGCGGTCGAGACGTGTGCCACCACGGGCAGGCCGTGGCGGTGCGCCTCGGCGACCAGGGCCTCGATCGTGGCCGCCTCCAGGGAGGGGATGTCGAGCATGGCGCCGGAGCCGTCGTCGTAGATGACCTTCAGGTGGGTGGCGCCCTCGGCGAGCCGGTCCTCGACGAACGGCAGCGCGTCGGCGGGACCGGTGACGTAAGGGAGGGGCGAGTAGGCGATGGTGGGGTGACCGCCCGGGGCCGTGGCGCCGATGCTGGAGGTGCGCAGGTCCGCCCGCACGGGCCCCTGCCCGGCGTCGGCGGCGGCTACCGCGGCCCGTTCGGGGTCGATGACCTCGGGCTTGCTGAACTGGTCCACCACCGTTGTCACGCCGAACGTCGCCGCCAGCTGGGTGCACCCCGGGAGCAGGTGTACGTGGGCGTCGATCAGTCCCGGCAGCAGGGTCCCGCCGCCCCCGTCGATGACCGCGTCACCCGACGCGGCGATGGATGGTGTTCCAATCGCGTCGATGCGGCCGCCGACGACGCGCAGAGAGGTGGCCTCGAGCGGGTGCACCCCGTCGAAGATCCGGACATCGCGGATGGTGAAGGGCTGGTGAACGGGCATACGCGGACGCTAGAAGTTTACGTAGCGAGAAGGTCCAGCGTTTACCGTCGTGACCGTGGAGCACTCGATCAGTCAGGTCGCCCGGATGGCCGGGATCTCTGCCCGCACCTTGCGGCACTACGACGACATCGGACTGCTCACCCCGTCGCGGATCTCCGCCAACGGCTACCGCTGGTACGCACGCCGCGAGCTGCTGCGCCTGCAGCGCATCCTGCTCCTCAGGGAGCTCGGCGTTCCACTCTCGGGCATCCGCGAGGTCGTCGACGGCGAGGCCGACGAACTGACCGCACTGCGACAGCACCGCGAGCAGCTGATCGGTGAACGGAACCGGCTGGACCGCATCGTCGCCACCATCGACCGCACGATCGCCGACCTGACCGGGGACCGGACGATGAGCGACGAGGAGTTCTTCGCCGGCTTCGCCGCGGACAAGGAGCGCCTGCGTGAGGAGCTCGTCGGCCGCTACGGCGAAGCCGTGCGGGACCACTTCGACGCAGCCGAGCAGGTCACGGCCGACTGGAGCCGCGAGGACCACGAGCGCGCCGCCGCCGACGGGCGCCGCCTGCTGGCCCAGATGTCAGATGCCCGCACCCGCGGCGTCGCGCCGGACGACGATGAAGCGCTCGACCTCCTCGCCGAGCACCACCGAGGGGTGACCGCGTTGTGGCCGGCCGACGCGGCGGCGTACCACGGCCTCGGCGACCTCGTGATCGACGACCCCCAGCAGCGCGCCATGGTCGAGGTCGTGGACCCCCAGCTCCCGTCCTGGCTCTCCGCAGCGATCAAGGCATATGCCGTGCACCGACTTGAGCATGACCCGCGCTCGAGCTTTTCGCCTCCGGCGACCCGCTGACCGGTCCCGGAAGCCGAACCCCAACCGGGAACACCGCAGGACAGAGCAGGTGCCCCTCGTCCGCCGTCCCGTAAGACCCGCCCGGTGAACCTTCCCGCACGGGGAGGACAACCGGGACACCCTGCCGGACGGTCGCAGCCTCGTCGTCCGGCAGCCGCTCAACATCCACGCCGCCGTGTCGCAGGGGGCCGCGTGACGCGAGCCGGTACATCGCGGAGCCGATCGCCATCAGCACCTATAGCCGGGAAGAACGCGACCTGCTCTCAGTCGGCAATCGCCGTAAACGGCCAACGCCATGGCGCCCGCGACGACTCTACGCCCGCCACTCCAGCCTTTCCCGGGCAAGCTCAGGCCTTCGCCAAAGAACGGCACGAATGCTACCTTCGGTGAACGTTCGGGCCCCGCTTCGCGAGGCCTTTCGCCGTTTCTAGGGGTGACGTGTTGGCCATTGTCGGGCGGTGTTGACAATGCGCGGCGGGATCAAGGTGTATGCCGGCTCGCCGGCCGCGGCCCGCTGCTACCTGGATGCGGACCGGGGGCGGGCGGACGACTACTACCTGGCCGAGGGCATCGGGCTGGCCCGCCGCTACGCCACCGGCCCTGACAGCCGGGTGCAGGAGCTGGCGCCGCTGGCCGGGGGCGGCTACGAAGCCTGGGTGGCCGGCCAGGACCCGGACACCGGTGAGTCGCGTGGGTGGCTGCGCAGCGACGAACGGGCGGTCCGGTTCGTCGAGGTGGTGGTCAACGGGCCGAAGTCGTGGTCGTTGGCCTCGGCGCTGCACCCGGATGTCGCCGCCGCCTACGACGCGGCGCAGGACCGCGCCGCCGCTCAGCTCATCGGCTGGCTCGCCGAGCACGCCACCACCCGGGTCGGCCCGCGGGGCGGCCAGGTGCAGGTGCCGGTCGAGGTGCTGGAGGCGGTGACCGTGCGGCACTACACCTCCCGCGCCGGTGATCCGCACCGGCATCTGCATCTGCAGGTCAACGCGCGAGTGTTCGCAACGGAGAAATGGCGTGGGCTGCACACCGTCGCCGTGCGCGACTTTCTCGCGGCGATAAACGGGATCGGACACGCCGCGGTCGCCTGCGACCCGCAATTCCGCGGCGCGCTCGCCTCGCACGGATACACGTCGGACAGCGACGGTGAAATACGGCAGATGTCGGACGTCGTCGGGCCGTTCAGCGCCCGCGCGACACAGATCGCTCGGAATGTGGATCGCTACGAATCCAGATGGACCGCGGCGCACCCCGGCGAAACGCCGGGACCGGCGCTGCGCCGTGCCTGGGACGCCCGCGCCTGGGCCGACGGCCGCCCCGACAAGGTCACCCCTCAGCCCGGCGAGGACCTCACCGCCCGGTGGATGGGCGAGCTGACCGCCCTCGGGTATCGCGACCGCGACCGGCCGGTGGACCTGGCACCCACGCCGGTCGGCGCGCTGGACCGCGACGGGGCGGTCGGCCGGGTGCTGGCACGGCTAGCCGCCGGCCGCTCGGCGTGGAACGCCGCCGATGTCCGGGGCGAGGTCGAGCAGCTGATCGCTGCTGCCGGGGTAGTGGCAGAGTCGGCGGTGCGCATCGAGCTGGCCGAGGACCTCACCGCCCGCGCTCTGGTCCGGTGCGTTCCGCTGCTGGACCGCGACGGCGTGCCGGAGCACATCCGGGCGTTGACATGCCGGCAGGTGCTCGATGTCGAGGCCGAGCTGACTGTCCGGCTGGCCGACCGCGCCACCGGGCTTGGGGTCGACCTGACCGACGCCGACCTGTCACGGCTTCGGGACGAGCCCATCCCGCCCGGTAGGGGGCCGACCTCAGCTTCCGAGTCGTTGGCCCAGGTGCATCAGCTGGATGCCGGACAGGCCGCCGCGGTCGCGGCGCTGGCCGGCGACCGGCAGCTGGTGGTGGTCGAGGGCGCCGCCGGCGCCGGCAAGACCACCACCCTGACCGCCACCCGCACCCTCCTCGATGAGCAAGGGCAACGGCTCACGGTGGTGGCCCCGACGCTCAAGGCCGCCCAGGTCGTGCAGCAAGAGGTCGGCGCCGACGCAGGCTCGGTGGCATGGCTGGTGCACCAGCACGGCTGGCGCTGGACCGACGAGGGCGCCTGGACCCGCCTCGCCGCCGGCCAGACCGACCCAGTCACCGGCAGCGTCCACACCGGCCCCGAGGAGGAGGCGCGGCTGCGCGCCGGGGATCTGCTGGTGGTCGATGTGGCGGGGATGCTCGACCAGGACACCGCCCGCGCCCTGCTCACCGTCGCTGACGAGTGCCGAGTGCGGGTGGCGTTGCTGGGTGACCGGCGGCAGCTGACCGCGGTCGGCCGCGGCGGCGTACTGGAACTGGCCGTCCGTGCCGTCGACCCGACCGCGGTGCTCACCCTGGACCGGGTGCACCGCTTCATCCGCACCGACGGTGGGTTCACCGTCGCGGACACGGAGTACGCCGAGCTGACGCTGGCCATGCGCGCCGGCACCGACCCCGGAACGGTGTTCGACGCACTCGCCGCACGCGGCCAGGTCCGGCTGCATCCCGACGCGGCGGCGATGCGGGAGGAGCTGGCCGACACCGCGACTCGCTCCTCCGCGGAGGGTGAGCCGGTGGCGGTGGTGGTGGACACCCGGGAGCAGGCCGCCGCCCTCAACGCCGCCGTCCGCGAGCGGCTGGTCGCCGACCGCCGGGTCGAGGACACCCGGGTCGTCGTCACCGCGGCGGGTCAGCGGATCGGCGTCGGCGACCGGGTCGCCACCCGCCGCAACGACCGCGACCTGGGCGTGGCTAACCGCGACACCTGGACGGTCACGACCGTCGACGGCGGTGGCGGGCTGGTTGTCACCCCCGCCGCCCGCGCCGGGGGGAACGTCACCTCCGCCGGTGTCACCCCCGCCGGGTCGCGGCAGCGGACGTTGCCCGCCGACTACGTCACCGCCCATGTGGAGCTGGCCTACGCCAGCACCGCGCATGGCGTCCAGGGCGACACCGTTCCCGCCGCCCACCTGGTCATCGGCGAGTCCACCGGCGCCGCCGGCGCCTACGTGGGGATGACTCGCGGCCGGCAGGCCCACATCGCCCATCTCGTGGCCGCCGACGCCGACGAGGCGCGGGAGCAGTGGATCGCGGTGTTCGCCCGCGACCGGGCCGACCTGGGCCCCGCGCACGCCGCGGAGCAGGCTGCCGCCGAGGCAGCCTCCTACGCCAGCCCCCGTCCACTGGAGCAGGTGCTGGCCGAGCTGCACCAGGCGTGGTCGGTCGAGCAGCGCTGCGCCGACCAACTGGCCCTGCTGGAGCCGTGGCGCGACACCCTGCGCCAAGTCGTCGCACAAGAGGCCGGTCACGCCGGCGAGCTCACCCGACTCGACGCCGAGTGGCGGCAGACAGCGCTTGTCGCCGAGCGGGCGAAGCAGACGGCCCAGGCCAGTACGAGGGCGGTCGCCGCCAAGGCCGACCGCATCCGCGACAGCCTGCTCACCGCCTGGGACGGCGAACGCCCGGCCGCGCGCGTCGCGGCCCGGGTCGTGCTCGACGGGCCCGGCCGGCTGCAACTGCGCCGGGCCGCCGTCGCCCGCGCCAGCCAGCAGCTGACCGGCTGGGCCGACCGATGGCGCCCACATCGGCCCGACCTGCCCACCGACCCGACCCAGCTCGCCCAGGAGGCCGACGGATACGACGACCGCGCCGCGCTGTGGCAGGCGTTCGATACCGCCGCCCGCCGCCCGCCGCCCGCCGCACCGCCGAGCACCGCCATCCGGAGCAGGCGCAGCTGCATGCGGTTGCCGATACCGCCCGGCACACCGCCGAGGAGGCGCGGCGTGCCCTGGCCGAGGCCCGTCACCGGCGCGACGAGCGACTGACCCCGCTGGGACCGCTCGCTTTCGCCTCGGACCCCGTAGCGCTGCTGACGAACCTTGAGCGCGAGGTCGTCGACAGGTTCCAGCAGCTGACCAACGCCCGCACCCACATCACCGCGCTGACCGCCGAACCGGCCGTGCGCGCCCTGCCGCCCCACCGGCTTGCCCGCGAGCACGACACCTGGGGCGCCGGCCGCGACGCAGACCGCGCCGCCGCACGGAGGGCCGAGAGCCGCAACATCGTGTCGCCCGGGGCCGGGCATGTCACGCGATCCGAGGACGTGCCCTCCCTCTCTCGCCGGCGTGCCCCGGACCGGAGCGTTCCGCGATGAGCAGAACTTTCGAGTCACGGCGCAGACCGACCTGGCGGCACCTCGGCACCGGACCGCAAAGTTTCGGCGTCGGTCGCCGCATCTTCCACCGCATCGACGATCTGCACGACCGGATCGACGTCCAGCACGGCTACGGGCGCCGGTCGACTTTGGCAAAGGTGTTGTGTCGGCACCTGAGTGCACCGTCGCTCGGACACCCGCATCCGTCGTCGACGTCCAGCGGCGCCCGCAACAGCAGGAGGATTGAACGATGGCCGTAGTGATCGACCGCTGGCGCAGGATGGACCGCGCGACCGGGAAGCTCGTTCCCACTGCGCGCGACGGCAAGGGGTTGCGCTACCTGTCGCACTTCCGCGATAACTCTGGATGTGAGGTCACCGAGGCCTTCGCGCTGAAGCGAGACGCGCAGCGGTGGCTCGACGAGCAGACGGCCGAGATGGTCCGGGGCACGTACGTGCACCCCACCGCGGTCAAGACGACGGTCGGGGAGTGGTGCGAGACATGGCTGTCCGGCTACGCCAGCAGACGTCCCAGAACCGTCCGACAAGCGCGGGTGCACATCGCGCAGATCACGACCGCCTTCGGCAACCGTCCTCTGGCTGCGGTGCGCCCGTCGGATGTGAAGTCATGGACGGCCAGGCTCAAGGCTGACGGCCTTGCTGACAGCTACGTCTACGCGCTCCACAACCGGCTGTCGCAGCTGATGAGCGACGCCGTCCATGACGGCATCCTGGCGCGTAGCCCTTGTTCCCGGCGCACGACTCCGGGCGCCGGCAAGCCCCGCCCCTACGTCGCCACCACCGAGCAGGTGTGGGCTCTGCACGATGCCGTCGGCGAGCACCTGCGACCAGCGATCCTGCTCGGTGCCTTCGTCGGTCTGCGGACCGCCGAGGCCGTCGGCCTGCGGGTGGCCGACGTCGACTTCATGCGCGGCATCGTCAGGCCGGTGCAGCAGCGGGACGGCGAGCCGTTGAAGTCCGAAACCAGCCGGACGCCGCTGCCGATACCGTCCGAGCTGGCGCTCGAGCTTTCCGCTGCGGTGGCCAGGTGGGGCGGCGACTACGTCGTCACGGACGGCGCTGGGCGGCAGTCCTCGACCTGGGCCATCGAACGCGCGATGCGAGCGGCCCGGCCGAAGGTCGACGGGCTACCGGAGGAGTTCCGCTTCCACGACCTCCGGCATTACCTGGCTTCGCTGCTGATCGGCAGCGGCCTCGACGTCAAGGTCGTCCAACACCGGCTCCGACACGGCTCGGCCAAGACGACCTTGGACACCTACGGCCACCTGTGGCCGGACAGCGACGAGTCCGCACGAGCCGCCGTGGGAGCAGTGCTGGCGGCTCGTGCGGACTGTGTGCGGACTGGCGGTGCGTGACCCAGCAAAACCGCAGGTCAGCGCCTAGACAACATCAGATGTCGTAGTACATCGCGAACTCGTGCGGGTGCGGGCGGAGGCGGATCGGGTCGATCTCGTTCTCCCGCTTGTACTCGATCCACGTCTCGATCAGGTCGGGCGTGAAGACGCCGCCGTCGATCAGGTAGTCGTGGTCGACCTCGAGCCGGTCGAGGACGGCGTCCAGCGACGCGGGCACCTTCTCGATGCCCAGGGCCTCCTCGGGCGGCAGCTCGTAGAGGTCCTTGTCCACCGGCGCCGGCGGCTCGATCTTGTTCTTGATGCCGTCGAGGCCGGCCATGAGCATCGCCGAGAAGGCGAGGTAGGGGTTGGCCGACGGGTCGGGCACGCGGAACTCGATGCGCTTGGCCTTGGGGTTGTCGCCCGAGATCGGGATGCGGCAGCAGGCCGAGCGGTTGCGCGCGGAGTACACGAGGTTGATCGGGGCCTCGTAGCCGGGCACCAGGCGGTGGTAGCTGTTGACGGTCGGGTTGGTGAAGGCCAGCAGCGACGGCGCGTGGGCCAGCAGTCCGCCGATGTAGTGGCGGGCGGTGTCGGACAGGCCCGCGTAGCCGGTCTCGGCGTGGAAGAGCGGCTCGCCGTCCTTCCAGAGGCTCTGGTGGCAGTGCATGCCCGAGCCGTTGTCACCGAACAGCGGCTTGGGCATGAAGGTGACGGTCTTGCCCGCCTGCCAGGCCGTGTTCTTGATGACGTACTTGAACAGCATCAGGCTGTCGGCCGACCGCAGCAGCGTGTCGAACTTGTAGTTGATCTCCGCCTGGCCGGCGGTGCCCACCTCGTGGTGGCCGCGCTCGAGCTCGAGGCCCACGCCGGTCAGGTTGCGCATCATGTCGGCGCGCAGGTCGCTGTAGTGGTCGTAGGGCTCGACCGGGAAGTAGCCGCCCTTGGCGCGGGTCTTGTAGCCCAGGTTCGGGCCGACGCCGTTGACGCCGGTCGCCGAGCCCGAGTTCCACGAGCCCTCGACCGAGTCGATGTGGTAGTAGCCCTCGTTGATCCCGGTGTCGTGGCGGATCGAGTCGAAGATGTAGAACTCCGCCTCGGGGCCGAAGTAGGCGGTGTCGGCGATCCCGCTGCTGGCGAGGTAGGCCTCGGCCTTCTTCGCGACGTTGCGCGGGTCGCGGCTGTAGGCCTCGCGCGTGATCGGGTCGTGGATGAAGAAGTTCACGTTGAGCGTCTTGCTCTTGCGGAACGGGTCCACGTAGGCGCTGTTGGCGTCGGGCAGCAGCAGCATGTCCGACTCGTTGATGGCCTGGAAGCCGCGGATCGAGGACCCGTCGAAGCCGAGGCCGTCGGAGAAGGTGTCCTCGCCGAACGTCGATGCCGGGATGGTGAAGTGCTGCATGACGCCGGGCAGGTCGCAGAAACGCACGTCGACGAACTCGACGTCGTTGTCGCGGATGTAGCCGGCGACCTCGTCGGGACTGGTGAACATCGATCCTCCGGTATCGGGTGGACAGCCGTCCGCACGCTATGGCCGGGGAGTTGCCCGCCGGTGTCCCGTCTGTTTCGGGGCGGTAACAACGAGCCCGGCGTGTCGGGGAGGGCACTCCCCGCGGCGGGCGGGCCGACGGCTGTCGGGTCCTACGCTGGGAGCATGGTCAGGGACGCGCAGCCACCCTCTCAGGAGCGACGGCGGGGCGCCTCCCTGGGCCTCCCCGCCGAGGGGCCCGGGTCCCTGGCCGGCTTCGGCACCCGGGTGCTCGCCTTCCTCGTCGACGCGTTCCTCTCCGCCGTCGTCGCCGGGTTCTTCACCGCGCCGGACCTGCCGGGCAACTGGAGCCTGCTGTCCCTGGCCGTGGTGTACGTCGTCTTCCTCGTCGCGATCGGCCAGACGCCGGGCATGCGGCTGCTCGGGCTGCGCCTGGCCCACCCCCGGCCGGCGTCGCGGCTGGCCCCATGGCGGGCGGTCGTGCGCACCGGGCTGCTGTTCCTGCTCGTGCCGGCGCTCGTCGTCGACGCCGACGGCCGCGGCCTGCACGACCGGCTCACCGACACCGCCGTCGTCCGCGACAGGTGATCGTCCGCCGCGAGCGGCCGGCCGACTCCGAGGCCGTCGCGGCCGCGCACCGGGCGGCCTTCCCGACCGACGTCGAGGCGCGGCTCACCGACGAGCTGCGCGAGGACGTGGGCTCCCTGCCGCACCTGTCGCTGGTCGCGGTCGACGGCGACGACGTGGTGGGGCACGTGATCGCCACCCGCGGGTGGGTCGAGCCGCACGGCGCCCCGGCGCTCGGGCTCGGCCCGCTCGGCGTGCGGCCGGAGGCGCAGGGCCGCGGCGTCGGGACGGTGCTCGTGCACGCCCTGGTCGCGGTGGCCGAGGCGGCGGGGGAGCGCCTGGTCGCGCTGCTCGGCGACCCGGCCTACTACGCCCGGATGGGCTTCGTCCCCGCCGCGGACCTCGGGGTGGCGGCGCCGGACCCCGCGTGGGGCGCGCACTTCCAGGCACGCGCGCTCACCGACCCGTGGCCGCGCGGGACCTTCCGCTACGCCGCCCCCTTCGACCGCCTCTGACCTCCTCCACCGGACGCCGGCGGAGCGGTATCGGCGGCCCCGGCGGCGCTAGCGTCCCGCCATGGCGCAGGGGAGCGGCCGGGTCGGGCAGGCCGCGGCCGCCTTCGCCGCCAACGCGCGCAACCCCGCCCTGCGCCGGGCGCAGCTGAGCTTCCTCGGGGCCTGGACCGCCGAGTGGGCGTTCACCGTGGGGCTCGGGATCGTGGCCTACCGCGACGGCGGGGCGACGGCGGTCGGGCTGGTCGGCCTGCTGCGGATGGTGCCCTCCGCCGTCCTGACGCCGCTGCTCGCGCCGGTGGCCGACCGCGGCCGCCGGCAGCGGGTGCTGGTCCTGGTGTCGACGGTGCGCGGCGCGGCCACCGCGGGGGCCGCCGTCGTCGTCGGGACGGGCGGCCCGTCGGCGGTCGTCTACGCGCTGGCCGTGGTGTCCACGGTGGCGGCCACGCTGTACCGGCCGGCGCACTCGGCGCTGCTGCCGTCGCTGTGCCGCACCGGGCACGGAACTGGCCGGCGCGAACGTGGTGCGCGGCCTGCTCGACTCGCTGGCCACCCTGCTCGGCCCGCTGCTGGCCGCGGTGCTGCTCGGCTGGGCCGGGGTGACGGTCGTGTTCGCCGTCTCGGCCGCCGCCTCCGGCTGGGCGGCGCTCCTGCTGGTGCGGCTGCGCTACGAGGCCCCACCGCGACCGCCCGCCCCGGCCGGGGTGCACCTCGTCGGTGAGGCGCTCGCGGGGATCCGGGCCGTCGCCGGCAACGGCGACCTCGCGCTCGTCGTCGGGCTGGCGGCGGCGCAGACCCTCACCCGCGGCGCGCTGACCGTGCTCACCGTGGTGGTCGCCATCGACCTGCTCGGCACCGGGGAGCCCGGCGCCGGGGCGCTCACCGCCGCCATCGGCGCCGGGGCGGTGCTCGGCTCGCTCGCCGCGTCGCTGCTGGTCGGCACCCGCGCGCTGGGCGCCTGGTTCGCTCTCGGCGTCACCCTGTGGGGGCTGCCGGTGACGCTGATCGGCGTGGTCCCCGCGGAGACGACGGCGCTGCTGCTGCTCGCCTGCGTCGGGGTGGGCAACGCGCTCATCGACGTCGGCGGCTTCACCCTGCTCGGCCGGACCGCGCCGGACGACGTGCTGGCGCGGGTCTTCGGCGTCCTGGAGGGCCTGGTCGCGCTGGCCATGGGGACCGGCGCGATCGTCGCGGCGCTCGTCGCCGACCGGGCCGGGGTGCGCACCGCCCTGGTCACCATCGGCCTGGTCTGCCCGCTCGCGGCGGCGGCCGCGTGGCGCCGGCTGCGGCGGCTGGACCGCTCGATCGGCGTCCGCGACCGCGACATCGGCCTCCTGCGGTCCGTGGACCTGCTCGGCGTCCTGCCACTGCCCGCCGTCGAGCAGCTGGCCCGCCACCTGGAGCCGGTGGCCGTCCCCGCCGGCGAGGTCGTCGTCGCGGAGGGCGACGCGGGCGACCGGTACTACGTCATCGAGTCGGGGACGGCCGCGGTCACCGGGGACGGGCGCACCCTGGCGACGCTCGGCCCGGGGCAGGGCTTCGGCGAGATCGCGCTGCTGCACAGCACCCGGCGCACGGCCACCGTCCGCGCTCTCAGCGACCTGCGGCTGCAGACGCTGCGCCCGGAGCGCTTCGTCGCGGTCGTCCTCGGCTACCCGCCGAGCGCCCGGCAGGCGGGGACGGCGGTGGACTCGATGCTGCACCGGTACGCACCGTCGGACACGACCGGCCGCGGGCCGGTGCCGCCACGAGCGAGGCCGGGCGCGGACCCGTCCGGCCCGCCCGCGGGCCGCTAGCGTGCCGCATGGCCTCCACCCGGGCGCTGCTGCTGATCGCCGACATCGGTAGCTACACCGAGTACATGAGCACCCACCGGATGAGCCTCGCGCACGCCGAGGTCAACACCGCGCGGCTGCTGGACCGGGTGGTCGACGCCGCCCGGGGCTTCGACCTGGTCGAGATCGAGGGGGACGCCGCCTTCCTCTCGCGCCGCGCCGACGGCCCCGGCGGCGGCCCGCTGGACGCCACCACGCGCGCCGTCGTCGCCATGCACCGCGCGTTCCACGCGGAGCGACGCCACGTCGCGGCGGTGCTGTGCCCGTGCCGGGGGTGCGCCCAGGCGGAGGCGCTGACGCTGAAGTTCGTCGCGCACGTCGGGGAGGTGGCCACCCAGACGATCCGGCAGCGCCGCAAGCTCGTGGGCATCGACGTCATCCAGGTGCACCGGATGCTCAAGAACCCCGTCGACGTCCCGGAGTACGTGCTGCTGTCCGAGGAGCTCTACCGCAGCGGGGACGGCCTGCCGGACGACGCCCACGAGATCGCCCAGGACCTCGAGGGGATCGGCCCGGTGCGCTCGTGGTTCGTCGACGTCGGCGACCTCGCCGGCCCGCCGCCTGAGCTGCCGGCCCCGCCGCTGCGGGCGCGGCTGGGCCGGACGGCCGCCGTCGCGGGGGCCGGGCTGCCGTACATGCTGGGCCTCCGGCGGCGCCGTCCGGCCCTCGCCGCGTGACCATCGCGGTCTGACGGCCGCCGTCGGACGCGCCCCCGACACGACGGGAGCCCCGCACCGGGCGGTGCGGGGCTCCCTGTCGGACCGGGGGTCAGCGGCGGCGGACCTGCCGCTGGCTGACGGTCATCTGCCGGCCGCCGGGCAGCGGCCCGCCGGGCACCGGCATGCGCGCGCCGCCGAGGGCGGCCAGCCGCCGGCCGAGCGTGTTGACCTCACCGGCGGACAGGTTGCGCGGCAGCTTCATCACGTGGGTGGAGAGCTTGCGCAGCGGGACCTGGCCCTCCTCGTCGCCCACGGTGATGTCGTAGATCGGGGTGTCGCCGACGACGCGGGCGATCTTCTTCTTCTCCTGCGCGATGAGCCCGCGGACCCGGGTGGGGGAGCCCTCGCCGACGAGGATCACGCCGGGACGGCCGAGCACCCGGTGCACGGAGTCCAGCTGCGCGGTGCCGGCGACGCCGGAGGAGACCCGCCAGTCGCCGCGCATGCCCTCGAGCACCCACGCGGCCGCGCCGGGCTGGCCCTCCACCTGGCGGTAGGCCGAGCCCTGCGCCCGCCGGCCGAAGACGATCATCGCGGCGAGCAGGCCCAGGACGATCGCGATCGGCAGGAACAGGAACGGCGCGCCGAACAGGATCGCGACCAGCTCGATGAGGCCGGCCACCACCACGAAGGCGATGAGCATGAACCAGGGGAGCTTCGGGTCGTTCTTCGCCGTCAGCGAGTAGGCCTGCTTGATCATGCGGGCCTGGTTGCCGAACCGCTTGAGCCGGCCGACCTTGGGCTGCCCGTCCTTGCCGAGCTTCGGGGCCTTGGGCTTGCCGGCCTTGGGGGCCTTGCCGGTCCCGGCCGCGCCGACGGCGCCGGCCGCGGTGGCACCGCCCGTCGTCCGGCCGCGGGAGCCGGGACCGGTCGCGGCCTTGCCGCGCCCGGACGGCGCGGTGGAGTCTGTGGGCTTGCTGCGTGCCATGTCCCCAGGATAGGGGCGCGCACGCGCGTCCCTGGTCGGGCGCGGGCGGGGGACCGCGGGATTCAGCCCCGAGGGGTCAGACCGCGGGCCTCCACGGCCTGCTGGTAGAGCCGGCCGGCCCGGTAGGAGCTGCGCACGAGCGGCCCGGCGAGCACGCCCGGGAAGCCGATCTCCTCCGCCTGCTGCTGGAAGCCGACGAACTCGTCGGGCTTGACCCAGCGGACGACGGGGTGGTGCCGGGGCGAGGGGCGCAGGTACTGGGTGATGGTCAGCAGGTCGCAGCCGGCCTCGTGCAGCGCGCGCATGGTCTCGACGACCTCGTGCGGCTCCTCGCCCATGCCGAGGATGAGGTTGGACTTGGTGACCAGGCCGGCCTCGCGCGCGGCGGTGATCACGGCGAGCGAGCGCTCGAACCGGAAGCCGGGGCGGATGCGCTTGAAGATCCGCGGCACCGTCTCGACGTTGTGCGCGAGCACCTCCGGACGGGAGGAGAACACCTCGGCCAGCTGGGCGGGGTCGGCGTTGAAGTCGGGGATGAGCAGCTCGACGCCGCAGCCCGGGACCGCGGCGTGGATCTGCCGCACCGTCTCGGCGTAGAGCCACGCGCCGCCGTCGGGCAGGTCGTCGCGGGCGACGCCGGTGACGGTGGCGTAGCGGAGCTGCATGGCGGCGACGCTCTCGGCCACGCGGCGGGGCTCGTCGGCGTCGAAGTCGGCGGGCTTGCCGGTGTCGATCTGGCAGAAGTCGCAGCGCCGGGTGCACTGGTCGCCGCCGATGAGGAAGGTGGCCTCCCGGTCCTCCCAGCACTCGTAGATGTTGGGGCAGCCGGCCTCTTCGCAGACGGTGTGCAGGCCCTCGCGGCGGACCAGCGACTTGAGCTCGGTGTACTCCGGGCCGGTCTTGAGCCGGGTCTTGATCCACTCGGGCTTGCGCTCGATGGGCACCTGGCTGTTGCGCACCTCCAGGCGCAGCAGCTTGCGGCCGGCGGGACCGAGGGGGGACGAGTCGGGGGTGCTGGTCGTCGCCGTCTCGCTCATGATCCCCACGGTACCCCCGGACGCACACCGCCCCCGCGGCCTCGGAGGCGGCGGGGGCGGTGCGCGGAGCGGGTGCCGCGGCGGGTGCCGCGGCGGGTGCGGTCAGGCCATGCCCGGCCCGGCGGGACCGGCGGTCGGCCCCTCCTGCGCGTTGCCGCCGCCGGTGAACGGCTCGGGCGCCGTCTCGGTCGGGTCGGTGGCGCCGGCGTCGTCGTCGCCAGCCACGTTCTGGGCGTCGCGGATGCCCATGTCCGACTCGGGCGGGGCCGAGTCGCCCGCCTCCCACTGGGCGGAGGAGACGGTCTTGCCGGACTGGTCGTTGCTCGGTGCGCTGGGCACGGGGTCCTCTCGGTAGCTCGGCACGGGCCCGTCACCGGCCGGGGCCGGCGTCCACGGGTCCTGCTTCCTGCGGCGCAGGAAGGAGAACGTCGCCGCACCGACGGCGAGGGCCAGGAGCACCCACGGCCAGCGGCGCGACCCCCTGTCACTACCCGCGGATCGCTTCGCCTGCGCGACCTTCCTCGCGGACTTCTTCTTCGTCTTCCTCGCGGCCTTCGCCGTGCCGCCGACGAGCTCGGCGCGCCGCTGGTCGAGCTCGCCCAGCGCGGTGCCCACCCCGGCGACGACGGTGTCGCGGGCGCTGCCCAGCGCGGGGACGACGGTGTCGCGCGCGGCGGCCACGCGGGGCGCCACCTCGGCGGCCAGCGCGGTGCGGGTGGCGGACTGTGCGGCCTCGAGCCGGGGCCCGAGGTCGGCGGCGGCCTTCGCGGCGGCGGCGCCCGCGGCGGCCAGCGCCGAGGTGACCGCCGGGCCGGCCGACTCGCGGGCGGCCACGACGCGCGGGGTGAGCGCGTCGACGGCGGCGTCGACCCGCTCGCGCGCGAGCTCCAGAGCGGGGGTCGCCGCGTCGCGGGCGGCCTCCACGCGGGGGGTCAGCGCGTCGACGAGCGCGTCGACGGCGGGGGTGGCGGCGGCGACGGCCGCGGCCACCTTTGGGGCGACGGCCTCACGGGCGGCGTCGAGGACGGGGCCGGTGGCCTCGCGGGCGGCCTCCACGCGGGGGCCCAGCTGCTCCGCGGCGGCCCGGCCGGCCTCGGACACGGCGGCGCCGAGGTGGCTCAGGCTCTCCTGCAGCTCGGCCCCGATGACCTGGCCGTGGGACTGGGAGCGGAACACGGATCGCACCTCCGGGTTGATCGACTCCGGCCATCCTGCACGCTCGGCCGGATCGGCACACCCCGGGGCGGTGCCGCTCAGGGGGCCGCGGTGAGCGGCGCCCGGTCGGCGGCGAGCCAGACCAGCAGGTCCCCGACGGGCATCGGCCGGGCGACGGCGTAGCCCTGTGCGACGTCGCAGCCCAGCGCCGCCAGCCGCCGGGCGGTGGCGCCGTCCTCGACGCCCTCGGCGACCAGCGTCAGGCCGAGGTCGTGGGCCAGGGCGACGGTGTGCCGCACGATCGCCGCGGCGCGCTCGTCGACGTCGACGTCGGAGGTGAGGCTGCGGTCGAGCTTGAGTTCGTCGGCCGGCAGCCGGCGCAGGTAGGCCAGCGAGCTGTAGCCGGTGCCGTAGTCGTCGATCGAGGTGCGCACACCGAGGCGGCGCAGCTCGCCGAGCACGGTGCGGCCGCGCTCGGGGTCGGCCATGAGGGTGTCCTCGACCAGCTCGAGGGTGAGCGCGGTCGGCGGCAGCCCGCGGCGGGCCAGCTTGGCCGCGACCTTGCCGGGCAGGTCGAGGTCGGCGACGTTGGCCGCCGACAGGTTCACCGACACCGGCACGTGGTGCTCGCCCCACCAGCGGGCGACCGCGTCGAGGGAGCGCTCGAGCACGGTGTCGGTGAGCGGGCGCATGAGGCCCGCCTGCTCGGCGGCCGGCAGCACCACGCCGGGGCCGACCAGGCCGCGCTCGGGGTGGTGCCAGCGCAGCAGGGCCTCGACGCCGACCACCCGGCCGTCGTCCATGGCCACCTGTGGCTGCAGGTGGACGTCGAGCTGGTCCTCGACCAGCGCGGTGCGCAGCTCCTCCATCGTTCGCAGCCGCTCGCCGGAGCCGCTGTGCGGGTCGGGCACGTAGACGTGCACGCCGGTGCGCTCGGTCTTCGCCGCGTACATGGCGACGTCGGCGCAGCGCAGCAGCTCCTGGACGTCGTCGGCGGGCACGGGGGCGGTGGAGACGCCGACGCTGACGCCGACGTGCAGCCGGATCCCGTCGACGACGAACGGCTGGCGCAGCAGGTCGTGCACGATGCCGGCCCGCTCGGCGGCGCCGTCGAGGTCGGTGGCGGGCAGCAGGACGGCGAACTCGTCGCCGCCGAGGCGGGCGAGCACGTCGCCGGGGCGCAGGGCCGGGGTCAGCCGCGGGCCGACCTGGCAGAGCAGCTGGTCGCCGGCGCCGTGGCCGAGGCTGTCGTTGACCTCCTTGAAGCCGTCGAGGTCGAGCAGCAGCAGCGCGGCCGGGGAGGCGGTGGTGGCGCCGGCGACGACGGTGCGCGCGGTCTCCAGCAGCGCCCGGCGGTTGGGCAGGCCGGTCAGCTCGTCGGTGCGGGCCTCCTGGCGGGCGACGGCGAAGGAGCGGACCTCCCGGAAGGTGACCGCCGTCCGGCCGAGGACGGCGAGCACGCAGCCGACGGCCAGCCAGCCGGCGCTGGAGGGCAGGTGGTCGCCGTAGCCGGCGGCGAGCACGGTGAGGGCGGCCAGCGCCCCGGCCAGCGGCAGCGCGACCAGCCGCCAGGAGATCCGGACGCCGGCGCCCTCCTCGCGCGGCTCGGGGTCGCCGGTGGTGCGCTGGGCGGCGACGCCGGCGCAGAGCACGCCGGCCAGCCAGACCAGCTCGAGCGGCCCGCCGTCGGAGTAGCGGCCGGCGACGCTGAGCAGGAACAGCCCGACGTCGGCGACGCAGATGAGGGCGACGGACGCGCTGACCAGCAGCAGCGTGCGGTCCAGGTGCACGCCGAGGATGGCGCCGACCCCGGCGAGCAGGGCCAGCAGCAGCACGTCGGCGGCGGGCCAGGCCAGCTGCAGGTAGGAGACCGTGCCGGCGCCGGTGAGGTAGGGGCCGAGCAGGAAGCCGATGCCGACGGCGCCAGTGCCGAGGGCGCCGATGACGCCGTCGAGCCACATGCTCGGCAGGAACCGGCTCACGCGGGCGCGGATGAAGACGAACAGCGCCACGTAGAGGAAGGCGTAGGCCACCGTCACGCAGGTGTCGCCGACCACCGACGGCGTCGTCCCGGCCTGGCCGGTCTCGATGATGCGGGCGATGTTGCCGACGCTGGCCAGCAGCAGCGTGGTGCCGATGGCACGCCAGCCGAGGGCCTCACGGGGGGCGCGGGGGGCGGTCAGCCAGCAGGCGATGCCCGCGGCGACCCAGGCCACGTGGTAGAGCACGACGTCGTAGACGACGTCCCACACCGCTCCGCCCGGCCGCGGGCCGACGCCGGTGGAGAACGCGGTCACGCCGAGGGCCGCGACCACCAGCAGGAGGTCACGGGGATCGGTCCCGGCACGCCGGGGGGAGACCGCGTCAGGGCGCACGAGGACTCCATCGGCGGGTACCGCGCCGACATGCACCCGGACGCCGCCGGTCCGACCCCTCCGGGTGAGTCGCGGCGTCGCGCTAGGCTGGGGGAGTGACCGGCGGGCGCCTGCTTCTCCGGCCGTGCTGACCTGAAGCACCAGTCAGCACGGCGACCCCTCCTGCGTGAGGGGTTTTTTCATGTCCGCCGACGGATGACCCCGGGAGCACCGCGATGAGCCAGACGGCGAGCCAGCCCACCACCGAGCCTGCGGACGAGGGCGTCCCGCCGCACCGCTACACGCCCGCGCTGGCGCAGCGGATCGAGCTGGAGTGGCAGGACAGGTGGGAGCGCGAGGGCACCTTCCACACGCCCAACCCGACGGGCCGGCTGTCCGAGGGCTTCGACCGCGTCGCCGACCGGCCCAAGACCTTCATCATGGACATGTTCCCGTACCCCTCGGGCGCGGGCCTGCACGTCGGGCACCCCCTGGGCTACCTGGGCACCGACGTCACCAGCCGGTTCCGCCGCATGGACGGCGACAACGTGCTGCACCCGATGGGGTACGACGCCTTCGGCCTGCCCGCCGAGCAGTACGCCGTGCAGACCGGGCAGCACCCGCGGATCACCACCGAGGCCAACATCGCGGCGATCCGGGCGCAGCTGCGCCGGCTGGGCGTCGACCACGACGAGCGCCGCACCTTCGCGACGATCGACCCGGGCTACTACCGGTGGACGCAGTGGATCTTCCTGAAGATCTTCGGCGCCTGGTTCGACGAGGAGGCCGGCCGCGCCCGCCCGGTGGAGGAGCTGGTGGCCGAGCTGGACGCCGGCACCCGCTCGCCCGCCCCGGGCACCAACCCGTCGGGCCGGCCCTGGGCGGAGCTGTCCGACGTCGAGAAGCGGCAGGTCGTCGACGCGCACCGGCTGGCCTACCGGCACGAGGCGCCGGTGAACTGGTGCCCCGGCCTGGGCACGGTGCTGTCCAACGAGGAGGTCACGCCCGACGGGCGCTCCGAGCGCGGCAACTTCCCGGTGTTCCGGCGCCCGCTGACCCAGTGGATGATGCGGATCACCGCCTACGCCGAGCGGCTGCTGGCCGACCTGGACCGGCTGGACTGGTCGGACTCGGTCAAGCAGATGCAGCGCAACTGGATCGGCCGGTCGACCGGTGCGCGGATCCGCTTCGCCGTCGGGGCGGCGGGGCGGGCGGACGACCCAGCCGAGACGATCGAGGTGTTCACCACCCGTCCCGACACGCTGTTCGGGGCCACGTACATGGTGCTGGCGCCCGAGCACCCGCTGGTCGAGACGCTCACCGCGCAGGCGTGGCCCGACGGCACCGACCCGCGCTGGACCGGTGGCGCGGCCACCCCGGCCGAGGCGGTGCGGGAGTACCAGCGGCAGGCCTCGCGACGCTCGGAGCTGGACCGGCAGAACGAGAGCCGGGAGAAGACCGGCGTCTGGCTGGGCGTCACCGCCGTCAACCCGGTCACCGGCCGCGAGCTGCCCGTCTTCATCGCCGACTACGTCCTGACCGGCTACGGCACCGGTGCGATCATGGCCGTGCCGGGCGAGGACACCCGGGACTGGGAGTTCGCCGAGGCATTCGGCCTGCCCGTCGTCCGCACCGTGCAGCCGCCCGCCGACTTCGACGGCGGCGCGTACACCGGCAGCGGGCCGATGATCAACTCGTCGAACGAGCAGGTCTCGCTGGACGGGCTGACCGACAAGGCAGACGCCATCGCCCGGATGACCGCGTGGCTGGTGTCCGCCGGGCACGGCGAGGCGACGACCACCTACAAGCTGCGCGACTGGCTGTTCAGCCGGCAGCGCTACTGGGGCGAGCCGTTCCCGGTCGTCTACGACGCCGACGGCCTGCCGCGGGCGGTGCCGGAGTCGCTGCTGCCGGTGCTGCTGCCCGAGGTCGACGACTACTCGCCGAAGACCTTCGCCGACGACGACGCCGACTCCGCGCCCGAGCCCCCGCTGTCGCGGGTGGGCGAGTGGACGACCGTCGAGCTGGACCTGGGCGACGGCCTGAAGCCCTACCGCCGCGAGACCAACACGATGCCCAACTGGGCCGGCTCGTGCTGGTACTACCTGCGCTACATCGACCCGGGCGACGACACCCAGATGGTCGACCCGGAGCTGGAGCGCTACTGGATGGGCCCGCGGACGCCCGGCGACGTCGGCGGCGTGGACCTCTACGTCGGCGGCATGGAGCACGCGGTGCTGCACCTGCTGTACGCGCGGTTCTGGCACAAGGTGCTGCACGACCTGGGCTACGTCTCCAGCGAGGAGCCGTTCCGCCGGCTGGTCAACCAGGGCTACATCTCCGCCTACGCCTACACCGACGAGCGCGGCTTCTACGTGCCCGCCGCCGACGTCGTCGAGCAGGACGGGCGCTTCCTCTACGAGGGCAGGCCGGTCAACCGCGAGTACGGCAAGATCGGCAAGTCGCTGAAGAACATGGTCACGCCCGACGAGATGATCGGGGCCTACGGGGCCGACACCTTCCGGGTGTACGAGATGTCCACCGGCCCGCTGGAGCAGTCGCGTCCGTGGGACACCAAGGCCGTCGTCGGCTCGCAGCGGCTGCTGCAGCGGATCTGGCGGGTCGTCGTCGACGAGCAGACCGGCGCCGTCCGGGCCGCCGACACCACCCCCGGCGACGACGAGCTGCGGGCGCTGCACAGGGCGATCGCCGGCGTGCGCGACGGCATGGCCACGCTGCGGTTCAACGTCGCCATCGCCCGGGTCGCGGAGCTGACCAACGCGCTGACCGCGGCCTACGGCGCCGACTCGCCGGTGCCTCGGGAGGTGGCCGAGCCGCTGGTGCTGCTGGTGGCGCCGCTGGCCCCGCACCTGGCCGAGGAGCTGTGGGCCCGGCTGGGGCACGCCGACTCGGTCGCGTGGGCGCCGTTCCCGGTCGCCGACGAGCGCTGGCTGGCCGAGGACACCGTGCAGGTGGCCGTGCAGGTCAACGGCAAGGTGCGTGCGCAGGTCGACGTGCCGGCCGACGCCGACGCCGCGGCGCTCGAGGCGGCCGCGCGGGCCGACGAGCGGGTGGCCGCGCAGCTGGCGGACAAGACGGTGCGGCGCGTGATCGCCGTCCCGGGCCGGCTGGTCAACTTCGTCGTCGGCTGACCGCCCGTCCCGCCCGGGCTCCGGCCCGGGCGGGACGGGGCCGGCAGTCCCCGGCTCAGGCGGGGCGGACGCGGATCATCGCGTGCCGCTCGGTGCCGGGTCGGGTGACCCGCTGCCAGAGCTTCGAGCTGGCGTAGGAGACCCTCCACTGCCAGCCGTAGCGCCGGGCCAGGGCGGCCCGCGCCTGCCGCCACTCGTGCGGCTCGAGCAGGACGGCGGTGGCCTCGACGGGCTCGCCGGTGGTGCGGCCGCGGACGTCGCACGGCGCCACGGTGACCCGGGCGGTGTGCCGCAGCCGCTTGACCTTGCCGGAGTCGGCGCGGGTCCAGACGACGAGCCCGTCGCCGTCGGGCGCGGCCCACACCGGGGTGGGGACGGCCTCGCCGGTGCGGCGGAACGTGGTGAGGCTGACGTAGGTGCTGCTCTGCGGCAGGCCGGCCACGGCGGTCAGACGGCCGGGGCGAGGGTGAGCACGCGGCGCATCGCGTCCTCGACGGCGTCGACGACCTCGGCGACGGGGACGTCGCGGCCGAGCTCCGCGGTGAGCGACGTGACGCCGGCGTCGGCGATGCCGCACGGGACGATGGCGCCGAACGCGCCCAGGTCGGGGTCGCAGTTGAGCGCGAACCCGTGCATGGTCACGCCGCGCGCCACGCGCACGCCGATCGCGGCGATCTTGCGCTCGGGGCGGTGCCGGCTGTCCGGGCCGGGCTGGTCGGCGGCCATCCAGACGCCGCTGCGTCCCTCGACGCGCTGCGTGCTCACGCCGAGGCCGGCGCAGACCTCCATCAGCGCGTTCTCGAGGCGCCGCACGTGCGCGACGACGTCGACCGGGTCGGGCAGGGCGACGATCGGGTAGCCGACCAGCTGGCCGGGCCCGTGCCAGGTGATCTTGCCGCCGCGGTCGACGTCGACGACCGGGGTGCCGTCGAGCGGGCGCTCGTGCGGCTCGGTGCGCCGGCCGGCGGTGTAGACCGACGGGTGCTCGAGCAGCAGCAGCGTGTCGGGGCCCTCCCCGGCCACGCGCGCGGCGTGGATCTCGCGCTGGCGTGCCCACGCCTCCTCGTAGGGGACGGTGCCGGCCCGGACGACGCGCAGTTCGGTCACGCCACCCAGCCTATGCCCGCGCTCACCGCAGCCGGCGCGGCTCGACCCGGCTCTCGACGGCACCGCCGTCGGACCCCCGCTCCACCCGGTAGGCGGCCTTCCCCGGCCGGTCGGCCACCGCCTCCACCAGGTCGGTGCCCCGGTAGACCAGGCCGACGCCGTCGTCGGTGGCGTGCCCCGCCGGCAGCGTGCCGTCGGCGACCAGCCGGTGGTACAGCGGGCGGCGCTGCTCCTCGGAGTCGTGGTGGACGCCGTTGGAGGTGGGGATGAGCCCCAGCCCGTTCGTCACCGGGCGCAGGTCGGGGCCGAAGGAGTCGGTGGTGCCGCCGACGTGCCAGCACAGCGACCCCGCCGACACACCGCCCAGCACGACGCCCGCCTCCCACACCTCGCGGAACACCTGGTCGAGCCCGTGCACCCGCCACACCGCGAGCAGGTTCGCGACGCTGCCGCCGCCCACCCAGACGACGTCCTGAGCCAGCAGGTGCGCCCGCACGTCGGCGACCGTGGGCATCGGGAACAGACTCAGGTGGCTGACCTGCACCCGGCTGCCCGCGAAGGCGCCGTACACGCCGGCCAGCCGCGCCGGGTCGTCGCCGGTGGCGGTGCCGAGCCAGCACAGTCGCAGCCGCTCCGGCGCCCCGGCGAGCTCGGCGGCGAGGTCGAAGACGGGACCGGGCGCCCAGTCGGAGGGACCGCGGCCGCGGGAGTCGAAGCCGATGCTCGTGGCCAGGATCGTGGGCGCGGTGGCGGGCATCAGGCGGCTCCGGCGGTGCCCGGCCGCAGCGCGCGCAGGACAGCGGCGGCGGTGCGGCGGCCGCTGGCCATGGCGCCCTGGATGGACGGGGTGTCGCGGTGGTCGCCGCACACGTACAGCCCGCCGCCGAGGTCGACCGGGCGGAGGTGACGCAACGGTGGCAGGGCGGCGGGCTGGGCGCCGGTCACCGTCACGGTGGTCAGGTGCGCCAGGTCGGCGGCGGCGACGTCGTGCAGCCGGGCCACCTCGTCGCGCACGTGGGCCTCGCGGGTGGGGGCGAGGCTGCTGCTCGCGACGAGCGCGCGCCCGTCGGGGGAGTAGGCGGGCTGCGCGTCGCTGAGCACGACGCTGTTGACCAGCCGCCCGCCCGGGGTGCCCAGGACGATGAGCGGCTCCGTCCAGGGCGAGGACGGCAGCACGTGGTAGTGCGTGGTGACCTGCCGCGGCGCCGACGCCTCGACCGCGGGGACCAGCCCGGCGGCGGTGCCGGGGTCGGTGGCCACGACGACGGCGTCGGCCCGCACGGGACCGGCGTCGCTGGTGACGCCGTCCCCGGTGACCGCCGCCACCCGGACGCCGGTGTGCACCCGGCCGCTGCCGACCCGGCCGGCGAGCTGCTCACCGATCGCCTGGATGCCCGCGGCGGGCAGCCCGGTGGCGCCGCGGGCGAAGCTCCGCCACAGCAGGTCGAGGTAGCGGCTGGAGGTCTCCAGCCGGTCCTCGAGCAGCACACCGGCGAGGAACGGGCCGAAGAAGCGCTCGAGCGCCGCGGTGCCCACCCCGGCCTGCCGCAGGTGCTCGGCCGCCGAGGTCTCCCGGGCGCCGAGCAGCCGCCGGACCGGCCAGTACCCGGCCCGGGCGGAGAACGCGGCGACGGCCGCCTTCTGCGGCAGTGACCCGATCGGCGCGCGCAGGGTGTCGAGCGTCGCGCCCGGCCGGCGCCGCGGGTCGGCGACCCGGTGCGCCGCGCCGTCGACGCGGACCACCGCGCCGGGCACGAAGTACCCGAGGTCCAGGGCGAGCAGGTCGAGGTCGGCGGCCCGCGGGTAGCCGGTGTTGAACACCTGGAACCCGCGGTCGACCACGAACCCGTCGACCCGCTCGGTGGCCAGCCGCCCCCCGACGTGCGCGGCGGCCTCGAGCACGTGGACGTCGACCCCGGCGGCGGCCAGCCGGGTGGCCACCGACAGGCCGGCCAGGCCCGCGCCGACCACGACGACCTCGGCACGAGCAGGGAGCGGCATGGCCCGAACCTAGGCGCAGGACGGCCGCGGCACCCGTCGGCCCGGCGGGCTGTGGACGACATCCCGGCCTGTGGACGGCCGGAGCGGGCGGGGCGCCGCGGGACCTACCGTCCCGCCCGTGTCCGCGCCTCCCGATGACGAGTGCCCGCTGCCACCCGTCGTGCCCGGCTACCTGCTCGACCGCCTGCTCGGACGGGGCGGCTCGGGTGAGGTCTGGCGCGCCCGGCCGCGCGGCGGCGGCCCGCCGGTGGCGGTCAAGGTCCTCGTCGCGGGTGACGCCGCCCGGCAGGCGCGCGAGGCCGCCCTGCTCGGCGCGCTGGACCACCCGCATCTGGTCCGGCTGCACGAGGTGGTGCACCAGCCGCGGCGGGGCGGACCGGCCCGGGTGGCACTCGTCCTCGACCTGCTGGAGGGCGGCAGCCTGGCCGCGCTGCTCGCCCGCCGCGGGCGGTTGCGGCCCGGGGAGGTCGTCACCGCGCTGGCGCCGGTCGCCGCGGCGCTCGCCCGCGCGCACGAGGACGGGGTGGTGCACGGCGACCTCTCGCCGGGCAACGTCGTCTTCACCGCGGAGGGGCGGCCGGTGCTCACCGACCTCGGCGTGGCCCGGGTGCTCGGCGAGGAGGCGGCCGGGGAGGTCACGCCGGCCTACGTCGACCCTGCGGTCGCCCGCGGGGGTGCCCCCGGCCCGGCGTCCGACGTCTTCGGCGTGGCGGCGGCGGCCTTCCACGCCCTCACCGGGGTGCCGCCGTGGAACGCCGCCACACCGGCCGACACCCTCGACGTCGCGGCGGCGGGGGAGCTGCCCGACCTCGCCGCCCTGGCGCCCGGCTGCCCGCCCGCGCTCCTCGAGGTGGTCGCCCGCGGGCTGTCGGCCGACCCGCACGCCCGGGGCTCGGCCGCCGCGTTCGCCCTCGACCTGCGGCACGCCTGCCGGCCCGAGCCCGTCCGGCTGCCCGCGGCCGGCGTCCCGGACGCCGACCTCGCCGATGCCGGCACGGGGCCGCGCACGGAGCTCACCCACCAGGTGCCCGGCCGGCACCGGCGCCCTGCGCCACGGGAGGTGCCGCCGCCGGCGCGTGGTCGGCGCCGACCCTCGGCGGCGGTGCTCCGCCGCGCCGCGGCCGCCGTCGGCACGGCGCTGCTCGTCGGCGTCGCCGTCTGGGGCGGCCTGCTGTGGTCGCGGTCCGGACCGGGCGCGGCACCGCTCCCGGCGGAGGCGGCAGCGACCGCCACGGCCAGCGCACCGGCGACCGCGACGGCGACGGCGACGGCCGCCCCGGAGCCCGCACCGGACACGGGTCTCCCGACCCCCGCGCCGGTCTTCCCCGAGCCGGTCCTCCCGGACCCGGAGCCCACTCCGGAGCCCACCCCGGAGCCCTCCCCGGCGCCCGAGGCGACGGACTGGACGGCGGTGCTCGCCGCCCTGTACGACCGCCGCGCGGAGGCCTTCGCCACCGGCGACGCGGCCCTGCTCGACGGCGTCTACACCGCCGACAGCCCGCTCCTCGCCGCCGACCGCGCCTCCCTCGCCACGCTGGTCGCGGCCGGCGAGGCGCTGCGCGGCTTCGAGCCGGCCGTCACCGGCGTGGAGGTCACCGGGCCGCCTGCAGCGGACGGGACGGTGCGGGTGGGCCTCGTCGACTCCTGGCCGACCTACACCGTCGTGCCCGCGGCCGACCCCGGCGGTCCGGTCCTGCGCACCGAGCCGGGGCGGGCGCCGGTGGAGGTCGCGATGGTGCTGGTGCCCGGCCCGGAGGGCTGGCGGATCGGCTCGGCGGGGCGGCTGGCGTGAGCGCGTCAGCGCCGGGCGACCGCCTGCTGCAGGGCGGAGGACAGCGTGGCGTGCGTGAAGCGGTACCCGGCGGCCTGCAGCGCGGCCGGGACCGCCCGCTGGCCCGCGAGCACGCTCGAGCGGCCGAACTCGCCCAGGCCGGCGCGGATGGCGAACGCCGGCACCGGCAGGACGGCGGGCCGGTGCACGGCGGCCGCCAGTTCCCGGACGAACTCGGCGTTGGGCACCGGCTCGGGCCCGGTCAGGTTCACCGGCCCGCGGACGCCGTCGGCGGTGAGCAGGAACCGGACGGCGCCGATCTCGTCGGCGAGACCAACCCAGGGCCAGTACTGCCGGCCCGACCCCATCCGGCCGCCCAGGCCGAGGCGGAAGACGGTCCCGAGGATCCGCACGAGCATCGCGCCGCGGTCGATGACCAGGCCCGTCCGTAGGGTCACCACCCGCACGCCGGCGTCCGCGGCCGGGCGGGTGGCGGCCTCCCACTCGACGCAGACGCGGGCGAGGAAGTCGTCCCCGGGCGGCGCCTGCTCGTCGGTGACGCGGTCACCGGTGTCGCCGTAGTAGCCGACCGCCGACGCCGACAGCAGCACCCGCGGCCGCGAGGGGTCCGCGGCGGCCGCGGTGGCCAGCGCCTCGCTGATGGTGGTGGTGCTGTCGACCCGGCTGGCGAGCAGGTCCCGCTTGTAGGACGCGGTGAACGGGCGCGGCCGGATCGGGGTGCCGGCCAGGTTGACCACGGCGTCGACGTCGGCAAGGACCGCCGCGTCGATGCGCCGGTGCTGGGGGTCCCAGCGGTGCTCGTCGGCCGTGCGCGGGGTGCGCCGGACCAGCCGGATGACCTCGTGGCCGTCCTCGCGCAGGGCGGGGACCAGCGCCGAGCCGATGAGGCCCGAGGCCCCGGTGACAGCGATCTTCATGACGCTCCTCGTCCCCCCTGGCGCGGAAGCGGTCGGGCCCCGGCGCGTGCGCCGGGGCCCGACCGGGGGACATCAGGCGAGGCCGAGCTCGCCCTCGAACTGGCCGGCCTCCAGGCGCTCCTTGACGGTGCCCAGGAACCGGGCGGCGTCGGCGCCGTCGACGATCCGGTGGTCGTAGGTGAGGGCCAGGTAGACCATCGACCGGACCGCGATCACCTCGCCGAGGTCGGGGTCCTGGACGACGACCGGGCGCTTGACCACCGAGCCGGTGCCCAGGATCGCCACCTGCGGCTGGTTGATGATCGGGGTGTCGAACAGGGCGCCGCGGCTGCCGGTGTTGGTCAGCGTGAAGGTGCCGCCGCCGAGCTCGTCGGGCGTGACCTTGTTGATCCGGGTCCGCTCGGCCAGGTCGGCGATCTTACGGGCCAGGCCGCCGATGCTCAGGTCGCCGGCGCCGTGGATGACCGGCACCAGCAAACCGCGCTCGGTGTCCACCGCGACACCGAGGTTCTCGGTGTCGTGGTAGGTGACCGTGCCGGCCTCCATGTCCACCGAGGAGTTTACGGCCGGGTGGGCCTTGAGCGCCTCGACGGCCGCCTTGGCGAAGAACGGCAGGAACGAGAGCTTGGCGCCCTCGCGGGTCTCGAAGTCCCGCTTGGCACGGTCGCGCAGCTTGGCGATCCGGGTGACGTCGACCTCGACGACCGTGGTCAGCTGCGCGCTGATCGCGAGCGACTCGACCATCCGGCGGGCGATGACGCCGCGCAGGCGCGACATCTTCTCCGTGCGGCCGCGCAGCGCCGGGTCCGGCTGGGCGGCCGGGGACGGGGCGGCGGGACGACCGGCGGCGGCCGGGGCCGACGGCGCGGCGGGAGCGGCGGCCGGAGCCGGAGCCGCGGCCGCCTCCGCGGCGGCCAGGACGTCCTGCTTGCGGATGCGGCCACCGACGCCGGTGCCGGTCACCGAGGTCAGGTCCACGCCGTGCTCGGCGGCCAGGCGCCGGACCAGCGGGGTGACGTAGGTGCCGCTGCCGTCAGCCGGGGCCGACGCGGACGGCTGCGCCGGCGCCTGCTGCTGAGCCGAGGCCTGCGGCTGGGCCGGGGCCTGCTGCTGGGCCGGCGCGGGAGCGGGCTGGGTGGGCGGCGTCTGCTGCTGCTCGGCGACGGTCTCGGCCGCACCGGAGCCGTAGTCGGCGCCCGCGGGGACCGACGGCGGGGGGCCGGGGGGCGCCTCGGCGGGCGGCTCCTGACGAGGTGCCGCGGGCTGGGTGACCGGGGTGTCCTGCTGGGCCGGGGCCTGCTCCTGGGCCGGGGCCTGCTGGGCCGGCGCGGGGGCGCCACCGCCGGACGAGGCGCTGCCGATCACCGCGAGCTGCGCGCCGACGTCGACGGTCTCGTCCTCGTTGACGGTGATCTCCAGCAGCGTGCCGGAGACCGGAGCCGGGATCTCGGTGTCGACCTTGTCGGTGGAGACCTCGAGCAGCGGCTCGTCCGCGGTGACCTCGTCGCCGACGGCCTTGAGCCAGCGGGTGACGGTGCCCTCGGTGACGCTCTCGCCGAGCGCCGGCATGGTGACCGGCGTCCCCTCGCCACCACCCTGGCCGCCCTGGCTCCCGCCCTGGCCGGCGTCGGGGGCGGGCGCCTCGGCGGCCGGAGCCTCGGACGGGCCGGGGCCCGCGTCCTCGACCTGCTCGTCGGGGGTCTGCGGCGTCGAGTCGGCGTCCTCGGCCGACGCCGGCCCACCTGCGCCGCCGCCGTCGCCCTCCCCGCCGATGACGGCGAGTTCCGCGCCCACGTCCACGGTCTCGTCCTCCGCCACCAGGATCTTGGTGAGGACGCCCGCCGCGGGGGACGGGATCTCGGTGTCGACCTTGTCGGTGGAGACCTCGAGGAGGGGCTCGTCGACCTCGACCTGCTCACCCTCCTGCTTGAGCCAGCGGGTGACCGTGCCCTCGGTGACGCTCTCGCCCAGGGCGGGCATGGTGACGGAGGTCGGCATCGGGAGAGGGCTCCTTCGGGGTGGCGCGGGTGGGGGAGAGGTCGGGCGGCGGCGCTGGGTGCGGCGTCAGCTGTGGGCGTGCAGCGGCTTGCCGGCGAGGGCCAGGTGGGCCTCGCCGATGGCCTCGCTCTGCGTCGGGTGCGGGTGGATGAGGGAGGCGACCTCGTCGGGCAGGGCCTCCCAGTTGAAGATGAGCTGCGCCTCGGCGACCAGCTCGCCGACGCGGCTGCCGACCATGTGGACGCCCACGACCGGGCCGTCCTTCTGGCGGATCAGCTTGACGGCGCCCTGGGTCTTGAGGATCTGGCTGCGGCCGTTGCCGCCGAGGTCGTAGACGAGGGTCTCGACGTCGCCGTACTTCTCGCGCGCCTGCACCTCGGTGAGGCCGACGGAGGCGACCTCGGGGTCGGAGTAGGTGACCCGGGGGACTCCGGCGTAGTCGATCGGCACGACCGGGAGGCCGGCGAGGCGCTCGGCGACGAGGATGCCCTCGCCGAAGCCGACGTGCGCCAGCTGCAGGGTGGGGATCAGGTCGCCGACGGCGGAGATGGTCGGGACGTTGGTCTGGCAGTAGCCGTCGACGAGGACGTAGCCGCGCTCCATGGCGACGCCGGCCTCCTCGTAGCCGAGGCCCTGGCTGACCGGCCCGCGGCCGATGGCCACGAGGACGATCTCGGCCTCGAACTCCTTGCCGTTCTGCAGGCTGACCTTGACGCCGTTCTCGGTGGACTGCACCGAGGACACCATGTTGCCGAGCTCGAAGTTGATCTTCCGGCGGCGGAAGGCGCGCTCGAGCAGCTTCGAGGAGCTCTCGTCCTCGAGCGGGACGAGGTGCTTGAGGCCCTCGATGATCGTGACGTCGACGCCGAAGGACTTCCAGGCGCTGGCGAACTCGCAGCCGATGACGCCGCCGCCGAGGATGATCGCCGAGGTCGGGACGCGGTCGAGGCCGAGCGCCTGCTCGCTGTCGATGACGCGGACGCCGTCGAGCTCGACGCCGGGGATGGTGCGGGAGTAGGAGCCGGTGGCCAGCAGGACGTGGCGGCCCTCGTAGGTCTGCCCGTTCACCGACACCGCGGTGGGGGAGACCAGCCGGCCCTCGCCCTCGACGTAGGTGATCTTCCGGCTCTTGATCAGGCCCTGCAGACCCTTGTAGAGGCGGGAGACGACGCCGTCCTTGTAGGAGTTGACGCCGTCCATGTCGATGCCGGCCAGGGAGGTCTTGACGCCGAACTGCTCGCCCTCGCGGGCCAGGTCGGCGACCTCGCCGGCGTGCAGCAGCGCCTTGGTCGGGATGCAGCCGCGGTGCAGGCAGGTGCCGCCGACCTTGTCCTTCTCGATCAGGACGACCGACAGGCCCAGCTCCGCCGCCCGCAGCGCGGCGGCGTAGCCACCCGAGCCACCGCCGAGGATGACCAGGTCGGCAGGGGTGGTGGGTGCGCTCACGACGTGCTCCTCGAGGTTCTCGGGTTCCCCCGCTCGAGTGGGTGGGGGATGGTCCGGATCCATCCTGCCACTCCGTGCGGCGCCGCAGTCCGAGGGCGGGGCGGTCCCGGACGCGCCGTGGGGGCCGGCCGGGGACCCGGCCGGCCCGGGTCAGCCGGCGACGAGGTCCTCGATCGCGGCCAGGAGCGTGCGGACCGGGACGCCGGTGCCGCCCTTGGGCGTGTAGCCCCAGGGCGCGCCGGTGTTGTAGCTCGGCCCGGCGATGTCGATGTGCGCCCACGGCAGCCCGGCCGGGACGAACTCGGCGAGGAAGTGGGCGCCCACGAGCATGCCGCCCATGCGGTCGGCGTTGGCGTTGACGAAGTCGGCGACGGGGGAGTCGATGCCCCGGCGGAGCTCCTCCGGCATCGGCATCGGCCACATCGGCTCGCCGCTGCGCCGGCTGGCGGCCACGACGGCGTCGCGCAGGTCGTCGCTGCCCATCACGCCGGCCGTGCGGGACCCGAGCGCGACCAGCTGGGCGCCGGTGAGCGTGGAGGTCTCGAACAGCACGTCGGGGGAGTCCTCGGCGGCGCGGGCGATGGCGTCGGCGAGCACGACGCGGCCCTCGGCGTCGGTGTTGGTGATCTCGGCCTTCTTGCCGTTGCGGAAGGTCACGACGTCGGCCGGGCGGTAGGCGCTGCCGCCGGGCAGGTTCTCCGCGATCGGCACGGTGGCCGTGACGTCGACCGGGAGGCCCAGCTGCGCGACCAGGCAGACGGTGGCGATCACGGCGGCCGCGCCGGCCATGTCGCTGGTCATGTGGTGCATGTTGGCGGCGGGCTTGATCGACAGGCCGCCGCTGTCGAAGGTGATGCCCTTGCCGACCAGGGCGACCTTCTTGCGGGCCTTCTTGCCGGTGTAGGTCAGCCGCAGCAGGCGCGGGCCGCGGGCGGAGCCCCCGCCGACCGCCAGCACGCCGCCGTAGCCGCCGGCGGCCAGCTGCGCCTCGTCGAGCACCTCCACCGACAGGCCCGCGGCCTTGCCCGCGGCCGCGCCGCGGGCGGCGAGCTCGGCGGGGTAGAGGTCGTTGGGCGGGGTGTTCACCAGGTCACGGACCAGGGCGACCGCGTCGGCGACCGCCCGCACCCGCGCGAGCGGGGCCTTGGCCGCGCCGGCGTCGGGGACGACAACGGTGAACTCGCGCGGCGGCGCCGGCCGGTCGGCGGGGAGGTCGGAGCGGTAGGCGGTGAACTCGTAGGCGCCGAGCAGCGAGCCCTCGCCCACCGCGTGCAGGCGCTCGGCGTCCGGGGTGCCCCCGACGGCGGCGAGCAGCGTGACCACCGAGGATCGCCCGGTCAGCGCCCGGCTGGCGGCACCGGCCGCACGGCGCAGCGCCTCGGGCGACCAGCCACCGCCGGGCTGCGGGGCCCCGAGGCCCACGGCCGCCACGACGGGGAAGGGGCCCTGGCCGAGGCTCGCGACCTTCGTGACCTCGTCCTCGCCCCCGCGGGCGCCGAGGTCGGCCAGCGCGGGCAGCAGCCGGCCGCCCAGCAGCCGGTCGACGGCCTCCGCGCCGGGTGTGGGCAGCAGCCCCGAGCTGCCCTTCCCGACGCCGACGACGACGGCGTCGGCGGGCGTCTTCTCGAGCGGGCGGTCGGTGGCGGTGATCGTCGGCGGCACCCGACGATCGTAGGGCCCGCCCGCGCCGCGGTCCTGAGGACTGCGAAGGAGCGGCCGGGCCGGCGTCGCTACGGTTCCGGGCGTGAGCCCCCGGACCTCGCCCCTGCACGACCGGCACGTCGCGGCCGGCGCCAAGCTGGCCGACTTCGGCGGCTGGTCGATGCCCATCGAGTACGCCGGCGGCGGCGTCCTCGCCGAGCACGCGGCGGTGCGCGAGGCGGCCGGGCTCTTCGACGTCTCCCACCTGGGCACCGGCACGGTCCGCGGGCCGGGCGCCGCCGCACTCGTTGACGCCTGCCTGACCAACGACCTCTCCCGCATCGGGCCGGGCCAGGCCCAGTACACGCTGTGCTGCGTCCCCGACGGCGAGGCCGACGCCGGCGGCGTGGTCGACGACCTGATCGTCTACCTGCACGGCGCGGACGACGTGCTGCTGGTCCCCAACGCCGCCAACGCACAGGAGGTGCTGGCGCGGCTCGCCGACGCCGCCCCCTCCGGGGTGACCGTCACCGACCGGCACGAGGAGGTCGCCGTCCTCGCCGTCCAGGGGCCGCGCTCTCCGGCCGTCCTGGCCGCCGCGGGGCTGGCCGCGGACCTCTCCTACATGGCGTTCGCCGGCGGCGAGGGGCAGGAGGTCACGGTCTGCCGGACCGGCTACACCGGCGAGCACGGCTACGAGCTGTTGGTGGCCGCCGAGCGGGCCGGGGAGCTGTGGGACCGGCTGCTGGAGGCCGGCGCCGCCCAGGGCATCCGCCCCTGCGGGCTGGGCGCGCGCGACACCCTGCGCACCGAGATGGGCTACCCGCTGCACGGTCACGAGCTGTCGCGGTCGATCACCCCCGTGCAGGCGCGCAGCGGCTGGGCCGTGGGCTGGCGCAAGCCCGCGTTCTGGGGCCGCGAGGCGCTGCTGGCCGAGCGGGAGGCCGGTCCCGCCCGCCTGCTGTGGGGCCTGCGGGCCCCGGGCCGCGGCATCCCGCGCCCGGGCATGGCGGTCCTCGACACCGACGGCGCGCGGGTCGGCGAGGTCACCAGCGGGACCTTCTCACCGAGCCTGCGCACCGGCATCGCCCTCGCCCTGCTCGACACCGCGGCCTCCCCGGTCGAGGGCGCCGCGCTCGCCGTCGACGTGCGCGGGCGCCCCCAGCCGGTCGAGGTCGTCAGGCCGCCGTTCGTGCCCTCGCACGTCCGGTAGTCGCGACCGCCCCGGGTCGAGCCGGGTCGGCGCTCAGGCCTTCTGCTTCGACTCCTTGGTCGGCTCCGGCGGGTCGGGCAGCTCGTCGGCCATCGTGGCGTTGCGCTCGCCCATCGGCACCGGCGGGCCCTGCGTGGTGTCCTCCGCCGTCTGGTGCTCGGCCTCGGAGTTGATCTCCGCGCCGAGCAGCACCAGGTAGCAGGTGAGGTACAGCCACAGCATCAGGACGATGACGCCGGCGATCGTGCCGTAGGTCTTGTCGTAGGACCCGAAGTTGTTGACGTAGAAGCTGAAGCCCAGGCTCACCAGCGCCCAGATGACCGTCACGACGATCGCGCCGAGGCTCACCCACTTCAGCTGCGGGGCGTCGCGGTCGGGCGCGACGCGGTACAGCACCGCGAGCGAGCCCGCGAAGACGCCGAGCAGCAGCACCCACCGCAGCACCTGCGCCAGCACCGTCCCGACCACGCCGAGCGGCAGCGCGTCGAGCACGGCCGGGACGACGGCGACCAGCGTGAAGGTGACCAGCACGAACACGATCGCACCGAGCGTGAGCCCGAGGGCCAGCGCCTTGCGCTTGACGAAGGAGCGGGTCTCGACCTCGTCGTAGGCGATGTTGACCGCCGAGACGACGTTGCCGGTACCGCCCGACGCCGACCACAGCGCGCCGAGCACGGAGATCGCCAGCCCGATCGACAGCGCGCCGCCGCTGTTCTGCGTGATGGACGTGAGCTGGTCGCCGATCAGGCTGGCCGCGCTGTCCGGGAGCTGCGCGGAGAGGTCCTCGACCTGGCGCGCGACGGTCTCGGGGGAGGCGACGAGCCCGTAGATCGAGATCGTCGCGATCAGCGCCGGGAAGATCGCCAGGAAGGCGAAGAACGCGACACCGCCGGCGATGATCGGCATGTTGTCGGCGTTGTGCTCGGCCCAGGCCCGCTTGACGACCTGCTTCCAGCCGCGCGCCGGGATCTGCGTGGGCGAGTCGGCGTGGACGCCGGGCAGCCGCTCGGCGGAGGGGCCGCCCGGCGGGACGGCGCCGGGGTCCCCCTTCTGCTCGCCGCGGGCGGCGCGCTCCTCCGCCGCGCGTGCGGCCGCCCGCCGGGCCGCCTTCTCCTCGACCCGCTCCCGGATCCGGTCGACGGCGCTGTCGCGCTGCCTGGTCCCGGCCATCTCGCCGCCCCCTCTGCTCGGTGGTGCCTGCGTCAGTCGCCCGGCCAGTTGCCGGTCAGCTTGGTGAAGCCGCGCGCGCCCGCGCGGTCGATCGCGGCCTTGGTGGCGGCGAACAGCGCGCCCTGGATGGCGGCGGCGAGGACCACCTCCCGCATCCGGTACTCGCTCTGCAGGGCACTGGGCGCGTCCTCCTCGCCGGACACCCGCTTCCACACCTGCTTGAAGATGGTGCCGCTGATGAGGCCGGCCAGCACACCGCCGGCCAGGCCCACGGGGCGGTAGACCAGCTTCGCGCCCTTGCTGCTCACGTCCGTGCCCTCCTCGCCGTCCTCCGCGCCGTGCGCTTGGTCCGCTTCGTGCTCCGTGCGATCGCCTTGCGGGCCCGCGCGGCCTCGCGGTCGGCCCGCCGGCGTGCCCGGCGGGTCTCGGCGCGGGCCTCGGCGAGCGCGGCGGAGGTGCCGGTCGAGGCGGCCGCGGCCCGGCGCCGCTTGCGCCGGCGGCGCCACACGACCAGCCCGACGAGACCGGCGAGCGCCGCACCGGCGCCTGCCACGGCCGGCGGGCTCTCCCGGTAGGTCTCGACGGCGGTGTCGCGGGCGCGGGCGGCGCCCTCCTTGGCGCGGGCCGGCACGTCGAGCCGGTGGCTGAGCTCGTCGACCGTGCGGCCGAGCTGCTCGCGGGTGGCCTCGATCTCGGCCTTGATGGCGTCGGGGTCGGACGGGCCGGACGCGGCGGGGTCGGACCCGCCGGCACCGGACCCGCCGGCACCGGACCTGCTGGCATCGCTGGGGGTGCTCATCGCCGCGCGTTCTCCTTCACGGTCGCGATGTCGGCCTTGGTGCTGGCGATCGCCTCGGTCGGCACCGGCGGGGTGCCCTGCTGCACGTCCTTCTTGCCGATCAGCGCCAGCACGCCGGCCACGGCGAACAGGACGACGGCGACGATCAGCGCGGCCAGCCACGCGGGCAGCACGACGTCGAGGGCCAGGACGGCCGTGGCGACGAGCACGCACAGCCCGAGGAAGCCGAAGAGCCCGGCGCCGCCGAACAGTCCGGCGCCGACGCCGAGCCGCTTGGCCTTCTGCGTCATCTCGGCCTGGGCGAGCCGTGCTTCGTCGCGCACGAGGCGCGAAACCTGCTCGGTCAGCTGGCTGATCAGCTGGCCGGTCGAGGCGTCCTCGGTCGGAGGGGGCGGTGGGGTGGCGCGCGAGGCGCCCCCCGCGGTCGGGGCGGTCATCGGTCCTCCGTGGGACGGGATCGGTCCTCGCCCCCATGCCCCCGCCGTCGGGCGCGTAACCCGCGCACCGGTCACACCCCGGACACGACCGGCGTGCCGTCACTAGCCTGGCCGCATGAGCTGGACCTGGCGGCTGGAGGGCCGCGACGGCGCGACGCTGGACCCGGCCGCGCTCGGCGTCGAGGTGCCCCCGTCGGACAACCAGGGCGACGCCGAGTCGTGGCTGGGGGAGAACTGGCGCGACCTGCTCGGCCGGGGCGTCGTCGCGGTGAGCCTGTTCGACGGCGACACCCGGGCCTACGGACCGATGGGCCTCGAGCCGGCCTGAACGGGGGAGGCCGGGCCTGGACCTCGACCTGAGGTCGAGGTCCAGGCCTGCCGGTCAGCCGCGGGCGGTCTTGGCCGGGTCGCGCTCGACGACATCGCCGAGCACCTCGTCGATGCGCGCCAGGACGTCGGCCTCGAGCCGCACGCCGGCCGCCTCCACGTTGTCGTGCACCTGCTCCGGGCGGGTGGCGCCGATGATCGCGGCGGCGACGTTCTCGTTCTGCAGCACCCACGCCACCGCGAGCTGGGCCATGGACAGGCCGAGGTCGTCGGCGACCGGGCGCAGGCCCTGCACCCGGGTGAGCACCTCGTCGGTCATGAACTGCTTGAGGAAGCGCCCGGCCTCGGGGTCGGTCGCGCGGCTGCCGGCCGGCGGCTCCTCGCCGGGCCGGTACTTGCCGGTGAGCACGCCCTGCGCCAGCGGCGACCAGACGATCTGCGAGACGCCCTCGCGCTGCGACGTCGGTACGACCTCGTCCTCGATGACCCGCCACAGCATCGAGTACTGCGGCTGGCTGCTGATGAGCTGGACGCCGAGGTCGCGGGCGAGGGCGGCGCCGGCGGCGATCTCCTCGGCCCGCCACTCCGAGACGCCGAGGTAGAGGACCTTGCCCGCCCGCACCAGGTCGGCGAAGGCGGTCATCGTCTCCTCGAGCGGGACCGTCGCGTCGTAGCGGTGGGCCTGGTAGAGGTCGATGTGGTCGGTCTGCAGGCGCCGCAGCGACGCCTCGCAGCTCTCGGTGATGTGCTTGCGGCCCAGCCCGCGGTCGTTCGGGCCGGGGCCGGTCGGCCAGTAGACCTTGGTGAAGATCTCCAGGCCCTCGCGCCGCTGGCCGGCGAGGGCCCGGCCGAGGACCGCCTCGGCGCGGGTGCCGGCGTAGACGTCGGCGGTGTCGAAGGTCGTGATGCCGGCGTCGAGGGCCGCGTGCACGCAGGCCTGCGCGGCGTCCTCCTCGACCTGGCCACCGTGGGTGAGCCAGTTGCCGTAGGCGATCTCGGAGATGGTCAGGCCGGAACGGCCGAGGCGTCGGTACTCCACGTGCCCCGACGCTAGGCCGCGCCGGCCGACCTCACACCTCGGCGCCGACCGCGACCTCCGGCTTGGGGAACCGCCAGCGGCGGACCATCGTGGCGCGGCTGACGCCGTACCAGACCAGCCCCTTCATCCGCTGCGGCTGCCCGGGGAAGCGGGCCGCCACCGTCTTCTTGATCTTCCGGCCGAGGAACACCGAGTCGACGATGATCACCAGGAAGAACAGGAACCAGACGAAGACGGTGTAGTTCTGCACCGCCGGGTTCGGGATGAAGTAGCCCACCAGGACCAGCGCGGCGACCGGCAGGAAGAAGCTCCCGGCGTTGCGGCGGGAGTCGACGAGGTCGCGCACCAGCCGCCGGACCGGGCCGCGGTCGCGCGCGGGCAGGTAGTCGTCGTCGCCGCGGGCCATGCCGGCGCGGGTCTCCGCCCGGCGCTGCGCCTGCTGCTGGCGCGTGCGGGCGTAGGCCTCCTTGCGGGTGGTCGGAGGCGGCGGCGGGGGACCGGGACGGCGGCCCTGCGCCTCGTGGCGCTTGGGCGTGGGGCGGCCCTTGCCGCCGGCCTTGACCAGCTGCCCGGTCAGGTCGGCGGAGGTGTCCGGGGCGGTCTCGGCGGCGCGGTCCCGGCGCCCGGGCAGGCGGAGCTTCACGGCAGACGAGTCTACGTGCGTCCGCTCACGGCACTGGTCCTCGCGGCCGCGCGCCGTACAGTGGGAAGACGACCCGCCACGGCGGTGTTGGTCCGCTGCAGGGAGTGCCGCAACGGACGCCCTCGGATGTGGGAGGACAGAACATGACGGTGCAGGACACCGAGACCGCCGGCAGCACCGGCGTGCTGCTCAGCGACCCGGCCGCCTCGAAGGTCAAGGCGCTGCTGGACCAGGAGGGCCGCGACGACCTGCGTCTGCGCATCGCCGTCCAGCCCGGCGGCTGCTCCGGCCTGCGCTACCAGCTCTTCTTCGACGAGCGGTTCCTCGACGGCGACCAGACGTACGAGTTCGGCGGCGTCGAGGTCATCGTCGACCGGATGAGCGGCCCGTACCTGGGCGGCGCGGTGATCGACTTCGTCGACACCATCGAGAAGCAGGGCTTCACGATCGACAACCCCAACGCGCAGGGCTCCTGCGCGTGCGGTGACTCCTTCTCCTGAGCACCCACGCTTGAACACGACAGCGGCGCCCGTCCCCGGCTGGGGACGGGCGCCGCTGTCGTTCCTCAGAGCTTGACGGGGTAGACCGTCTCCGGGACGTCGACGACGATCCGCTCCTCGACGAAGATCCCGTGCCACACCATGAAGACCAGCACCGACCACAGCTGGCGGGCGACCCGCTTGCTCGGCACCTCCTCGACGCGAAGCCGGTCGAGCAGGCCGAGGACGACGTCGCGGTCGAGCCACTGCTGGGTCTGGCTGCTCGTCACGACGTCACGGGCCCAGTCGTGCAGCGGGCCGGCGAGGAACTCCGCCGTCGGGACGGGGAAGCCGAGCTTGCGCCGGTTCATGATCCGCGGCGGCACGATCTGCCGCATCGCCTGGCGCAGCGCGTACTTGGTGGCGTCCCCGCGCCGGGGCACCCGCTGCTCGACCGGGATGGAGCTCGCCACGGCGAACACCTCGGGGTCGAGGAAGGGCACCCGCAGCTCCAGCGAGTTGGCCATCGTCATCTTGTCGGCCTTGACCAGGATGTCGCCGCGCAGCCAGGTGAACAGGTCGACGTACTGCATCGCCGTCACGTCGTCGTAGCCGGCCTCGCGGGTGCGCCGGTAGAGGTCCTCGGTGACCGCGACGTGCGACAGGTCGGGGTCACGCCCGGGCAGCAGGGCGGCGAGCTCGTCGTCGCGCATGTTGCGGGCGTTGCCGTAGTACCGCTGCTCCAGCGGCGTGGCGGCGCGGCGCAGCAGGTCCTGGCCGCGCACGCCCTCGGGCAGCAGGCCGGCGATGCGGGCCATGGCGCGGCGGGCGGCCGGCGGCAGCCCCGACGCCCAGGCCAGGCTGATCGGCTCGCGGTAGATGGTGTAGCCGCCGAACAGCTCGTCGGCGCCCTCACCGGACAGCACGACCTTGACGTGCTTGCGGGCCTCGCGGGCCACGAAGTACAGCGGCACGAGCGCGGGGTCGGCCACCGGGTCGTCGAGGTACCAGACCACCTCGGGGATGGCGTCGGCGAACTGCTGGGCGCTCACCTCGACCGGCACGTGCTTCACGCCGAGGATCGACGCCGACTCCGCGGCGATCTCGATCTCCGACTGCGCCTGCCGCTGGAAGCCGACCGTGAAGGTCAGCAAGTCGGGGTTGTAGCGGTGGGCGAGCGCGGCGATGGCCGTGGAGTCGATGCCGCTGGAGAGGAACGACCCGACGGTGACGTCGGCGCGCATGTGCTTGGCCACCGACTCGTCGAGGACGTCGGCGATGCGGTCGTAGAGGTCCTGCTCACGGCCGGCGGGCACCGGCTGCGGCGTCCACGCCGGGTGGAAGTAACGCGCGGTGGCCAGCTCGCCGTCCACGACGGTGAAGCTGGTGCCGCTCTCGATGCGGCGGATCCCGCGGTGCAGCGTCGCGGGCTCGGGCACGTACTGCAGCGTCAGGTAGTGCTGCAGCGACGCCAGGTCGACGCCGCCGGCCGCCGCGCTGCCGCCGAGCAGCTGGAGCAGCGCCTTCTTCTCGGAGCTGAAGACCAGCCCGCCGTCGGCCAGGCGCGCGGTGAACAGCGGCTTGATGCCGAACGGGTCGCGGGCGCCGAAGGCGGTGCGGGTCTGGGTGTCCCAGATGACGAAGGAGAACATCCCGCGCAGCCGCCGGACGACGTCCTGGCCCCACAGGTGGTAGCCCGCGACGATCGTCTCGGTGTCGCCGTGGGTGGCCAGCTGCGCGCCGGCCGCCTGCAGCTCCTCGCGCAGCTCGACGTAGTTGTAGATCTCGCCGTTGAACAGGATCCGGTAGCGGTCCGCGGCGTAGGGGAGGGGCTGGGGGCTGCCCTCGACGTCGATGATCGACAGCCGGTTGAAGCCGAGGACCACGTTCTGGTCGGACCAGACGGCGGTGTCGTCGGGGCCGCGGTGGTGCAGGCAGTGCAGCGCCTCGCGGACGTCGTCGACGTGGGTCTCGGCGACCCGGGGGGCATCGGTGGACAGGTAGGCCAGCAGGCCGCACATGAGGCGCAGGTCTCCGGGGTCGGCTCGAGCCCGGCCAGAGGGGGCCGGGACGGGGTCAGACGCGCTCGCCGGCGCGGGTCTTGCGGGTCGCGATCCGCTCGGCCACGAAGGACAGCACGGGCACGGTGCCCGCGAGCAGGACCAGGACGGTGCCCTTGAGCGTCCAGCGGGCGCGCAGGGCGAGGTCGCAGGCGGTCACGAAGAAGATGGCGTACAGCCAGCCGTGAGCGGTGCCGATGACGGCGACCGGCTCGTCGATCCCGGCCAGGTACTTGACCGGCACGGCGACCAGGATCAGCGCGACGAGCAGGACGCCGACGATCCAGGCCATGACCCGGTAGCGCAGCAGCGCGGCGGGGACGCCCTGCCCGACGCGGCGGGCGAGCGCCCGGGGCAGCCGGTCGGGGGCGACGGTGGGCTCAGCGGCCACGGGAGCTCTCCTGGCCCAGGGCGCGCTCGTTGAGCTCGGCCAGGTAGGCGTTGTAGGCCGCGAGCTCCGGGTCGCCGGTGGTGTCGATCCGCGGCCGCTGGTAGAGCACCAGCGAGTTGCCGGGAGCGTCCTCGTCGGGGTCGCGGCGCAGCTCCTCGCGCACCATGCGCACGTAGAACCACAGGCCCATGAAGCCGTAGAGCGGCCACTGCAGCGCGTAACTCCAGTTGACCGCGCCGCCCCCGTTCTCGGCCTTGGTCAGCTGCCAGTAGCCGAGGAAGAAGGTGGCCACGAACAGGACGGCGACCAGCAGGTGCAGCAGCACCCACCGGGGGGTCAGCAGCCGCGTCCACACGCATCCGACTCTAACCGCCACCGCGCGCGGGGCGGCGGCGCGGGCGGGCTCCCGGGCGCGACCCTGGTCACCGCCGTCCCGGACGTCCCGGGCGACCCGCCGGTACCCGCTCTCCGGTCGTCGGCCGCCTCGCGCGGTCGGCTAGTCTCGGCCCAGACTGGGGTCTGGCGCACCGGCCTCGGCGGGAACCGTCCGAGGCCGCGCCGACAGAGCCGTCCGGTTCCACGGACGGAGGACGAGGAGGCAGCGAGCAGTGGCTCGACGCAGCAGGCTCGCGCGGGTCGCCGCGCTCGGTCTCCTGGGGGTGCTGACCCTCACCGGGTGCGACCTGAACAACGAGTTCTGGCGCTTCGGTTTCCCCGAGGGGGTGACCGAGGAGGCCACCGTGGTCCGCGAGCTGTGGACCGGCTCGGTGATCGCGGCGCTCATCATCGGGTTCCTCGTGTGGGGCCTGATCATCTGGTCGGTGATCGTCCACCGGAAGAAGGGCGACGAGCTGCCGCGGCAGACGGCCTACAACCTGCCGCTGGAGATCGCGTACTCGATCGTCCCGTTCCTCATCATCGCCGGCCTCTTCTTCTTCACGGTCGTCGTGCAGAACGACGTCCAGGAGCGCAGCGACGACCCCGACACCACGATCGCGGTCAACGCGTTCAAGTGGAACTGGCAGTTCGTCTACCCGGAGACCACCGGTGCCGACGGCGAGCCGGTGAACACCGTCGGTTCCACCGACGAGATCCCGATCCTCGTGATGCCGGTCGACCAGGACGTGCGCTTCGAGGTCGCCTCCGCCGACGTCATCCACTCGTTCTGGGTGCCGGAGTTCCTCTTCAAGCTCGACGTCATCCCGGGTAACGAGAACGGCCGGGACAACGTCTTCGAGGTGCACGCCAACGAGACCGGCTCCTACGTCGGCCGGTGCGCCGAGCTGTGCGGCAGCTACCACGCGTACATGAACTTCGAGGTCCGCGTCGTCAGCGCCGAGGACTACGAGGCGTACCTCGCCGCGCGCGAGGAGGGCCAGACCACCTACGAGGCGCTGGAGACCATCGGCCAGGAGGGCGAGGCCACCACGACCCGCCCGTTCCGGGTGGGCGACGGCTACTACCAGCAGGCCAATGACTGACCCGGCCGCCGGCCGCACCCACGTCGCGCAGGGAGGACGACCGTGAAGGTCGAAGCGCTCATCTTCAACCTCATCGCGGTCTTCTGCGTCGTCGCGGCCGCCGTGTACGGCTTCTGGTCGCGGGAGCCGATCGGCACCACCGCGCTGGTGCTGTCGGCAGGCCTGACCGGCCTGATCGGCGGGTTCTTCTGGTTCGTCTCGCGCCGCATCGACGCCCGTCCCGAGGACCGCAAAGACGCCGAGATCGCCGAGGGCGCCGGTGAGCTGGGCTTCTTCAGCCCGGCGAGCTACTGGCCCTTCGCCATCGCGGTCGGTGCCGCGCTCACCGGCCTGGGCCTGGCGTTCTGGTACTTCTGGCTCATCGCCATCGGCGGGATCGCCATCCTGATCACCGTCGGCGGCCTGCTGTTCGAGTACTACGTGGGGCAGAACGCGTAGTCCAGCTGAGCGTCCGCCTCGCCGAGGGCCCCCTCCCGCACCGCGGGAGGGGGCCCTCGTGCGTTCCCGGGTGCCTGCCGGGTCCCCGGACGGCGGGGAGGTCCTGACGCGGTCCCGGGCGGGCTGACGGCGATCCGGTACGGCCTCCGCGATGCGGTGCCGTGGAGGCCGAGCGCGGAGGACGGCGGCCGTCGACCGGTGCGCGGGCTGCCGCCTGTGTCCGAGCCGGGAGCGGCCGTGCCGGCGCCGCCGGTCGCGGTCCCGCCACCGCGCTGACGGCCCGGGCATCGGCGGGCAGGCGCGCCGCGGTGCCGGGCCACCACCGGGCCCGCGCACGGTCTGTGGGCCCTTCGGCGGGCTCGTTGCGCTGGTCCCGGCGCGGTGCCGTCAGGCGGGCGCTGGGGCCGTGGGCGGCCGCCCTCCCGCCCACGCCCGCGCTCCGTCCCGGGCTCGTCGCACCTGGGACTCCGCGCGGGAGCCGCCACGGCGGCGCAGCCCCCGGCGCGGTCGCGCGGGGAGTCCCGACGTGGGCGGCCCGAGCCTCCGGTCGCCAGGTGCCGGGTGCCGGGTGCCGGGTGCCGGGTGCCGGGTGCCGGGTGCCGGGTGCCGGGTGCCGGGTGCCGGGTGGAGCGTCGACCGGCCGGTGAGTGCGGGAGCGGGCGCGCCGGCGGTGGGGGAGGGCTTCCCGGGCACCGTTCGCCGGCCGCGTGCCCCCGCTCCTGGCGTCCCTGGTCCCGGCGTCCTGCCCCCGACATGCAGCAGGGCCCCGGTGGAGATCCACCGGGGCCCTGCTGTTCGTGCTGGTGCGACTAGTCGCGCGGCTCCTGCGGCCGGCCACCCTCGGACGGGCGACCGCCCTCGGAGGGGCGGCCACCCTCGGAGGGGCGACCGCTGGAGGTCAGCTCGCGGTGCGGGTCGGCGGGAGCGAGGCCCCGCTCCTCACCGCGCTGCTCGAGCTCGACCGCGCGCGGCTCCTCGATCGGCGAGAAGAACCCGCGGATGGCGCGGCGGGCGCCACCGACCTGGTTCATCTTCTTGGGCACCGGAGCGCCGCCGTAGGCCAGCTGGCCGTGGCCGTGCTCGTCGACCGGGCCGAGCGGCTGGTGCACCTCGATGAACTCACCGTGGGGCAGCCGGCGGATGACACCGGTCTCGATGCCGTGCTCGAGGACCTCGCGGTCGTGCTGCTGCAGACCGAGGCAGATCCGGTAGGTCAGCACGTACGCGATGGGCGGCAGGATGATCAGGCCGATGCGGCCGATCCAGGTCATCGCGTTCAGGCTGATGTCGAACTTGTCGGCGATGACGTCGTTGGCACCCGAGAGCAGCAGCACCACGTAGAAGGTGATGGCCATCAGGCCCAGCGAGGTGCGCACGGGCACGTCGCGGGGACGCTGCAGCAGGTGGTGCGACGCGGTGTCGCCGGTCAGCTTCCGCTCGAGCATGGGGTAGGCCAGCAGGAGCGTGAAGATGATGCCGGGCAGCACCACGGTCGGCCAGAACAGTGCCGGGATGTTGTAGTTCCCCGGGAGGTAGATGTCCCAGGCGGGGAACAGACGCGTCGAGCCGTCGAGGAACATCACGTACCAGTCGGGCTGGGACGCCGAGGACACCTGGGCCGGGTTGTACGGGCCCCACAGCCACAGCGGGTTGATCTGCACCAGACCGCCGAGGCCGGCGCAGACGCCGAAGACGACGAGCAGCAGGCCGGTGGCCTTCCCGGCGAAGGTCGGGAAGAGGCGGTTGCCGACCACGTTGTGCTCGGTGCGGCCCGGGCCGGGGAACTGCGTGTGCTTCTGCTTGACCAGGATCAGCAGGTGCACCGCGATCAGGCCCAGGATGATCGCCGGGATGATCAGCACGTGGGCGATGTAGAGCCGCCCGACGATCAGGTCGCCGACGTAGTCGCCGCCGAAGACCGCCCAGTGGGCCCAGGTCCCGATGACGGGGATCGACAGGATGATCGCCGACATGATCCGCAGGCCGGTGCCCGAGAGCAGGTCGTCGGGCATCGAGTAGCCGGCGAAGCCCTCGAAGATGCCGAGGATCAGCAGCGCGACACCGATGAGCCAGTTGGTCTCGCGCGGCCGGCGGAAGGCGCCGGTGAAGAAGATCCGCAGCATGTGGCAGACGATCGACGCCATGAACAGCAGCGCTGCCCAGTGGTGGATCTGCCGGATGAGCAGACCACCGCGGACGTCGAAGGAGATGTCGAGCGTCGACGCGTAGGCGATCGACATCTCGACACCGCGCAGGGGCGCGTACGAGCCGTCGTAGACGACCTCGGTCATCGAGGCCTGGAAGAAGAACGTCAGGTACGTGCCGGTCAGCAGCAGGATGATGAACGAGTAGAGCGCGATCTCCCCGAGCAGGAACGACCAGTGGTCGGGGAAGACCTTGTTCAGCGTCCTGCGCAGCGGACCGGCGACGATGAGCCGGTCGTCGACCTCGAGAGCGGCCCTGCCCGCGAGCGTCTTGGGCGCTCCCGGTGCGGTGGCGGTGCGAGCCATCAGATGCGCTCCCGGTTCCAGTAAGTGGGACCCACGGCCTCAATGTAGTCGCTGCGCGCCACGAAGAAGCCCTCGTCGTCGACAGCGATGGGCAGCTGCGGCAGCGACCGGGTGGCGGGCCCGAACACGGGCTTCGCGCCCTGCGTGACGTCGAACTGCGACTGGTGGCAGGGGCACAGGATCCGGCTGGTCTCCTGCTCGTAGAGCGAGACCGGGCAGCCGGCGTGCGTGCAGATCTTCGAGTAGGCGACGTAGTCGCCGTAGCCGAAGTCCTCCTGGCCGGCGCGGAAGCTGGCATCGGCCTGCTGCGACGGGCGGAGGCGGATGAGCATGGTCGCCGCGTCGGTCTGCCGGTTGCCGCCGGGGACGGCCGGGAAGACGGTCTCCAGCGAGCCGGGCTCCTGGTCGCCGGGGCGGATCGGGGTGCCGTCGTCGCGGACCAGGCGCACGCCCTCGGCCCACGACGTCGTCCCCAGGGGGTTGCCGCGGTTCGGGTTCTTGATGAGACCGCCGAGCGGGGCCAGCAGCATCAGGCCGAGGCCACCGCCCATGAAGACGAGGCTGCGGGTGATCAGCTTGCGCCGCTTGAGGCCCGAGTTGTGCAGGCCGCCCACCAGCGTGGCGCCGGTGGTCACGCGGTCGAAGTGCGAGCCGTCGTGCTTGTCCTGCACCGCGGTCTCGTGCGGCAGCAGCTTCTTCGTGTAGAGCACCAGGCCCACGCCGAAGAAGGTGAAGGCCAGCGCCATCGTCAGGCCCAGGAGCGGGGTGTAGAGCACGCTCCAGGTGCTGCTGCCGAGCTGCCACTCCCAGTTGGGGAGGAACCAGCCGGCGCCGGCGTAGACGACGACGAAGGCGAACGCCGAGAGGCCGGCCAGGGCGAACATGGTGCCGACCTGGCGGACGGCGCGCTTCTCCAGAGCCGAGCCCGGCTCGGGGCCGGGCTCGACGTGCAGGATCTCGACGCCGTCGTAGCGCGCGCCGAGGCGGTCGAGCTCCTCGCGGGGGAGCGCGGCGAGCTGCTCCGGGGTGTAGTCGTCGTCCGGGCCGCCGTGCAGCGGGCCGGGGACGTCCGCGCCGCCCGTGGTGCCGGGGCGGGTGTTGCTGGCGGTCACGCCTTGCTCCCCATCCAGAAGATCCCGAACAGCAGGGCCGCGACGCCGACGACCCAGATGACCAGGCCCTCGCTGACCGGGCCGATGCGGCCGATGCCCGCGCCACCCGGGTCCGGCATGTCGGTGATCGTCTGCACGTAGTTGATGATCGAGCGCTTCTCCTCGGGGGTGAGCTGGTTGTCCCCGAAGACCGGCATGTTCTCCGGCCCGCTCAGCATCGCGGTGTAGATCTCGAGGTCGTTGGCGTCCTCGAGGCTCGGCGCGTACTTGCCCGAGGACAGCGCGCCGCCCTCACCGACGAAGTTGTGGCACTGGGCGCAGTTGAGGCGGAACAGCTCGCCACCGGCGGCCAGGTCGCCGTCGCGCAGGTCGCCCGACGGGAGGGTCGGGCCGCCGCCGTTGGCCTGGACGTAGGCCATCAGCTGGTCGATCTCCTCGTCGGAGAAGATCGCCGGCTTGTCGGGGGCCTGGGCCTCCTGGCGGATCAGCGGCATGCGGCCGGTGTGCACCTGGAAGTAGACGGCGGCCTCGCCGACACCGATGAGCGAGGGCCCGCGGTTGGGCACGCCCTCGAGGTTCTCACCGTGGCAGCTGATGCAGCTGCGCTCGTACAGCTCGCGGCCGGCGGCCTCGGCGCTGGACTCGCTGCCCTCGTCGGCCGCCTGGGCGCCGGGGGCGAGGGTCGAGTAGACGGCGCCGGTGAGGACCAGCGCGGCCATCAGGCCCGCGACGTTGGCCAGCCGGCGGCGCTGCTTGGAGCGGCGCCGGGCGCGGGCGGCCGCGGCCGGGGTGCCCTCGGCGGGGCGCCGGCGCGACCAGCGGGACCGCGGCGCGACCTCGTCGGCCTGGGTCTCGGACTGGGGGTTCGTGGTGGACACCGGTTCCCTAGCGGATCAGGTAGATCGTGGCGAAGAGCCCGACCCACACGACGTCGACGAAGTGCCAGTAGTAGGAGACCACGATCGCCGAGGTCGCCTGTGCCGGCGTGAACCGGCCCATGGTGGACCGGATGAGCACGTACACGAAGGCCACGAGGCCACCGATGACGTGCAGCGCGTGGAAGCCGGTCGTCAGGTAGAAGACCGACCCGTAGGTGGAGCTGGAGATCGTCGTGCCGTGCTCGGTGACGAGCACGCGGTACTCGTTGGCCTGGGCGAGGACGAAGACCAGGCCCATGACGAAGGTGATCGTGAACCACCGGCGCAGGCCGTAGACGTTGCCGCTCTCCGCCGCGAACACGCCGATCTGGCAGGTGACCGAGGAGGCCACCAGGATCAGGGTGAAGAACAGCGCGTACGGGAGGTTCAGCTCCGTCGGCTCCGGGGGCCAGCCGTCGGTCGCGCGCGCCCGCGCGGTGAAGTACATGGCGAACAGCCCGGCGAAGAACATCAGCTCGCTGGAGAGCCAGATGATCGTGCCGACGCTGACCATGTTCGGTCGGGTCAGGGAGTGCACCCGCGAGGTGTCGAAGGTGCTGCTCGCCACGGGGGCCGTTGTCACGCTGCCCATCATGGCATCGGCCGGCGACACGGGCCGACCGTGGGTGGCACGGCGTGCCCGGGCCGTGACCGGTCCGAGACCGTCCCCCGGACGGGGTCGCGTCCCCCCGGGCGGGACGGCCGTGGGCACTAGGCTGCCGGGTGTGAGCGATGGCATCAGCGCTGGGCCGGCGACCGTCCTGGTCTACAGCTCGCGGCCGGAGGTCCGCGAGGCCGTCCGCACCGCCGTCGGGCGCCGCCCGGCACCCGACGTCGGGCCGCTGACCTGGATCGAGTGCGCCACCGGCGAGGACGTCGTCGAGACCGTCGACGGCGGCGGGGTGGACCTCTGCGTCCTCGACGGGGAGGCGCAGCCGACCGGCGGCCTGGCGCTGTCGCGGCAGCTGACCGTCGAGGTCGCCGACCGTCCCGCGCTGTGCGTGCTCATCGCCCGCCAGCCCGACCGCTGGCTGGCGCACTGGTCGCGCGCCGACGCGACGCTGGCCCTGCCGGTGGACCCGCTGACCGCGCCGCAGGTCGTCGCCGGGCTGCTGCGCGAGCGGGCGGCCCGGCCGCCGCTGCGCCGTCCCGCCCGCCGGTGAGCGCCCGCACCGCTGCCGGACCCACGTGGCCCGGCCTGCTGACGCGCCTGCTGGCCGGTGAGGACCTCGGCGCCGACGACACCGCCTGGGCGATGCGCGAGGTCATGACCGGGGAGGCGACGGCCGCCCAGATCGCGGGCTTCGCCGTGGCGCTGCGGGCCAAGGGCGAGGCGCCGGCCGAGGTCGCGGGGCTCGCCGCCACGATGCTGGAGCGGGCGACGCCGGTGGACCTGCCGGTGGCCACCGTCGACATCGTCGGCACCGGCGGCGACGGGGCGCACACCGTCAACATCTCGACGATGGCCGCCGTGGTCACCGCCGCCGCCGGGGTGCCGGTGGCCAAGCACGGCAACCGGGCGGCGTCGTCGTCGTCCGGGGCGGCCGACGTGCTCGAGGCGCTCGGCGTCGTCATCGACCTGCCGGCCCCCGCGGTGGCCCGCTGCGTGCGGGAGGCCGGCATCGGTTTCTTCTTCGCGCCGGTCTTCCACCCCGGCTACCGGCACACCGCCGCGCCGCGCCGGGAGATGGGCATCGGCACGGTCTTCAACTTCCTCGGCCCGCTGACCAACCCGGCCCGGCCGGTGGCCGCGGCGATCGGCTGCGCCGACGCCCGGATGGCCCCGGTGCTGGCGCAGGTGGTGGCCGACCGGGGTGCCCGCGCGCTGGTCTTCCGCGGCGACGACGGCCTCGACGAGCTCACCACCGCGACGACGTCGCGGGTCTGGGTGGCCCGCGACGGCGCGGTGACGGCGGGGACGGTCGACCCGGCCGCCCTCGGCATCGCGCCGGCCGGCCCGGACGCGCTGCGCGGCGGGGACCCGGCGCACAACGCCGACGTGTTCCGCCGGGTGCTCGACGGCGAGCGGGGGCCGGTGCGCGACGCGGTGCTGCTCAACGCGGCCGCGGCGCTGGCCGCCTTCGACGAGCGCGGCGGAGAGCTGCCCGACGTGCTGGCGGCCGGCCTCGAGCGGGCCGCGGCCGCCGTCGACGACGGCCGGGCGGCGGCGCTGCTGGCGCGCTGGGTGGACGTGAGCCGGGCGGCCGCCGGCGCCTGACGCCGGCTCAGTCGGCGTTCTCGAGCCCCACGGAGAACGCGGCCTCCAGGTCGTGCCGGGAGTAGGCGCGGAAGGCGATGTGCGTCTCGGTCTCGAGGACGCCGGGGACCTTGTTGATCCGCCCGGCGATCACCTCGGCGACCTGTTCGAACTCGCGGACCCGCACGATCGCGATCAGGTCGACCTCGCCGGCGGTCGAGTAGACCTCGCTGACGCCGTCGAGGTCGGCGATCGCGGCCGCCACCTCGGGGATCGCGTCGGTGGCGGCGTCGACCATCACGATGGCGGTGATCACGCTGCCGGACTCTAGCCGCGGGGGCGCCGCCCCGCGGGCGCTCAGGCGACGACGACGCGGTCGGGCCGGGACCGGGTGCCGAGCTGGCGGCCGTCGGCGAACGGGTCGCGCAGCGCCCGCCCGGCCTCGACGCGGGCCAGGAAGCCGCTGAAGCCGCCCGTGCCCGGTGCCGCGCACGCCAGTGTGCCGTCGACCTCGACCAGGCGGGTGCCCGGCTTCTCCATCCAGCGCAGCACCAGCTCGGTCTCGTCGACGGAGGCGGCCAGCTCGCCGTCCGGGCCCGGCACGGTCTCCGCGGTGGCCCGCAGCAGCGCCAGCGCGTCGCGCACCGACGTCGCCCGCGGTGCGCCGCCGGCCGCGACCAGCCGGCCGCGGCGCACCACCGTCAGGTGCCAGCCGCCGGCGCCGTCGGAACGGGCCAGCACGAACTCCGGGACGGCGGCCAGCGTCTCCAGCCGCTGCCGGCGGCGGACGGCGCGCACCAGCACGGCGACCCGGTCGCGCAGCACGGCGGCGTCCTCGTAGCGCTCCTCGTCGGCCAGCCGGTCGACCCGCTCGAGCAGCGGCCCGACGAGCGCCCCCGGGTCACCGGCGACGGCGGCGCGCAGCACCTCGGCGACGAGGGCGTACTCCGCGACCGACTGCGCGCCCGTGCACGGCCCGCCGCAGCGGCCCATCCCGAACAGCGCGCAGGCGCTGGTGGTCACCCGGGGCGAGAGCCGGGAGGTGCACTGCCGCAGCGGCAGCGCCTCGTGAACGGCGGCCATGGCCATGTCGGCGGCGCGCCGGTCGGCGAACGGGCCGAGGAAGACCCCGGCGCCCGGCCGCGTCCGGCGGACGGCCGACAGCCGGGGGAAGGGCTCCTCGGTGAGCCGCAGCCACAGCGCCCGCTCGGGGAAGCGGGACCGGCGGTTGTAGCGCGGCTTGTGCTCGGCGATCAGCCGCAGCTCGCGGACGGCGGCCTCCAGGTCGTGCGCGCACGGGACGGCGTCGACGCGGGTGGCGAGGGCGACCATCTCGGTCATCCGGCTGCGTTGCTCGCTGGAGTTGAAGTAGCTGCGCACGCGGGTGCGCAGGTCGTTGCTCGTGCCGACGTAGAGCGGCTCGTCGCGCGGGCCGCGGAAGACGTAGACGCCGGGGCCGTGCGGGACGGTCTCGGCGAGGTGGCGCTTGCGGCGGCGCGCCGGGTCGACCTGCCGGGTCAGCCCGGTCAGCTCCTCCAGCGACGTCACCCCGAGCGGGCCGAGTCGTTCGAACAGGCCGTGGAGGACGTCGACGGTCGCGCGGGCGTCGTCGAGCGCCCGGTGGCACGGCGAGGTGGTGGCGGAGAAGAACGGCGCGAGGGTGACCAGCTTGCAGTTGGGCACCTCGTCGCGGCTGAGCAGCCGGCGCGCCAGGACGGCGGTGTCGACCGAGGCGGCCGCGGGCCAGGCGGTGCCGGTCTGCTCGCAGGCGGCCCTGAGGAAACCGAGGTCGAAGGGGGCGTTGTGCGCGACGAGGACGGCGCCGCGGGCGAACTCGAGGAAGGCCGGCAGGACCGCGTCGATGCGCGGCGCGGTGGCCACCATCGCCGTCGTGATCCCGGTGAGCACGCTGATGTAGGGCGGCACCTCGCAGCCCGGGTCGACCAGCGTCTGGAACTCCCCGAGCACCTGCCCGCCGCGCACCTTCACCGCGCCGATCTCGGTGATCGCGCAGTCCTTCGGGGACCCGCCGGTGGTCTCGAGGTCGACCACCACGAAGGTGACGCCGGCCAGCGGCGTCCCGAGCTCGTCGATCGTCGCCTGCACGTAGGGCAGCGGCTCGTGCGGGACCGGCCGGGTGCGGGGGAGCGGGCGGTCGCCGTGGGCGGGTGCCTGCTCGTGTCGCGGCGGCCGGGAACCGGCCCCGCTGGCGGGGAAGAGCACGGCGGGACGGTAGGCCGGGGGTCGGACAGTCCCGGGGAGGCGGCCCCGGTGGTGCTGCCGGAGGCGGTCCCCGAGGCGGTCCCGGAGCGGCTCCCGGGAGGGGGTCCTGACGGGCTCCCCGACGCGGCGCCCGGCGTGTCCTCGCCCGGGCGGGGGAGGCGCGCCCGCACCGGTTGCGGCACGGACGCGGCCCGGACGACGATCGCCCGGCGGGCCAGGGGGGTCCGGTCCAGTGAGGGTGGTCCGATGCGTGCGCGGTCCCGGCGCGGCGCGACGTCGCTCGGCGTCGCCGCCCTCGCCGCGGTCCTGGCGGTCGCGCTCGCCGGCCCCGCCGCCGCGGCGCCCAGCGACCAGCCCGGCGGCACCAGCGGCACCCTCGACAGCGCGGCACTGGACCGGCTGCAGCAGCGCGCCGCCGAGGTGCAGGCCGACCTGCGGCAGCGGCAGGCCGAGGTGACCGCGGCGCAGCAGGCGCTGGCCGCCGCGCAGGCCGACGCCGACACCGCCCGTGCCGACGTCACCGCCGCGGAGGGCGAGCTGGCGCGGTACCAGGCCGTCGTCGCCCGCTACGCCTCGGCGGCCTACCGGGACGGCGGTGCGCTGACGCCGCTGTCGGTCCTGCTCAGCGGTGCCGACCCGGGCGACGTCGTCGCCGCCCTCGGCTACCTCGAGGCCGTCGACGACCACACCGCCGCCACCGTGACCGCCGCCGAGCAGCAGCGCCGGGCGGCGGTGACCGACCGGACGGCGGCCGAGGCCGCGCTGGCCGAGGCGCAGCAGCGGGCCGACCGGCTGTCCGGCCAGGTGGCCGAGCTGCAGGCGAGCGCGGAGGCGGTCACCGACGAGCTCGACGTGGCCCTCGGCGACGTCGACCGGCAGCTGTCGGACCTGCAGCGCCAGCAGGCCGACGTCAACCGCCAGACGGCCGCCAACTGGCGTGCGTACCTCGACCAGCTCGCGGCGGCCGGGGTCGCGGCCCCGCCGGCGTCGGTGCTGCTCGACCCCGCGGCCGGGCTGCCCGGCGGGCTGCTGCCGGTCGGCGCCGCGGCCGGCGGCGCCCAGCGCGGGGCGGCGCAGTCCCCCCGGGAGCCCACGTCGCTGCTGGTGCTCCCGGCCGAGACGCTGGCCGCCGTCACCGCCGCGATGGACGCCCTCGGCCGGCCGTACGCGCCCGGGACGGCGGGGCCCGACTCCTGGGACTGCGGGTCGCTGGTGTCGACGGTCTACCGCGACGCCGGGATCGACCTGCCCGGCGACCAGGCGGGGCTGTTCGCGGTGACGACCCCGGTCGACCTCGCCGACGTGCTGCCGGGCGACCTGGTGTTCCTCGGCACGCCGGAGTCGGGACTCGGGCACGTGGGCATCGCCCTCGACGGGCAGACGATGCTGGCCGCCGACGGGCGGGCCGGCGCGGTCGTCGTCCGCCGGCTGCCGGCCGACCAGGTGCTGCACGTCGGCCGGCCGAGCCTCGGCCGGCGCGCGGAGGTGGCCCCGCCGGGCCCGACCGGCGGCGCGCTGCGCGTGGAGTGCGGCAACACGGTCTACCCGCCGAGCTCCGTCGAGGGGCGCTCGTGGGGCGGTTACCCCAACGGCCTGATCCCGCCCAGCGCGCTGTGCCCGATCGGCGTCGGGTCGCACGCGCTGCGCTGCGACGCCGCGGCGGCCTGGCGGGCGATGAGCGCCGCCTACGCGACGGCGTTCGGCGGGCCGGTCTGCATCACCGACTCCTACCGCACCTACGCCTCGCAGGTGCGGCTCTACGGGGAGAAGCCGGCGCTCGCGGCGGTGCCCGGCACCAGCAACCACGGCTGGGGCCTGGCCGTGGACCTGTGCGGTGGCATCGACACCTTCGGCACCCCGCAGTACGCGTGGATGGTCGCCAACGCCGGCCGCTTCGGCTGGCTGCACCCCACGTGGGCCGACCCGGGCAACGGCCGCGAGGAGCCCTGGCACTGGGAGTACGCGGGCAGCTGAGCCGGGACTGTCGGTGGCCGTCCCTAGCGTGCCGGCCAACCGACAGGGAGACCCGTCCCGTCCGCCGCCCGGTCTCCCGGGCGCGCGGCGGGGCACCGGAGGGACACCGCCATGCTCATCGACTGCGACTCGTGCACCGTGCGCGGCACCGGCTGCGCCGACTGCGTCGTCACCGTGCTGCTCGGCGCGCCGCCGGCGGAGCTGGGCACCGAGCCCGTGCTGCTGCCGGTGCCGCCGGTCCCGGCCGCCACCGCCCGCGCCACGGACGACGCCGCCGCGCCCCTCGCGGGCGTGGTGGTCGACCTCGACGACGTGGAGCGCCGCGCCGTGCGCGCCCTGGCCGACGGCGGCCTGGTGCCTCCGCTGCGTCACCGGCCGGCGGGGGAGGCCCGTCCGGGTGGGCGCCGCCGCACCGGCTGAGACGCAGGTGACGGCCCGGGCAGGCGCGCACCGGAGTGGCGCGACTGCTCACCGTGTGTGTTCTCACAGTTCCCGGGGTCCGCGTTTGTCACATCTGCATCACGTCCGTACTGTGGCCGCGTCCGGCCGGGTGGTCGTCACCCACTGCGAGGTGACCTCGGCCGGTCACCGCCGAGTCACCGGACGCCGCCCCCGGGTGTGCGCCAGGTGAGCCGGGGACCCACCGCAGCACTGGGGTGAGTTCTCACGGGCACCGGTCCGCCGGGGTCCAGAGATAGGGCACGTCTTCCCAGCCCGAACCCGTCAGCTAACTCGGTAGGCGGTAGCTGAGGAAGAACGGAGAGCCGCCGCCCGTGGCGACCCCCCGCCCCTCCCTGGGGCATGCCCGTGAACAGTCCGCGTCCCGCAGCACCGCCCGTGTCGCGGGGGCGCACCGCCCCTCCCGCCGCCGTCTCCTCGGCCGCGTCGCGCTGGTCGGCACCACCGCCGCGCTGACCGTGACGCTCCTGCCCGGCACCGCCGTGGCCGACCCGGAGCGGGCCACCACGCCGGAGCAGGCCGCCGAGCTCGCCGCCGACGCCGGCCGCCGCCTGGAGGCCGTCTCCGAGCAGGTGAACGAGGCCCGCGAGACCGTCCTGCAGCAGCAGGCCGCCGCCGCGGCCGCCGACCAGGCGCTCGCCGACGCGCAGGCCCAGCTGCAGGCCCTCGACGGGCAGATCCGCGAGGTCGCCCGCACCGCGTGGACCGGCGGCAACGACACCTTCGCCGGCCTCGAGCTGCTGATGACCAGCGACTCCGCCGACGACTTCGTCAACTCGCTGGCCACCCTCGACCAGATCGCCGGGCACACCACCGACGTGCTCGCCGAGGTCGGTGAGGCTGCCGCGGCCGCCCAGCAGGCGCAGTCCGACGCCGACGCCGCCGAGGCCGACGCGCAGCGCACCCTCGACGACCTCAGCGCCCAGGAGGCGCGGCTCGAGGAGGACATCGCCGACTACCAGGCGCAGTTCGCCGCGCTGACCGCCGCCCAGCAGGCGGCCGCCCTGGCCGCCCAGCAGGCCGGCGAGGCCGAGGAGGCCGCGGCCCCCGCGGCGGCCGGCGGCAGCACCGGCGAGAGCGCCCCGGTCGCGCAGGCCGCCGGTCAGGCCGCGGCGGCCCAGCCCGCCCCGGTGGCGGCGGCCGGTGGCGGCAGCGGCGCCGCGCAGGCCGCCGTGCAGACCGCGCTGGCGCAGGTCGGCGACCCCTACGTGTGGGGCGCCGGCGGGCCGAACGCCTTCGACTGCTCGGGCCTGACCCAGTACGCCTACGCGGCGGCCGGGATCAGCCTCCCGCACTCGAGCCGCATGCAGTCGCAGATGGGCACCGCGGTCACGCGGTCGCAGCTGCAGCCGGGCGACCTGATCTTCTACTACAGCCCGGTCAGCCACGTCTCGATGTACATCGGCAACGGCCAGATGGTGCACGCCTCCACCTCCGGTGTGCCGGTGAAGGTCGTGTCCGTGGACTCGATGGGCGGCATCACCGCGATGCGCCGCATCGCCTGACGAAGGACCCCTTCCTCCCCACGCCTCGCGAGCTCGGCGCGGGACCCGGGAGGGGGCCGTTCCAGCACCTCACCGGTGAGGGCCGGGGACCCAGCACGGGTCCCCGGCCCTCGCCGCGTCCGGGGCACGGGCCGTCCGTCCCGGCGCCCGCCTAGGATCGGCCGGGTGGGCTGGGCGGCGGCGTGAGCAGGGCCCGCCAGGAGGACCGCACCGGCCCCGCGCCGGCCCGCACCTGGACCGCCCGCCGCGCCGCCCTCGTCGTCGCCGCGGTGCTCGGGGCGGCGTTCGTCGTCGTGGTGGCCGTCCGGACGCCGTGGACCGTGCTGCCTCCCCCGCCCGGCGGGGCCGCACCGGTCAGCGACGACGCCGGGCTGCCCGCCGAGGTGGTGCGCCGCGCCGAGGCACTGGCCGGCGACCTGCGTCCCGCCTCGCTGGCCAACCTCCTGCTCGGCCTGGCCGTCTCCGCCCTGTTCGGCCTGACCCGCCTCGGCAGCCGGCTGGTCGGCGCGCTCGGCCGGGCCGACGGCCGCCGGTGGCCGCTGACCGTCCTGGCCGCCACGGTGGTCCTGCTGCTCGCCGGGCGGCTGGCCACGCTGCCGATCAGCGCGTACGGCGAGGTGGTCCGGCACCGCTACGGCCTGTCCACCCGGTCGTGGGGGCTGTGGCTGCGCGACGTGGCCGTGAACACCGCCATCGACGCCGGCCTCACCGCGCTCGGGCTGCTCGCCCTCGTGGCCCTGGCCCGGCGGGCGCCGCGCACCTGGTGGGCGTGGGCGTCGGCGGGCGCCGCCGCGCTCGTGGTCACCGGCTCCTTCCTCTACCCGGTGGTGATCGAGCCGGCGTTCAACAGCTTCGCGTCGCTCCCGGCCGGGCAGCTGCGCACCCACGTCCTGGAGCTCGCCGAGGAGAGCGGCACGCCGGTCGAGGACGTCCTCGTGGCCGACGCCTCCCGCCGGACGACGTCGCTCAACGCGTACGTGTCCGGGTTCGGCTCCACGCGCCGCGTCGTCCTCTACGACACGCTGCTCGCCGACGTGCCCGACGACGAGATCGAGTCGATCGTGGCCCACGAGCTCGGACACGTGGCCACCGACGACGTCCTCACCGGCACGCTGATGGGCGCCCTCGGCGCGGCGGGAGCGGTGGCGCTGCTCGGCTGGCTGCTGTCGTGGCCGCCCCTGCTCCGGCGGGCGGGCGCGGGGTCGGCCGGCGACCCGCGGGTCGTGCCGCTGGTGCTGCTGCTCAGCGCCGTCGGCACGCTGGCGGCCACCCCGGTGCAGAACCTCGTCTCGCGGCACGTGGAGGCCCGCGCCGACCTGCACGCCCTCGACCTCACCGGCGACGCCGCGGCGTTCGTGGCGATGCAGCAGCGGCTGGGGGAGACCAACCTCTCCGACCCCAGCCCGCCCGCGGCCTGGCAGTGGTTCTTCGGCTCGCACCCGACGACGGCCCAGCGGGTGGCGATGGCGGAGGACTGGCTCGGACCGGGCGGCCGGTGAGCCGCACGCTCGTCGTCACCAACGACTTCCCGCCGCGGCAGGGCGGCATCCAGACCTTCGTCGCCGCGCTGCTCGAGCGCCGCCCGCCGGGGTCGCTGGTGGTGCTCGCCTCGCGCTCGCCCGGCTGGGAGGCGTACGACGCGCAGCTGCCCTACCCGGTCGTCCGGCAGCGGACGTCGATGCTCCTCCCCACCCCGGCCACCGCCCGGGCCGCGGCGGCGCTCGTCCGCGAGCACGGCTGCGACACCGTCCTGTTCGGGGCGGCCGCCCCGCTCGGGCTGCTCGCCCCGGGCCTGCGCGCCGCCGGGGCGCGGCGCCTGGTGGGCGTCACGCACGGGCACGAGACCGGCTGGGTCGCCCTGCCCGTCGCCCGGCAGCTGGTGCAGCGGATCGCCGGGGGCCTCGACGTCGTCACCTACATCAGTGGGTACACCCGCGGCCGCCTGGCTCCGGCGCTCGAGGGGCGGACGCGGCTCGCGCAGCTGTCGCCCGGTGTCGACGTCGACCGGTTCACCCCGGCCGCCGACGGGACGGCGGTCCGCCGCCGGTACGGGCTGGGGGACGCGCCGGTGGTCGTGTGCGTCTCCCGCCTGGTGCCGCGCAAGGGCCAGGACGTGCTGGTGGCCGCCTGGCCGCGGGTGCTCGCCCGTCACCCCGGCGCCCGGCTGCTGCTGGTCGGCGGCGGTCCCGACGAGGCCCGGCTGCGGCGCGCGGCCCGCGGGCTCGGGGACGCGGTGGTGCTGACCGGCGCGGTGCCGCCCGCGCAGCTGCCCGAGCACTACGCCGCGGGCGACGTGTTCGCCATGCCCTGCCGCACCCGCCGCGGCGGCCTCGACGTCGAGGGCCTGGGGATGGTGTACCTGGAGGCCGCCGCGTGCGGCCTGCCGGTGGTGGCCGGCACGTCCGGCGGGGCGCCGGAGGCGGTGCTCGACGGCGAGTCGGGCACCGTGGTGCGCGCCCCGCGGTCCCCGGAGGCGGTGGCCGCCGCGGTGACCGCGCTGCTCGACGACCCGGCGCGGGCCCGGGCGATGGGCGCCGCCGGGCGCGCGTGGGTGGAGCGGCGCTGGTCGTGGACGACGATCGCCGCCGACCTCGCCGCCCTGCTCGAGCCCTGACCGGCACCGCTCCGGAACGGCACGGGCCCCGAAGAGCCCGGGGCCTGGAACGGCGCGAGCCCCCTCCCGCGGTGCGGGAGGGGGCTCGCGGCGGGCGGGGTCAGCGGCTGTAGAGCGCCTCGACCTCGGCGTCGAACTCCTTGACCACCACGGAGCGCTTCAGCTTGAGGCTCGGGGTGAGCATCCCGTTCTCCTCGGTGAAGTCGGTGGCCAGCACCCGGTACCTCTTGATCGCCTCCGCCTGGGAGACGGCCCGGTTGGCGTCGGCGACGGCGGCGTCGAGCTCGGCCTTGACGTCGGGGTCGTCGGCCAGCGCCGCGACCGGGGTGTCGGCGGGCTTGCCCTTCGACTCCAGCCACAGCGGCAGCGCCTCGGCGTCGAGGGTGACCAGCGCGGCGATGAACGGCCGCTGGTCGCCGACGACGATGCACTGGCTGACCAGACGGTGCGCGCGCAGCCGGTCCTCGAGGACGGCGGGGGCGACGTTCTTGCCGCCCGCGGTCACCAGGATCTCCTTCTTGCGCCCGGTGATCTTCGTGAACCCGTCGGCGTCGATCTCGCCGATGTCGCCGGTGTGGAACCAGCCCTCGGCGTCCATGGCCTCGGCGGTGGCCTGCTCGTTCTTCCAGTAGCCGCGCATGACGACGCCGCCGCGGATGAGGATCTCGCCGTCCTCCGCGATCCGGAACGAGACGCCGGGCAGCGGCCGGCCGACCGTGCCGATGCGCAGCGCCTTCTCGTGGTTGACCGACGCGGCGGCGGTGGTCTCGGTGAGGCCGTAGCCCTCGAAGACGGTGACGCCGATGCCGCGGAAGAAGTGGCCCAGCCGCTCGCCGAGCGGGGCGCCGCCGGAGATGGCGCCCAGGCACCGGCCGCCGAGCGCGGCGCGCAGCTTGCCGTAGACCAGCCGGTCGAACAGCGCGTGCTGCAGCCGCAGGCCGAGGCCCGCGCCGCCGGTGTCCTGCGCCCGCGACCAGGCGATGGCGACGGCGGCGGCGCGGTCGAAGATCTTCCCCTTGCCGTCGGCCTCCGCCTTGGCCTTCGCGGAGTTGAAGACCTTCTCGAACACGCGCGGCACCGCGAGGACGAACGACGGCTTGAAGGCGCCGAGGTCCTCGAGCAGGTTCTTCACGTCCGGCGTGTGGCCGGTGATCGTGCGGGTCTTCACCGCGCCGACCTGCAGGACGCGGGCCAGCACGTGCGCGAGGGGGATGAACAGCAGCAGCGACTCGTCCTCGCCGAGGAACCGGTCCAGCAGCGTGATGCCGTTGTCGATCTCGAACAGGAAGTTGCCGTGGGTGAGCTCGCAGCCCTTCGGCCGGCCCGTGGTGCCCGAGGTGTAGATGAGCGTGGCCAGGCTGTCCGCGTTCAGCGTGGCGCGGCGGGCGGCCAGCTCGCTGTCGGGCACGTCGGCGCCGGCGGCGGTGAGGGTGGCGACGGCGTCGTCGTCGATGACGTACAGCGGCCCGAGGTCGGGCGCCTGGTCCCGCACGGAGTCGACGGCCGAGGCGTGCTCGGCGCGCTCGACGACGGCGGCGACGGCGCCGGAGTCGGCGAGGATCCAGGCCACCTGGTCGGGGCTGGAGGTCTCGTAGACCGGCACCGTGACCGCGCCCGCCGTCCAGATGGCGAAGTCGAACAGCGGCCACTCGTAGCGGGTCTTGGCCTGCAGGGCGACCCGGTCGCCGGGCTGCACGCCGGCGGCGATCAGGCCCTTGGCCACGCCGGTCACCTGCTCGCCGAACTGGCGCCAGGTGACGTCCTCCCACCGCCCGCCGCGCTGGATGCGGAGGCCGACCTCGTCGCCGTGCTTCTCGACGTTCTCGGTCAGCATGTCGGTCAGGGCCGCGTCCGGGCCCACCTCGCTCGTCGCGGGGACGCTGTACTCGCGCACGCTCGGTCCTCTCTCCCCGCTCGGCCGGGGCGCCGGTGCCCGCGGTCCCGCGGCGGGACACGTCCCGACGAATCTACCGGCTGCGCCTACCGGTGAGTAGCCGCAGCCGGGCGGCCCGGCCCGCGGGCGGGAGCGGAGCGGCTAGCCTCAGGCCATGGCCGAGCAGTCGACCCAGTCGATCGTCGTCGCCGCCCCGGCGGCCGACGTGATGGCGGTGATCGCCGACTTCCCGGCCTATCCGCAGTGGGTGAAGGCGGCCCGCACCGTCGAGGTGCAGGAGACGGGGCCCGACGGCCGCGCCCGCCGGGTGCGCTTCGTCATCGACGCCACCGTCCTCACCGACGAGTACGTCCTCGACTACACCTGGGACGGCGACCGGCAGGTCTCCTGGACCCTCGTGCAGAGCAAGATCATGAAGCGGCAGGACGGCTCCTACACGCTCCGCGAGACCGGCGGCGGCACCGAGGTCACCTACCGGCTCACCGTCGACATGGCGGTGCCGATGATCGGGATGCTCAAGCGCCGCGCCGAGAAGGTCATCCTCGACACCGCGCTCAAGGAGCTCAAGAAGCGCGTCGAGGGCTGAGCCGCCCGTGCGCACCCTGCTGTTCACCGGTCCCGGCGGGGCCGGCACGACCACCGTCGCGGCGGCCGCCGCGGTCCGCGCCGCGGGCGCCGGGCGGCGGGTGGCGCTCGTGACCGCGCAGGAGCCGCCGGCCGGCGTCGCGGACTCGGGCGTCGAGGTCGTCCGCGCCGATCCGCGCGCGGGGCTCGAGCGGCTGTGGGAGCGGTGGGGCGCCGAGCTGACGGCCGCCGTCCCCGACCTGGCGCTGCCGCCCGCCACGTCGGTGGTCCCGCTGCCCGGGGCGCGGGAGGTGACGCTGCTGGCTGCGCTCGCGCGCGCCGGCGACGCCGACCTGGTCGTCCTCGACGCCGGCCCGCTGGAGACGGCGGCCGGGCTCGTCGCGCTGCCCGGGGCGCTGCGCTGGTGGCTGGAGCAGGCGCTGCCCACGCGGCTGCGGATGCTGGGGGCGGTCCGCACCGCCGCCGTCCGCGCGGGCACGGTCCGCCGCGGCGCGGTCGACGTCGCGCTCGCCGCCGTCCCGGAGCTGGAGTCCTGGCTGGGCGCCCAGGCCCTCACCGACCCGTCGGCCACCGCCGTCCGGCTGGTCGCCGTGCCCAGGCCGGGCGCGGCCGCCGCCCTGCGCCACGCCACCACGGCGCTGGCCGTGCACGGCCAGACCCCGACCGGGGTGCTCGCCCGGGTGCTGCCCGACGCGGCCGCCGGCGGCTGGTGGGCCGCGCGCCGCGCGGAGCAGGAGGAGTCGCTGGCCGCGCTGGCCGAGGTGGCGGAGGTCGTGCAGGTGCCGGAGTCCGCGGCCGCGCCGCGGGGCGCCGCCGCGCTGGCCGCGCTGCTGCCCGACCTGCCCGGGCCCGCCGGGGAGCCGGCCCCGGCGCCCGCGCCCGAGCGGGTCGACGGCGGCTGGCGGCTGGTGCTGCCGCTGCCCTTCGCCGAGCGGGCCGACGTCGGCCTGACCCGCTGGGAGGACGACCTCGTGCTCACCGCCGCGGGCACCCGCCGGTCGCTGCGGCTGGACGCGCTGCTGCGGCGGTGCGTGGTCACCTCGGGCAGCCTGGCCGACGCCGGCACCGCCCGCGCGCGGCTGCAGGTCGGGTTCGCGGCGGACCCGCAGCAGTGGCCGGCCGACCTGCTGGCCGCCCAGCAGCCGGAGCCGGGCCGGGACGAGGGGGGAACGCGGTGAGCGAGGCGACCGACTGGGTCGAGCAGGCCCGCCGGCTGGTCGCGGGCCTGGGCCTGCAGGGACTCGACCTCCAGGGGCTGGGTCTCCAGGGGCCGGGCCTGCAGGGACCCGGCCTCCAGGGCCGGCCGGACGGGGACGGGCACGTGCCCGGCGGGGACTGCCGCTGGTGCCCGGTGTGCCAGGTCGCCGCCGTCGTGCGCCGCCCGGAGGTGAGCGAGGCGCTGGCCGACGCGCTCACCAGCGCCGCGACCGCCCTGCGCGCGATGGCCGCCGCGGCCGCCGCTGCCGAGGAGGAGCGGCGGGCCGCGCCGGAGCAGCCCGAGCAGCCCGCGCCCGCACCACCCCCGCCGGCGCCGCCGGTGCAGCACATCGAGATCGCCTAGTGGACGCGGCCGCGCTGCCGGCGCTGGGCGTCGACGTCGGCGGCACCAAGGTCGCCGGCGGCGTCGTCGCCCCCGACGGCACGGTCCTGGCCACCGCCCGCCGGTCCACGCCCACCGCGACGGTGGGTGAGACCGAGACGGCGATCGCCGCGGTGGTCGAGGAGCTCGCCGCCGCGCACGGGGGAGAGCTCGCCGCGGTCGGCGTCGGCGCGGCCGGGTGGTTCGACCGCACCGGCGACGTCGTGCTGTTCAGCCCGCACCTCGCCTGGCGGCACAGTTCGCTGCGCCGTGACCTGGCCGCCCGGCTGCGGCGGCCGCTGTGGGTGGGCAACGACGCCGACGCCGCCGCCTGGGCCGAGTACCGCTTCGGCGCCGCCCGGGGCGCCGACCTCGCGCTGTGCGTCACGCTCGGCACCGGCATCGGCGGCGGGATCGTCGCCGGCGGCCGGCTGCAGCGCGGCGCGCACGGCGTCGCGGGGGAGTGGGGCCACATGCGCGTGGTACCCGACGGCCGGCTGTGCCCGTGCGGCAACCGCGGCTGCTGGGAGCAGTACGCCAGCGGGAGCGCACTGGCCACCACCGCCCGCGAGGTGGCCACCCGCTCACCGGCGGCGGCCGCCCGGCTGCTCGACCGCGTCGACGGCGACCCCACGCGGCTCACCGGCGAGGACGTCGCGCGCGCCGCGGCCGACGGCGACCCGGTGGCGCTGGCGCTGGTCACCGACGTCGGCGAGTGGCTCGGCCAGGGCATCGCCGACCTCGCCGCGGTGCTCGACCCCGACGTCGTCGTCATCGGCGGCGGGGTCAGCGTGCTCGGCGAGATGGTGCTGCGGCCGGCCCGCGAGCGGCTGGACCGGGTGCTGCCCGGCCGCGGGTTCCGGCCCGGGCCGGAGGTCGTCGCCGCCACGCTGGGCGCGCAGGCCGGCCTGGTGGGTGCCGCCGACCTCGCGCGGGCCACCGTCTGCGCGCAGGAGACCGGCGGCTGACCCGTCAGACGACGGCGCCGTCGTCGCCGTCGTCGGTGGAGCGCTCGCGCATCCGGGACAGGAACAGCCCGGCGCTGCCGACCAGCGCCGCGACCCCCAGCACCAGGCCGGTGTCGGTGGTCAGGCCCAGCACCCGCGGGGCGCCGACCAGCACGACGCCGGCCGCGGCCAGCAGCACGGCGTAGAGCGTCGACGGCGAGGGCACGGGCACCGGCGGGGCGGGCGGCGGCTCGTAGTGCTCCTCGTCCGCGTCGTCGTCGGCGTCCCCGGCGGTGTCCCGGACGGTGTCCCGGGCGGTGTGCCGCGTCGTGTCCTCGGCCGGGGCGGGGGCCGGCGGAGGGGCGGGCCGCGACTCCTCGACGACGGTCCGCCCGTGCTCGGCCTCGTAGGCGGCCACGATGCGCCGCCACTCGGCGTCCTCGTCGAGGTCGGGGCGGGTGGAGCGGCGCTCGGCGGCGGGGCCCGCGGCCGGGACGTGGTCGTCGGCGTGCCGCTCGACCAGCGAGCGGCCCTCGCGCAGCCGCGCCCGGTCGACGAAGAGCCGGTCGGCCGGCGGGCTCGGGAGGAACACGGTGCGGGTGTAGGGGCCGACGTCGGCGGCGGGCTCGAGGTAGGCCGCGATCCCGGCCTCGCGCAGCACGTCGAGGAGGTGCTCGCCGACCCGCGGGTCGACGTCGCGCAGCGGGGCCCACAGGGGCGCGTCGAGACCGTTGTCCCGGCGGCCGCGGCCGCGTCGCGGGGTCGTCACGACGGCGACCCCTGCGCGGGCGGGGACGGCGCTGCAGCCACGGGGTCCTCCTCGGCGGACGGCGGTCGGGCCGGTGCGGACGCGCGCGACCGGGGGGTCGATTGTCGCCGGGACGCCCGGCTCCCTAGTCTGGCAGTTCCACAGGGAGGCGTGTTGTTCTACTGGTTCCTCAAGTTCGTCGCGATCGGCCCCGCCGTGAGGCTGGTCTTCCGGCCGCGGGCCGAGGGGCGGGAGCACGTCCCCGCCGACGGCGCGGCGATCCTCGCGAGCAACCACCTGTCGGCCGCCGACTGGATCTTCATGCCGCTGTCGCTGCGGCGGCGGGTCACCTTCCTGGCCAAGGCCGAGTACTTCACCGGCCGCGGCGTGAAGGGGCGCCTGCAGCGGGCGTTCTTCTCCGGCGCGGGCCAGGTGCCGATCGACCGGTCGAGCGCCACCGCCGCCGAGGGCGCGATCCGCACCGGCATCGGCATCCTCGAGCAGGGCAAGCTGCTCGGCATCTACCCCGAGGGCACCCGCTCGCCCGACGGCCGGCTCTACCGCGGCAAGACCGGCGTCGCCCGCATGACGCTGGAGACCGGCGCCCCCGTCGTCCCGGTGGCCATGACCTACACGCCGCGGCGGATGCCGTTCGGGTCGCGGCTGCCGCGGGTCTGCGTGCGCTTCGGCGAGCCGCTCGACTTCTCCCGCTACGAGGGCCTGGCCGGTGACCGCTTCGTCGAGCGGTCGATCACCGACGAGATCATGTACGAGGTCATGACGCTGTCGGGCCAGGAGTACGTCGACGTCTACGGCGCCTCGGTGAAGAAGGCGCAGGCCGCCGGCGGGCGGCCCGGCGTGCTGCCGCCCCCGGCCGGCGAGGCCGGCGACCGCGCGCCCGACACCCTCGCCGGCTAGCGGTCCAGCAGGCGTCCCAGGACGTCGGTGAGCAGCGCGAGCAGGTCCTCGCGGCTGGTCGCGGGCTCGCGCACCCACTGGTGCACCAGGTCCTCGGTGAAGGCGAACCAGGAGCGCACCAGCTGCCGGCGCAGCGGGTCCTCGGGGCCGCCGAGCGCGTCCATGCCGAGCGCCCCCATGCCGAGGTCGACCAGCGCCTCGCGCGTCTCCTCGTAGACCTCGGCCACCCACGGGTCGCCACCGGTCGCGCCGCGGACGAACGCCAGGTGGGTCTCGCGGTAGGTCTCCACCCAGCCGACGTAGCGGTCGAGCATCCACGCGGGACGCTCCGCCGCCGGGACGCCGTCCGGCGGGGTGAGGTGGGTGCGCAGCAGGTCGGCCGCCGCCCGGGTCACCGCCCGGTAGTAGTCCCGCTTGGACGGGAAGTAGTGGAACAGCAGGCTGCGGCTGATGCCCGCCCGCCGGGCCACCTCGTCGATGGTCAGCTCCTGCACCGGCGTGGTGGGCAGCAGCTGCAGGCCGATGCCGACCAGCTGCTCCCGCCGGTCGGCGGCCGACCGGCGGGAGCGCGGGGGAGGGACAGGGGCGGTCACGGCCGGCTCAGGCGGCGGCCCGGGCGGCCGCGGCCTCGGTGAGCAGCCGGGCGATCGAGGCGGCGACCAGGGAGGGCCGCTCGTCGGGGAGCATGTGTCCGGTGCGCGGCACCACCTGCAGCCGCGCGTCGGGCAGCGCCTGCGCCAGCTGCCGGCTGTGCCGCACCGGGGTCAGCCTGTCGCCGTCGCCGACGAGCACCTCCACCGGCACCCGGGTGAGCGCGGCGAGCTCGGTGCGCACGTCGTGGGCGCCCAGCGCCGGCAGGAACGCCGTGAACGCCCGCACCGTGGTGGCGTGCATGATCTCGGCGCCCGCCCGCACCATGGCGTCGGTCGCGTCGTCGCCGTAGAGCAGGTCGCGCACGACCGCCCGGTGCCGCGGGTGCTCCGGCGGCACGAGGCGGCGCAGCCGCTCGACCACGCGCGCGCCGGCCACTGCCAGCGTGAGCGCGCCGGGGGTGAGCCGCTGCCGGACCCGCTCGGCGCGGGTGCGCGGGGCGGGCTGCAGGTCACCGGCCGACGTCGAGACGAGCGCGACGCCGCGGACGCGGTCGCCGAACAGCTCGGGACGGGCGGCGGCCAGGCACATGATCGTCATGCCGCCCATCGAGTGGCCGCCGAGCACGACCGGCCCGGTGGGGACGAGCGCGTCGAGGACGGTGCCGAGGTCGGCGCCGAGCCGGTCGATGGAGACGTCGGCGGTGCCCCAGCTCGAGCGGCCGTGGCCGCGCTGGTCGTAGCGCACCAGCCGCAGCCGGCCGTCGGCGACCTGGCCGCCCAGCAGCGCGGCGACGTCGTCCCAGGCGGCCTGCGACAGGGTCCAGCCGTGCGCGAGGACGAGGGTGACGGGGGCGTCGTCGCGGCCGTCGACGGTGGCGTGCAGCAGGGCGCCGTCGTCGGTGGCGACGGCGGCCGTGCGGCGCAGGCGGAGGGGCGGTGGCGTGCTCACGCGGCGGCCTCCGGGGTGCCGACGTAGTTCTCCCGGTCCAGCCGCCGGGTCAGCCTGCGGAACCGGAAGGTGAAGTCCGGCCAGAGCGTGGTGTTGTGGCCGTGCCGGTCGAGGTACCAGCTGGCGCAGCCGCCGGCGAGCCACACCGTGCCGCGGGAGCGGCGGGCGACGAGCTCGCGGTAGGCCTCCTGCGCCTCCGGCGTCGTCTCCAGGACCGCCAGGCCCTCGGCGGCCATGGTCCGCAGCGCGTCGTCGACGTAGGCCACCTGCGACTCGATCATGTAGACCATCGACGTGTGGCCGACGCCGACGTTCGGCCCGACCAGCAGGAACAGGTTGGGGAAGCCGGCCACGGTGCTGCCGCGGTTGGTGACCATGCCCTCGGACCACACGTCGGCGAGGGTGCGGCCGTCGCGGCCGGTGATCCGCCGCGCGATCGGCAGGTCGGTGACGGCGAACCCGGTGGCCAGCACGATCGTGTCGGTGGGCCGCTCGACGCCGTCGACGGTCACCACCGAGTGCGGGCGGACCTCGGCGATGCCCGCGGTGACCAGCTCCGCGTTGGGCGCCGAGACCGCCGGGTAGTAGTCGTTGCTGATCAGGATGCGCTTGCAGCCGATCGTGTAGTCCGGCGTCAGCGCCCGCCGCAGCCGCGGGTCGCGCACCTGCCGCTGCAGGTGGGCCCGCGCCACCCGGCCCACGGGCCGCAGGAACCGGCGGTCCTTCGCCAGGCCGACGACGAGGAACTCGCGCACGAGGTAGAGGACCGCGCGCACCAGCCGCTGCAGGCCGGGCACCCAGCGGTAGAGCCGCTGCACCCGCGGGGACACCGGGTGGTCGGTGCGCGGCACGATCCACGGCGCCGTCCGCTGGTAGACGGCGAGGCTGCCCACCCGCGGCCGGATCGCCGGGACGATCTGGACGGCCGAGGCGCCGGTGCCGACGACGGCGACGCGCTCGCCGGTGAGGTCGTGGCCCTCGTCCCAGCGCGCGGAGTGCATGACGGTGCCGGCGAAGGACGCGAGCCCCGGGATGTCGGGGTACACCGGGTCGGCCAGCGCGCCGGCGGCCGAGACGAGCGCCCGGGCGCGGAACCGGCCGGCCGTCGTCTCGATCTCCCAGCGCCGCGCGGCGTCGTCCCAGCGGGCGGCGGTGACCTCGGCGCCGAAGACGCAGTGCCGCCGGACGTCGAAGCGGTCGGCGGTGGCCTGCAGGTAGGCCTGGATCTCCGGCTGCTCGGAGTAGGAGCGCGGCCAGTCCGGGTTGGGCGCGAAGGAGAAGGAGTACAGGTTGGACTGCACGTCGCAGGCGGCCCCCGGGTAGGCGTTGTCGCGCCACGTGCCGCCGACGTCGCGCGCCCGCTCGAGCAGCACCAGGTCGGTCTCGCCGCGCCGCCGGAGGGCGATGGCCATCCCGAGGCCGGCGAACCCCGACCCGATGATCGCGACGCCCACCTCGCGGGTGCGCTCCGCGCCCGGGGCGGGCCTGTCCAGCGTGCTCGTCACCAGGGAGCTCCTTCGGTCGACCGGCTTGCTGAGCAACGGTCAGCAGGCTACAACGGCTCTTGAGCAGTGCTCAACGAGGAGCGCGCCGACCGAGGGAGTCGCCATGGCGCCGTGGTCCCGCAGGAGCCGCACCCCGCTCTCCGGGAAGGTCGTGCTGGTCACCGGCGCGGCCCGGGGGATCGGCGCGGAGCCGGCCCGGCGGGCCGCGCGCCGCGGCGCCCGCGTGGCGCTGGCCGGCCTGGAGCCCGAGCTGCTCGCGCAGGTGGCGGCCGAGCTCGGTCCCGAGCACCTGTGGGTGGAGTGCGACGTCACCGACGCCGAGGCGCTGCGCACCGCCGTCGCGCGGACCGTGGACACCTTCGGCGGCCTCGACGTCGTCGTCGCCAACGCCGGCATCGCGCCGCTGACCACGGTGATGACCGGCTCGGCGCACGCGCTGTCGCGGACGATCGAGGTCAACCTGACCGGGGCGGTGCTCACCGCGCACGCCGCGCTGCCGGCCATCGCGGAGCGGCGCGGGCACGTGCTGCTGGTGAGCTCCGCGGCGGCCTTCACCGTGCTGCCGGGGATGAGCGCCTACTGCGCGGCCAAGGCGGGCCTGGAGCGCTTCGGTGACGCGCTGCGGCTGGAGGTGGCGCACCGCGGCGTGACCGTGGCCAGCGCGCACCCGACGTGGATCGACACCGACATGGTGCGCGACACCGAGGAGGCGCTGCCCACCTTCGCCGAGACCCGGCGGTCGCTGCCGGGGCCCCTGGGCGCCTACACGTCGGTGGAGGACTGCGCCGAGGCGCTGGTGGAGAACCTGGAGACCCGCGGGCGGCGGGTGTTCGTGCCCCGCTCGGTCGGCGTCGTCTCGGCGCTGCGCCAGGCGGTCACCGGCGCCGTGGCGGAGAGGTTCGTGCTGAGGCTGTCGGCCGCCCGGGTGCCGCAGCTCGAGCGCGACATCGCGGCGCTGCAGGGCCGCGAGTTCGGCCGCTCCTCCCTGGGCGGGCGCCGGGCGGGCTGACGCCGGGTGGGCCCGCCTACGGTGGGCGGCGTGCGGCGGTACTTCTACGACACCGAGTTCATCGAGGACGGGACGACGATCGACCTCGTCTCCATCGGCGTCGTCGACGAGACCGGGCGCGAGTTCTACGCGGTGAGCACCGAGTTCGACGAGCGCCGCGCCATCCCGTGGGTGCGCCGCAACGTGCTCGACCAGCTGCCGCCGCCGTCGGACCGCGCCTGGCGCGACCGCCGGCGCATCCGCGACGACCTGCTCGCCTTCCTCACCGGACCGGGGGAGGAGGTGGAGCTGTGGGCGTGGTTCGCCGCCTACGACCACGTGGCGCTCGCCCAGCTGTGGGGCCCGATGACGGCGCTGCCGCGCGCGGTCCCGCGGTTCACCCGCGAGCTGCGGCAGCGCTGGGACGACGCCGGGCAGCCCGCGCTCCCGCCGAAGCCGGCCGGCACGCACGACGCGCTCGTCGACGCCCGCTACAACCTCGCCCGCTGGAACGCGATCGAGGCCGCCCGGGCCCGCTGAGCGGCGGGCCGGACGGCCTCGATCGGGACGCCTCCGGGGGAGGCGCGCGGTCAGACGGTGAAGACGGCGAGCAGGCGGGTGAGCTCCTGCGACAGGCCGTCGAGCTCGACCGCCGCGGCGTGCGCCCGGTCGACGTCGACCGCGCTGTCGCGGGCGTCGGTGCTCACCACGGTGAGGGTCGAGGACACCGAGCCCGCGCCGTCGGCCGCCGCGGCGACGCTGCGGGTCAGCTCGCGGGTGGTCGCCGACTGCTCCTCCACCGCGCTGGCGATCGTGAGCTGGTGGTCGTTCATGGCGTGCACGACCTCGGCGATGCGGGTGATCGAGCCGACCGCGGTGCCGGTGTCGGCCTGGATGGCCTCCACCCGGCGGGCGATGTCGTCGCTGGCGCGGGCCGCCTCCTGGGCGAGCTCCTTGACCTCGTTGGCCACCACGGCGAAGCCCTTGCCGGCCTCGCCGGCGCGCGCGGCCTCGATGGTCGCGTTGAGCGCGAGCAGGTTGGTCTGCTCGGCGACAGCGGCGATGACCCGCACGACCTCGCCGATCTCGGCCGAGCTGGTGCCGAGCGCGGCGATGGCGCCCTCGGTCTGGCGGGCCAGCTCGGCGGCCTGCCGGCCCACCTCGGCGGCCTCGCCGGCGCTGCGGGCGATGTCGGAGATCGACAGCCCCATCTCCTCCGCGCCCGCGGCCGCCGCCGACACCCCGGCGCTGATGTCGCTGGCCGCGGTCTGCGCCGCCTGCGCCTGGTCGCGGCTGCGCGCGGCCCGGCCGGCCAGCCCGTCGGCCACGGAGGCGACCCCGGAGGCCGACGCGGCCACCTGGCGGGCGCACCCGCCGATGTCGCGGATGGTGCCGGCGACCTTGTCGACGAAGCGGTTGAACGCCGCGGACAGCTGGCCGACCTCGTCGTCGCCGGTGACCGGCATCCGCTGGGTCAGGTCGCCCTCGCCGTCGGCGATCTCGGCCATCCGGGCGCGCAGCTGCTCCAGCGGCGCGGTGAGGCGGCGGCCGAGCTGCCAGGCCACGACCCCGCCGAGCAGGGCGACGAGGACGGCGGCCAGCACCAGGGCGGTGACCATCGCGCTGCGGCCGTCGTCGAGCCGGTCGACCGGGCCGGTGAAGTCGGCGTCGCGGGCGATCGTGACGAGCACCCAGTCCCACGGCGCGTAGTAGGTGACGGTGGCGGTGCTCGGGCCGGCCTCGGGGTCGGTGAAGGCCACGGTCGCCTGCGCGCCGTCCTCCAGCGCCACGGCGGCGTCGACGATCTCGCGCACCCACGGGCGGCCGTCGGCGTCGGTGGCGTCGATGAGCTGCTCGCCGTCGCGCTCGCCGCCGGGGCTGACCAGTACGGTGCCCGCCCGGTCGCCGGTGCCGCCCCAGACCTCGACGTGCCCGTTGTCGCCGACGCCGGTGGCCTCGAGGCTCTCGCGCAGCGCCGGGATCGACTGCTGCTTCTCGCCCACGTAGAGCATGCCGACCAGCTGGCCGGCCCGGTCGAGCAGCGGCGTGTAGGCCGAGACGTACCAGGAGTCGACGACGAAGGCGTTGCCCCGGTAGGTCTGCCCGGCGGTGACGGCCGAGACGACCGGGTTCGGTGCACCGTCGGGGTTGGTGGCGGGGATGTAGGTGCCGATCGCGCGGGTGCCGGTCGCCGAGACGACGTTGGTCGCCACGCGCAGCATGTCGCCCGACGGCGTCCGCTGGAAGACCGTGGCGGTGCCGCCGACCAGCGCCTTGATCTGGTCGACGACGGCGGTGGGCACGGCGGGGTCGGCGTTCTGGCCGAGCCACGCGCCGCCGACGGCCACCCGCGGCAGGTCCATCGGGGTGACCTCGCCGGAGAGCTGGTTCTTGGCCTCCCAGCGCACGGGTCCGCCGGGGCCGCCCACGGTCAGGCCGCCGGAGCGGGCGAGCACGTCGAGGGCGACGGCGAGCTGGCTGTCGACCACCGCGGCGGTCGACTGGCCCTGGGTGGCGACGACGTCGTGCACGCCGGCCGCGGTCCGGGCGACGCTGTCGTCGACCAGCTCGGTGACCGAGTCGTGGGTCGTGTCGGCGAAGCGCGCGCTCTGCCAGGCGCTCACCCCCGCCATGGCGCCGCCGGTGACGGCCACGCTCACGACCGCGAGCGCCACCACCTTCGTCCTGATGCCCCACTGGCCGATCCCCGGCACACGCATCTCGTCCCCCTGTTCCCGGGCCGGGGGTCCTCCCGGCACCGCCGGTCGGTTCGGCAGGCAGCGGCTGCGGATGTACCGGAACGGGCGCGTCTGTGACGGGTGGGGCAGACGGTGAGGACCGCGACCGGCGTGCGATCAGGCGGGGCCGAGGACCGCCTGGGTCTGCGTGACGGAGGCGACCGGCCGGCCGTCGTCGTCGGTCACCTCGGTGAGGACGACGATCGTCGAGCGGCCGACGTGCAGCGGGCGGGCGGTGGCGTGCGCGGCGCCGCCCCGGACGGCGCGCAGCAGCGAGGTGGCCGAGGCGAGCGTCGACGTCGTCGCCCCCGGCGGCAGGTTGAGGAAGGCGCAGACGGCGCCGACGGTGTCGGCCAGCGTCATGAGCGCGCCGCCGTGCAGCACCCCGCCCGCGGTGCAGCGCTCCGGCGCCCACGGCAGCCGGCCGGTGACCTCGGCGGGGGAGGCGGAGACGAGCTCCACCCCGGCGGTGACGGCGAAGGGCATCCGGGCGAGCAGCGCGGCGGGGTCCACGCGCCGATCCTGCCCGGTCCGACCCCTCCTCGGCGGGCCCGATCTGCGGCAGGATCGCGCCCGGACCTGCGGTTGCACCCCGGGAGCACGCATGCGCATCGGCATCCTGACCGGCGGCGGCGACTGCCCCGGCCTCAACGCGGTCATCCGCGCCGTCGTCCGGAAGGCGACGGCGGCCGGCGACGAGGTGGTCGGCTTCCGCGACGGCTGGCGCGGCCTGCTGGACGACGACGCCGTGCCGCTCGACGTGGCCGCCGTCCGGGGGCTGCTGCCGCGCGGGGGCACCGTGCTCGGCACCTCGCGCACCAACCCCTACGGCTCGCCCGACGGGCCGGCGCGGGTGCTCGCCACGCTGCAGCGGCACCGTGTCGACGCGCTGGTGCCGGTGGGCGGGGAGGACACCCTCGGGGTGGCGGCGAAGCTGGCCGCCGAGGGCGTGCGGGTGGTCGGCGTGCCCAAGACGATCGACAACGACCTCGACGGCACCGACTACACGTTCGGCTTCGACACCGCGGTCGGCGTGGCCATGGAGGCCATCGACCGGCTGCACACCACCGGCGACAGCCACCACCGCACGCTCGTCGTCGAGGTGATGGGCCGGCACGCGGGCTGGATCGCGCTGCACGCGGGGATGGCCGGGGGCGCCACCGTGGTGCTGGTGCCCGAGCGGCCCTTCGACGTCGACGCGGTGGTGGCGCACTGCCTGCACCGCTTCGACTCCGGCTTCTCGCCGATCGTCGTCGTCTCGGAGGGCGCGCGGCCGGCCGACGGCGACCTGGTCACCTCCACGGGGCAGACCGACGCCTTCGGCCACGTGCGCCTCGGGGGGATCGGCGCCGCGCTGGCCGCCGTCCTGGAGGAGCGGACCGGGCGGGAGTCGCGGGCGGTGGTGCTCGGGCACGTGCAGCGCGGGGGCACCCCGTCGGCGTTCGACCGGGTGCTCGCCACCCGGTTCGGGCTGGCCGCCGTCGACGCGCTCGCCGCCGGCCTGTCCGGGGTGATGGTGGCGCTGCGCGGCACCGACGTCGTGCCGGTGCCGATCGCCGAGGCCACCGCGCGGCTCAAGGTCGTGCCGCTGGAGCGCTACGCCGAGGCGGAGGTGTTCTTCGGCTGACCTGCGGGGCCGCCGTACCCTCGCAGGCGTGAACCTGCCGCAGTCCGCGACCGCCGCCGACCGGTGGCGGGAGCTGCCCGCCGCCCAGCAGCCGACCTGGCCCGACCGCGCGGCCCTGGACTCCGTCCTGACGACGCTGTCGACCGTGCCGCCGATCGTGGCGCCCAGCGAGGTCGACGAGCTGCGCGGCCGCCTGGCCGAGGTGGCGCAGGGCCGCGCCTTCCTGCTGCAGGGCGGGGACTGCGCGGAGACCTTCGACCTCAACACCGACGCGCACCTGCAGAGCACCACCCGCACGCTGCTGCAGATGGCCGTCGTCCTCACCTACGGCGCGAGCGTGCCGGTGGTGAAGGTCGGGCGCGTGGCCGGCCAGTACGCCAAGCCGCGCTCCTCCGAGCTCGACGCCCTCGGCCTGCCGTCCTACCGCGGGGACATGATCAACTCGCTGGAGCCGGTGGCCGAGAAGCGGGTGCACGACCCGAACCGGCTGGTGCGCGCCTACGCCAACTCCGCCGCGGCGATGAACATGATCCGCGCCTACGCCCGCGGCGGCCTGGCCGACCTGCACGCCGTGCACGACTGGAACAAGGACTTCGTCGCGAGCTCGCCGGCCGGCGTCCGCTACGAGGTCATCGCCCGCGAGATCGACCGGGCCCTGGCCTTCATGAAGGCCTGCGGCGTCGACGACACCGCGCTGCGCGGCGTGGAGCTCTACAGCAGCCACGAGGCGCTGGTGCTCGACTACGAGGCCGCGCTCCTGCGGCACCACGAGGGCCGGCCCTTCGCGGCGTCGGCGCACTTCGTGTGGATCGGCGAGCGCACCCGCCAGCTCGACGGCGCGCACGTGGAGTTCATGTCGCGGATCGCCAACCCGATCGGCGTCAAGATCGGCCCGACGACGACCCCGGAGCAGGCCACCGAGCTCGTCGAGCGCCTGGACCCCGACGGCGTCCCCGGCCGGCTCACGCTGATCAGCCGGATGGGCAACGGCAAGATCCGCGACGTCCTCCCGGCGATCGTGGAGAAGGTCACCGCCAGCGGCCACCAGGTCGTCTGGCAGTGCGACCCGATGCACGGCAACACCCACGAGTCCTCGACCGGCTACAAGACCCGGCACTTCGACCGGGTCGTCGACGAGGTGCTCGGCTTCTTCGACGTGCACCGGGCGCTCGGCACCTGGCCCGGCGGCATCCACGTCGAGCTCACCGGCGAGGACGTCACCGAGTGCCTCGGCGGCGCCATGGAGATCAGCGACGAGGACCTCAACAGCCGGTACGAGACGGCCTGCGACCCGCGGCTGAACACCGGGCAGTCCCTGGAGCTGGCCTTCCTCGTGGCGGAGATGCTGCGTGGCTGAGGCCGTGTCCCCCGGGCTGATCGACCTCCGCTCCGACACCGTCACCCGGCCCACCCCGGCGATGCGCCGGGTGATGGCCGAGGCCGAGGTGGGCGACGACGTCTACGGCGAGGACCCGGCCATCCGGGCGCTCGAGGAGCGGGTCGCGGACCTGTTCGGCCACGAGGCCGCGCTCTTCGTGCCCTCCGGGACGATGGGCAACCAGATCGGCATGCGGCTGGTCTGCGAGCCCGGCCAGGAGGTGCTCTGCGACGCCGACGCGCACGTGGTCACCTACGAGATGGGTGCCGCGGCCGCGGTGTTCGGCATCTCCACCCGCACGGTCGTCTCCGCCGGCGGGCTGCTCGACGCGGACGCGCTGATCGACCAGGTGCGCCCGCGCGGCGACTGGCACCTGACCGCCACCGCCGCCGTCGCCGTGGAGAACACGCACAACCGCGGCGGTGGGCGGGTGCAGCCGCTGGCGGAGCTGCAGCGGCTGTGGGACTGGTCCCGCGGCGCCGGCGTCGCCGTGCACCTCGACGGCGCCCGGATCTGGAACGCCTCCGTCGCCGCCGGCGTCGAGCTCGCCACCTACGGCCGGCTGGCCGACACCGCGTCGGTGTGCCTGTCCAAGGGGCTGGGCGCGCCGGTCGGGTCGGTGCTGGTGGCCTCCGCCGAGCGGATCGCCGTCGGCCGGCTGTGGCGCAAGCGCCTCGGTGGCGGCATGCGGCAGGCCGGGGTGCTCGCCGCGGCCGGGTCGTACGCCCTGAACCACCACTTCGCCCGGCTGGCCGAGGACCACGAGCACGCGCGGCTGCTGGCCAAGCGCCTGGGCGTCGACCCGGCGACGGTCGAGACGAACATGGTCGTCGTCGACGACGTGCCCGCGCCCGTGGTGGCCGAGGCGGCCAAGGCGCAGGGCGTCCTGGTGTCGCAGGTGAGCCCGCGCCGCGTCCGGCTGGTCACGCACCTCGACGTCGACCGGACCGCCGTCGAGCGCGCCGGCGACGTGCTCGCCGCCCTCCTCGACCGGTAGGCCCTCGCCCCGTGCGCTCAGGCGGCGGAGGTCTCCAGCGGGCGGCCGTCGCGGAGGGCGCAGAGCAGGGCGATGTCGCGGGCGTGGCCGCGGTCGGCACTGGGCGTCTCCACCACCACCGGGACGCCGGACATCGACGGGTGGGCCAGCAGCTCGCCGAACGCCGCGGCGCCGATCGAGCCCTCGCCGATGGTGGTGTGCCGGTCGCGCTTCGAGCCGCGCTCGTCGAGGGAGTCGTTGGCGTGCACCAGCCCGAGCCGCCCGGGGCCGACGGCGGCCTCCAGCGCGTCGAGCGTCGCCGTCGCCCCGCCCGGGGTGGCCAGGTCGTGCCCGGCCGCCCACGCGTGGCAGGTGTCCAGGCAGACCCCCACCTTCGGGTGCATGTCGAGTGCCGCGAGGTAGGGGCCGAGGTCCTCGACGGTGGCCGCGAGCGAGCGCCCGCCGCCGGCCGTGGGCTCGACCAGCAGCCGCGGGCCGTCGTCGGGCAGCGCGTCGAGCACCGGCAGCAGCCGCTCGCGCAACTGGCGCAGCGCGGCCTCGTAGCGGTCCTCGTCGACGGCGGAGCCCGCGTGCACCACGACGCCGCGGACGCCGAGCTGCACGCCGCGGGCGAGGTCGGCGGCGATGGTCTCGACGGAGCGGTCGACGGTGGCCGCGGTGGGGGAGCCGACGTTGACCAGGAACGGCGTGTGCACGAACGACGGGATGCCGCGCTCGGCGAGGCCCTCGACAAAGGCGGCGTCCTGCGCGGGGTCGCCGGCGCTGCGCTTCCAGCCCCGCGGGTTGCCCACGAACACCTGCACGGCCCGGGCGCCGACGTCGTCGGTGTAGCGCAGTCCTCCGGTGGCCAGGCCGCCGGCGACCTGGATGTGCGCCCCGATCGGGGGCGGGGTCACCCGAAGCTGAGCAGCAGGCTGACCTCGCTGCCCTGGTCGACGACGGTGCCCGGGGCGGGGCTCTGCCGGTAGACGCGGTCGCCGGTGATGAACGTCGACGTCGTCACCCGCAGGCCCGCGGCCTCCAGGGCGGCGACGGCGTCGGCGGCGCGCTCCCCGCCGACGTCGGGGACGGTCACCTGCGGCACGCCCAGCGACACCTGGATGGTGATCGTGCTGCCGTAGGGCGCCTCGGTGCCCGGGCCCGGGTCGACGGCCATGACGGCGCCGGTGGAGACGTCAGCGCTGCGGCCCTCGGTGCGCGTGACGGTGAAGCCCAGCGACTCGAGGTTCTCCTCGGCGGCGTCGGCGCTCTGCCCGATGACGTTGGGGACGTCGACCGGCGCCCGGCCCTGGCTGACGAAGACGGTGACCGGCTGGTTGCGGGTGAGCTGCGTGCCGGCCTCGGGCTCGAAGCGGGTGACCGAGCCGGCCGGGACGTCGTCGCTGTAGTCCGGCTGCTCGGTGAGGGCGATCGGCGTCTCGCGCAGCTGGTCGCGCACCGCCTCGATCGGGTCCCCGACGAGATCGGTGGGCACCACGAAGCGCTCCGGGCCCTTGGACACGACCAGCTCGACGTCGCTGTTGCGGATCGCCTCGCCGCCCTCGGGGTCGGCGGAGATGACGATGCCCTCGGGCACGGTCTCGCTGAACTCGTCCTCGGCGAACACCGGGTCGAGGTCCGCGCCCTGCAGCAGGTCGACGGCGGCCGCGCGGTCGCTGCCGACGACGGCCGGCACCTGCGTCCAGCGCCCCGAGCCCATCCACCAACCGACGGCGCCGATGGTGACCGCCAGCAGCAGCACGACGGCGACGGCGAGGCGCATCCGCCGCTTGCGCACGTGCGGCGAGAGCCCCGGCCGGGTCGCGGGGGCCGGGCGGCGGCCGCCGACGTCGGTGGTGGGGCCCGCGCCCATGCCCGGCAGCATCGAGGTGCGGCCGCCGCGCGAGGAGCGCCCGGCGCCGAGCACCTCGGTGCCGGGCTCCGAGTCGCGTCCGGGCTCCCGGCCGTCGCGGCCGGGCTCGGACGGGTGCCGGCGCGAGGGCCGGTTGGTCGGGCGGATGGTGCCGGGGCCGGCCGAGCTGCGCCCGGTGGGCACCGGCACGCGGGCCAGGCCCAGGTCGGTGCGCACGTCCTCGAGGTCGGCGAGGAACGCGCCCGCGTCCAGCGGCCGGACGGCCGGGTCGCGGCGGGTGGTGCGCTTGACCAGCTCGTCGACCTGCCACGGGACGCCGGGCACCTCGGAGGAGGGCTCGGGCACGTCGTGGTGCACGTGCTGGTAGGCGACGGCGAGCGGGGTGTCGCCGCCGTAGGGCGGGTGGCCGGTGAGCATCTCGAACAGCACGAGGCCGGCGGCGTACACGTCGCTGCGGGCGTCGGCGCGGCCGCGCTCGAGCTGCTCGGGGGAGAGGTAGGCGACGGTGCCGATGAGCACGCCGCCGGTGTGGCTGGTCTGCCCGGTGCCGGTGAGCGCGCGGGCCAGCCCGAAGTCGGCGACCTTGACCGTCCCGTCGACGCCGATGAGCACGTTCTCCGGCTTGACGTCGCGGTGCACGATCCCGGCGCGGTGCGCGGCGGTGAGGCCGGCGAGCACCGGCTCGAGGACGGCGAACGCCTCGCCGACGGTGAGCCGGCCGCGGGCCTGCAGCAGGTCGCGCAGCGTGCGGCCGCGGACGAGCTCCATGACCAGGAACACCAGGCCCTGGTCGCTGCCCTGGTCGCTGACGCCGACGACGTTCGGGTGGCTGAGCATCGCCGCGGCGCGCGCCTCGCGGATGAACCGGTCGACGAACGTCGCGTCGTGGGCGAGGTGCTCGGCCATCACCTTGACCGCGACCGTGCGGTGCAGCCGCAGGTCGGTGGCGGCGTAGACCGTGGACATGCCGCCGCGCGCCACCCGCTCCTCGAGGCGGTAGCGCCCCTCGAGGACGAGGCCGACCACGGGGTCGGTCACGGCGGTGTCCACGCGACGAGTCTAGGAGCGCCCGGCGCGGGAACGGCGGACACACGCGCAGGCGGCGGACCGGCGCACCCTCCCGTCACACCGGTCACGGGAGGGTGCGCCGGACCGGCTACAGCTCCAGGCCGGGGTAGAGCGGGTGGGCGGCGACGAGCTCGGCGGCCGCGGCGCGGGTCTTGTCGGCCAGGCCGCCGTCGACGGCGTACTTCGCCTTGGACGGCGACCCGTCCCGCGTGGTGGTCGGCGTCGTGTTGCGGAGGACGTCGACGATGAGCTCGGCGGTGCGGTCGAACTCGGCGGCGCCGAACCCGCGGGTGGTCAGCGCCGGGGTGCCCAGCCGGACGCCGGAGGTGTACCAGGCGCCGTTGGGGTCGGCCGGCACGGAGTTGCGGTTGGTGACGATGCCGGCGTCGAGGAGCGCGGACTCCGCCTGGCGGCCGGTCAGGCCGAAGCCGGAGACGTCGAGCAGCACGATGTGGTTCTCGGTGCCGCCGGTGACGAGCGTCGCGCCGCGGCGGGACAGGCCCTCGGCGAGGGCGACGGCGTTGTCGACGACGGTCTGCGCGTAGGTGGCGAACTGCGGGCGACGCGCCTCGGCGAAGGCGACGGCCTTGGCGGCCATGACGTGCGGCAGCGGCCCGCCGAGCACCATCGGGCAGCCGCGGTCGACGGCGTCGGCGTACTCGGGCTGGGCGAGCACGAACCCGCCGCGCGGGCCGCGCAGCGACTTGTGGCTGGTGCTGGTGACGACGTGCGCGTGGGGCACCGGGTCGAAGTCGCCGGTGAACACCTTCCCGGCGACCAGGCCGGCGAAGTGGCTCATGTCGACGATCAGCGTGGCGCCGACCTCGTCGGCGATCTCGCGCATCCTCGCGAAGTCGACCTTGCGCGGGTAGGCGGAGTAGCCGGCCATCAGGATCAGCGGGCGGAACTCGCGGGCGCGGGCGCGGACGGCGTCGTAGTCCAGCAGCCCGGTCTCCGGGTCGGTGCCGTAGGAGGACTGGGCGAACATCTTGCCGCTGATGTTCGGGCGGAAGCCGTGGGTGAGGTGGCCGCCGGCGTCGAGGCTCATGCCGAGCATCCGCTGGTCGCCGAGGGCGTGCCGGAGCGTGGCCCAGTCCTCGTCGGTGAGGTCGTTGACGTGCCGGACGCCGGCCCGCTCGAGCGCGGGGGACTCGATGCGCTGGGCGAGCACGGCCCAGAAGGCGACGAGGTTGGCGTCGATCCCGGAGTGCGGCTGGACGTAGGCGTGCGGGGCGCCGAACAGCTCGCGGGCGTGCTCGGCGGCCAGCGCCTCGACGGTGTCGACGTTCTGGCAGCCGGCGTAGAAGCGGTGCCCGACCGTGCCCTCGGCGTACTTGTCGCTGAACCAGTTGCCCATGGTCAGCAGCACGGCGGGGGAGGCGTAGTTCTCGCTCGCGATGAGCTTGAGCGAGCCGCGCTGGTCGGCGAGCTCGGCGCCGATCGCGTCGGCCACGCGCGGCTCGACCTCGGCGATGACCGACAGCGCGCTGCGGTAGGCCGTGGACGCGGCGGCGTCGTCGAAGGAGGGGGTCACGTCGCTCATGGGGGCTCCTGGCGGGTGTCGTCGTCAGCGGTGCCCAGGCGCCCGGCGGGGAGGTGCAGGCCGCTCCCCGGTGGTGCCCCACCTCGATGCGCCAGTCACGGCCCGCCGCCGATGGTAGCCGGGTCCGGGGCCCGTCCTAGGCTCGGACCGTGCAGTCCGACGAGATGCAGACCCTCACGCCGGCCGAGGTCGCCGCCGCGCTCGGGGTCTCGCCGAACAAGGTCCGGCAGCTGGTCCGCGAGGGCAAGCTCATGGCCGTCCCGGGCAGCGGGAACAGCCGCATCCCGGCCGACTTCCTCCAGGACGGCGCGGTGCTGCGCCACCTCCCGGGGCTGATCACCGTCCTCCGCGACGGCGGCTTCTCCGACACCGAGGTGTTCGAGTGGCTGTTCCGCGAGGACGAGTCGCTGCCGGGCACGCCGGTGGCGGCGCTGCGCGGCGACCGGCACACCGAGGTGACGCGGCGGGCGCAGGCCCTCGCGTTCTGACGAGGGGGAGGCATAGGAACCAATCCCCACGTGTCGGGCTCCGATACGTGGGGATTGCTTCCTATGCCCTACGGGTGCGGGACCGCAGGCGGACGGCCTGGGCGCTCGCGAGGCGGCGGGCGAAGATGCCGAGCCGCCGCGGCTTCGACACCGTCACCCGGCGGTCGAGCACGCGGAAGTCGGCGCGCTCGATCTCGGTGAGGATGCCGCCGTAGAGCGCCGTCGCGGCCCGCACGCAGTCGCGGGACTCCGGCGCGAGCATCGGCGTCCCGGGGGCGGCGTCGTCGTAGCGGCGGCGGACGATCGCCACCATCTCCTGCATCAGGGCGCGGAACCGGGCGTCGTACCGCTTGGCCTCGAGCTGCTCGCGGGTCACGCCGTGGGCGGCCATGACGTCGGCCGGCAGGTAGACCCGGCCCCGGTCGGCGTCCTCGGCCACGTCGCGCAGGAAGTTGGTGAGCTGGAACGCCTCGCCGAGCGCGATGGCGTGCGGCGCGGCCTCCTCGCGGGTGACGCCGGGCGCGGTCCCGAGCACCGGCAGCACCTGCAGGCCGATGACCGATGCCGAGCCCCACATGTACCGGTCGAGCGCGGCGATGTCGGCGTAGCCGGTGACGGTGAGGTCGCTGGTCATCGCGGCGAGGAAGTCGACGAGGTGCTCGACCGGGATCCGGTACCGCCGGTAGGTGTGCACCGTCGCCAGGCGCACCGGGTCGTCGGACCACCCGGCCTCGAGCTCGTCGAGCAGCGCCCGCGACCAGTCGGCGAGGTCGCGCTCGGGGTCGGCGCCCGGGTGATCGACGAGGTCGTCGGCGGTGCGCGCGGCGGCGTAGAGCGCGTGGACGGCCGGTCGGCGGTCGGCGGTGAGCAGCCGGGTGGCCAGGTGGTAGCTCTTGCCGTGCTCGGCGTTGACCGCCGCGCAGTACCGGTAGGCGGCGTCGAGGCGCTCCTGCCGCTCGGCCGTGGTCAGCGGCCGCTCGGTCGCCGTCATCGGACCGGCCCGGTGATGCGCTCGGCGGCCAGCCGGCCGGAGATGACCACCATCGGCACCCCGACGCCGGGCTGCACCGAGGAGCCGGCCAGCACCACGTTCTCGGGGCCGCGGCGGGGCAGCGTCGGCGTCCGGAACGGGCCGGTCTGGCCGAAGGTGTGCGCCAGGGCGAACGGCGTGCCGGCCGCCATGCCCTGCCGTGCCCAGGTCAGCGGGGTGTCCACGTGCTCCACCTCGATCGCGTCGGTGATCCCGGTCCAGCCGCGGGCCTCCAGCGTGGCCAGCACCTCCTCGCGGTAGCGCGGGGTGAGGGCGTCCCAGTCGATGCCGGGGTTCCCGCCGGAGCGCGGGTCGAGGTTCGGCGCGGGCGCCACGACGCTCAGCACCTGCCCGCCGTCGGGGGCCAGCGACCGGTCGGTGCGCGAGGGCATGCTCACCAGCAGGCTCGGGTCGCTCATCGGCCGCCCGTCGCGGGTCAGCTCGTCGAACACCTGCTGCCAGGCGGCGCCGAAGCTGATCGTGTGGTGCGCCTGCCCGGGCAGCTCGCTGCGCACGCCGAGGTGCAGGGTCACGCAGGACGGCGAGTGGGTGGGCCGCCGCAGGCGGGAGAAGCCGGGCACCAGCCGCTCGGGGACGTCGGTGGTGACGACGACGGCGTCGGCGGGCAGCCGCTCGCCGCCCTCGAGGCAGACGCCGGTGACCCGCCGGCCGCGCAGGTCGAGCCGCTCGACGGTCGCGCCGTACCGGAAGACCACGCCGGCGTCGGCCGCGGCGGCGGCCATCGCCCGCGGCACCGCGCCGATCCCGCCGACCGGGTGCCAGACGCCGGCGCCGATGTCGAGCTGGGCGATGACGGCGTAGGCGGCGATCGCGCGGAACGGCGACACCCCGGCGTAGAGCGCCTGGAAGCTGAACAGCCGCCGCAGCCGGTCGTCGTCGAAGAACCGGGCCACGTGCGAGGACAGCCGGCCGAAGCCGCCGCGCCGGACCAGCGCCCACAGCTCGGGGCCGAGCAGGTCCAGCGGGGTGTCGAGGTTGCGGTCGATGAAGGTGTCCAGCTGCAGCCGGTAGAGCTCGGCGAGGTCGGCGAGGTAGCGGCGCAGGGCGGCGGCCTCGGCCGGTCCGGCCAGGGCCTCGACCTCGGCGGCGAACCGGTCGACGTCGGCGTGCACGTCGAGGTGCGAGCCGTCGGCGAACTGCGCGCGGTAGGTGGTCTCCAGCGGGACCAGCTCCAGGCGGTCCTCCAGCTTCTCGCCGACCGCGGCGAGGGTGTCGGCGACCAGCTCCGGCGCGGTGAACACCGACGGGCCGGTGTCGAGGACGTAGCCGTCGCGCCGCACCACGCCGGCCCGGCCGCCCGGGCCGTCGCCGCGCTCGACGACGGTCACCTCGCGGCCCGCGCCGCGCAGCCGCAGGGCGGTGGCCAGGCCCGCGAGACCCGCGCCGACGACGACCACCCGGTCGGTGGCCCCGGGGACGGTGCGCACGCTCACGCGGTCCGGGTGGTGGCGGCGACGGCGAGCGCGTCGAGGGCGGCGCGGGCCTCCGCGGCGATCGGCGCGTCGGCGATCGCGGCGCGTGCGGTGGCGGTGCGCTCGGCGATCCGCTCCTCGACCCGGGCCCGGGCGCCGGTGCCCTCGATGAGCGCCCGCAGGGCGGCGAACTGCTCCTCGCCGGCGTCGGGATCGCCCAGGGACTCGCGCAGCAGCCGGCGGCCCGCGTCGTCGGCCGCCTCCTCGGCGAGGGCCACCAGCAGCGTCTGCTTGCCCTCGCGCAGGTCGTCGTCCGCGGACTTGCCGGTGACCGCCGGGTCGCCGAACACGCCGAGGACGTCGTCGCGCAGCTGGAACGCCTCGCCGAGCGGCAGGCCGATGGAGGTGTAGACGTCGGCGGCGCGCGGTCCGGCGCCGGCGATCGCGGCGCCGAGCTGCAGCGGGCGCTGCACGGTGTAGCCGGCGCTCTTGTACCGGGCGACGGTCAGCGCGCCCTGGGCGCCGGGCAGGCCGCCGGCGGCGCGCAGCAGGTCGAGGTACTGCCCGGCGGTCACCTCGGTGCGCATCGTGTCCCACACCGAGCGGGCGCGGGCGAGGGCCGGCGCCGAGATGCCGGAGCGGCGCAGCAGCTCGTCGGACCACACGAGGGCGAGGTCGCCGACGAGGATCGCCGCGCCGACGCCGAAGGCCGTGCCGTCGCCGGACAGGCCGTCGTCGCCGTGCCGGGAGGCGAAGCCGACGTGGGTGGCCGGGCGGCCGCGGCGGGTCAGCGCGCCGTCCATGACGTCGTCGTGGACGAGGGCGCTGGCGTGCACGAACTCCAGGGCGGCGACGGCGCGCAGCACCGCGGCGTCGTCCTCGGCGGGGCCGCTCACGTCCTCGGTGACCCCGCGCCAGCCCCAGTAGGCGAACAGCGGGCGCAGCCGCTTGCCGCCGTCGGCCAGCGCGCAGACCTCGTCGACGAGGGGAGTCAGCGACGGGTCCATCGCCGACAGCGTGGCCCGCTGCTCCTCCAGGAAACCGGTCAGCGCGGCCGACACGGCGCCGCGGATGCGGGTCAGGTCGGCAGCGGTCAGGGGCGTCGGCAGCGCCCGGACGACGGATCCGTGCTGCTCAGCCGCGCCGGTGATCACCCGGCCAGTATCGCCCCATGTAGTCGTGCGCGTCCCGTCCAGGGGCCGATGGGCCTTGCTCACGGGGCTCTCCTCGCCGTCGCGCCGTCGCCGTCGGGGGTCCTTCTGCCCGGACCGGGCGGGCGGATGCACGGCCGCCGACCGTCCCGCACGTACCCTCGGATCCCGTGAGCGCAAGCGTCCGAGAGCTGCTGGCCTCCTCGCGGCCGACCTGGTCGTTCGAGTTCTTCCCCGCGAAGACGCCCGAGGGCGAGGCCCAGCTGTGGACCGCCCTGCGGCAGCTGGAGCGGCTGCAGCCGTCGTTCGTCTCGGTCACCTACGGCGCGGGTGGCTCCACCCGCGAGGGCACCGTCGCGGTCACCGAGCGGATCGCCGCCGAGACGACGATGACGCCGCTGGCGCACCTGACCGCCGTCGACCACTCCGTCGCCGAGCTCCGGCACGTCGTCAGCCGGCTGGCCGCCGCGGGCGTGCGCAACGTGCTGGCGCTGCGCGGCGACCCGCCGGGCGCCGACCCGCAGGCCCACTGGGTCAAGCACCCCGAGGGCCTCGAGTACGCCGCCGAGCTCGTCGAGCTCATCCGCTCCATGGGCGACTTCTCCGTCGGCGTCGCGGCCTTCCCCGAGCGGCACCCGCGCTCGCCGGACCTGGACACCGACGTCGAGATGTTCGTCCGCAAGTGCCGGGCGGGTGCCGACTTCGCCATCACGCAGATGTTCTTCCGCGTCGAGGACTACCTGCGGCTGCGCGACCGGGTGGCGGCCGAGGGCTGCGACGTCCCGGTGATCGCGGGCGTCATGCCGGTGACCAACGCCCGGCAGATCACCCGGATCGTCCAGCTGTCGGGGCAGGCCTTCCCCGAGGAGCTGGCCGCCCGCTTCGCCGAGCTCGACGGCGACTCGCCGCGGCACAAGGCGGCGGTGCGCGCCTACGGCGTCGAGGTGGCGACGGCGATGTGCCGGCGGCTGCTGGACGAGGGCGTGCCCGGCATCCACTTCATCACCATGAACCGGTCGACGGCGACGCGTGAGGTCTTCCTCAACCTCACCGACCCGGCCACCGGCACCTCGGTGCCCTCGACGCTGGCCGGCGTCTCCTGAGCTGCTGGACCGGCAGCCGCTAGACCGTCACGGGGCGCGCGGGGCCGAGCAGGTCGGCGGTCATCCGCGCCGCCTTGCGCAGGGCCTCGCGTTCCGCGGCGTACCCGCCGAGGACGCCGACGACGGGCAGGTTGGCCAGCGCCCGCGCGCCCAGCCGCCCCTTCGGGCGGGCGTCGAGCGCCTCGTCGATGCGGCCGAGCAGCCGGGCGGCCCGCCAGACGGTGCGCGCCGCCCCGGACAGGCCCACGCGCTCCTCCCGCGCGCCGAACGCGGTCTCGGTGTAGGCGCCGCGCACCCGCTCGAGCAGCGGGCGCACCCGGTCGGCCGACAGGTCGCGCGCGAGCAGCACCCGCGAGAGCAGCGACACCCGCTCGGCCGGGTCGGTGACGCCGTGCTCGCCGGCGACCCCGAGGACCACCAGCGACTGCACGGCGGTGCCCACGGTGTTCTGCAGCGGCAGGACGTCGGCGAGCCGCCCGGCCAACCGCGGCAGGCCGCTCGCGGCGGCGGCCACCCGCGAGGCCCGGTCGGCCCACCAGTCGTCGCGCTCGGCGGCCGGCAGCTGCGGCGGGCGACCCAGCCGGGTGACCAGCGGCGCGGTGAGCCGGTCGAGGCGGCGCAGGACGTCGACGACGACGGCATCGCTGAGGGGAGGGGCCATGACGGGCGCATACCCGCCGGTGCGCCGCGCTCACGTCCGCGCTGCGCGACGGTCCGGGCGGCCGGGTTGCGGGCCGCTCGTAGCGTGGCGCGCATGTCGGGGCACGGCCGGGGCCGCCGGTGGGCGGTGGTCGCCGCGCTCGTCGCCGTCCTGTGCGCGCTGCCGGCGGTCGTGGCGGCGCTGCCGGCCGACGGCGCCGACGTCGCGGCGGCCGACCTCCGCGACGCCGTGCTGGCCAGCGCCGGCGTCGGGTTCTCCGGCTACGCGGTCTCGGCCGGCGGGCTGACCCTGCCGGTGAGCGACCAGCTGCCCGCCGTCGCCGATCTGCTCAGCGACCGCGTGCAGCTGCGTGTCTGGTGGCGCGGCGAGGACGAGCACCGGGTCGACGTCGTGGGCGCGGCGGGGGAGACCGGCGTGCACACCGACCCGGCGGGCACCTGGACCTGGGAGTACGAGTCGGCCACCGCCGAGCGCACCGGCCCCGCGCCGCTCACCCTGCCCGCGCCGCCGGACCTGGTCCCCGCGAGCCTGGGCCGGCGGCTGCTGTCGGAGGCCGGCGACGACGAGCTGGCGCGGATCGGCGCCCGCCGGGTGGCCGGCCGCGACGCCCTCGGCCTGCGCCTGGTCCCGGCCGCGGCGGCGTCGTCGGTGGCCCGGGTGGACGTCTGGGCCGACGCCGCCACCGGGCTCCCGCTGGCCGTGGAGGTCCTCGCCGAGGGCGCGACGACGCCGGCGCTGGACACCCGCTTCCTCGACCTCGACCTCGCGGTGCCCCCGGCCGGCGTCGTCGCCTTCGACCCGCCACCGGGCGCCCGCGTCCGGCAGGGCGCGGACCCCGGCGGGCTGCTCCGGGAGGCCGCCGACCGGGCGCTGTCCCCGGGCCGGCTGCCCGCCGAGCTGGCCGGGCTGCCGCGGCGCACGCTCGAGGGGGCGCCGGAGGCGGTGGGCCTCTACGGCCGGGGCGTCACCCTGCTGGCCGTCGCGCCGGTGCCGGGCCGGCTGGCCGCGGGCGTGCGCTCCGCGCTGGCCGCCGCGCCCGACGCCGTCCGCGACGAGCGCGGCACCCGGATCGCCGCCGGCCCGCTCGGGCTGATGCTCGTCGACGCCCCGGGCGCGGGCACCTTCCTGCTCACCGGCACCGTCGACCTCGACGCCCTCGCCGACGCCGCCGCCGCGCTCACCGGGGCGCCGTCGTGAGCTCGGTCGTCGTCACCCGCGGGCTGGTCAAGCAGTACGGCCGGGTCCGCGCCGTCGACGGGATCGACCTCGACGTGCGCGCCGGCGACGTCTACGGCTTCCTGGGCGCCAACGGCTCGGGCAAGACGACGACGGTGCGCATGCTGCTGGGCCTGGTGCTGCCCACCCGCGGGGAGGTGGACCTGCTCGGCGAGCGGATGCCGCGGGCCGGACGGCGGGTGCTGCCGCGGGTCGGTGCGCTCATCGAGGGCCCGGCGCACCACCGGCACCTGTCCGGCGCGGCCAACCTGGCGCTGCTCGACGCCGCCGGGCCGGGCGGGTCCCGCCGCACGCGGAGGCGGCGGGTCGCCGAGGTGCTCGACCAGGTCGGCCTCGGCGGGGTGGGGCGCCGGAAGGTCGGTGCCTACTCGCTCGGCATGCGCCAGCGGCTCGGCCTCGCCGGCGCGCTGCTGCGCCGTCCCGAGCTGCTGGTCCTCGACGAGCCCACCAACGGCCTGGACCCGCAGGGCATCTCCGAGGTCCGCGAGCTGCTGCTGGACCTGCACCGCGGCGGGACGACGGTGTTCCTGTCCAGCCACCTGCTCGCCGAGGTGGAGCAGCTGTGCAGCCGGGTCGGCGTGCTCGACCGCGGCCGGCTGGTGCTCCAGGACGAGATGGCGCACCTCACCGCGCCGACCGGCGCCACCGTCGTCGACACCCCGGCGCCCGAGCGGGTGCGCGCGGTGCTCGACGGCCGGGTGCTGTCCGCCGACGGCGGGCGGGTGGTCGTGCGCGGCGCCGACCCGGCGGAGGTCAACGCGCTGCTCGTGGGCGCGGGTGTGCCGGTGCGCGGGCTGGCCCTGCAGCGGCCCACGCTCGAGGAGGTGGTGCTCGCCGCCGCGGGCACCAGCGCCGACCGGGTGGAGCGGGCGTGATCGGCGTCGAGCTGCGCAAGACCTTCGGGCGGCCGCGGACGTGGGTGACCATCGCCGTCCTCAACGCCCTGCCGGTGCTCGTCGCGGTGCTGCTGCGGGTCACCGACCTGGCGCCGCGGCCGGGGGAGGGCCCGCCGTTCCTGTCGGCCGTGCTCACCAACGGCCAGCTCTACCCGCTGGCCGCGCTGGCGATCGTGCTGCCGCTGTTCCTGCCGATCGCCGTCGCGGTGGTCAGCGGGGACGCCGTCGCGGGGGAGGCGCAGGCCGGGACGCTGCGCTACCTGCTCGCCCGCCCCGCCGGGCGCACCCGGCTGCTGGTGGCCAAGCTGGTGGCGGTGCTGGCGTTCGTCGTCGTCACGGTCGTGGTGGTCGCCGCCGTCGGCTACCTGGTGGGCACGCTGCTGTTCGACGCGCGGCCGGTCGCCGGCGGCACGTCGGTGTCGGGCACCTCGCTGACGCCGGAGGAGCTGGCGGTGCGGACGCTGATGGCGATCGGCTACGTGGCGGTGTCGATGCTCGGCGTCGCCGCGTTCGGGCTGTTCTTCTCCACGCTCACCGACTCGCCGCTGGCCGCGGCGCTCGGGGCGCTGGCGGTGCTGGTGACCTCGTCGCTGCTGTTCACCCTCGACGCCGCCTCGCCGATCGCGCCGTACCTGCCCACGCGGTACTGGCTGGCGTTCGTCGACCTGTTCCGCGACCCCGTCCTGTGGCGCGACGTGGTGCGCGGGCTCGCGCTGCAGGGCGTCTACGTCGGCGTGCTGCTCGCCGCGGCGTGGGCCAACTTCACGACCAAGGACGTCACCTCGTAGGAGCCGGCATCTCCCACGGCGCCGCGGGCAGCACCTCGCCGGTCTCCAGCAGCGACTTGAGGTTGGCGAGCACCGCGGGCCACCCCTGCGAGACGTCGCGCAGCCCCTGCTCGTCGGGCAGGTCCTCGTGGGTGACGGTGAGCCGGACGATGCCCTCGCCCTGCTCGACGAGGAACGTGACGCGCGAGTCGCTCGGCGCCTCCTCGGGCCCGCCGAAGGTCATCACCAGCCGGTGCGGGGGATCGGTCTCCAGCACGCGGCCGCCGGCGTCGGCGACCCCCGAGCCGTCGGTGCGGCGGTGCTCCCAGCGGCTGCCCGGCTGCCAGTCCGACACGTTGGCGTGCCCCCAGTAGCGGGCGGTGAGGTCGGCGTCGGTGAGCGCCTGCCAGACCTGCTCGGCGGTGGCGCGGACGTAGGTCACGTAGACGTAGGTGGGGACCGCTGCGGACATGGCGAGCTCCTCTGCTCGGGACCGGATGGCGGAGAGGGCCTCGAGGCGAGGCCGGTCGAAGGCGGAGATCCAGCGCTCCGCGATGTCGTACAGGGGCACCGCGTTGAGGAAGTGCAGGCGCTCGCGGCCGCGGCGGACGACGGTGACCAGGCCGGCGCGGACGAGGACGTCGAGGTGCTGGGTGGCCGACTGCCGGGCCATGCCGAGCCGTGCGCACAGCTCGCCGAGGGTCTGCCCGTCCTGCTCGCGCAGCCGGTCGAGGAACGACCGCCGGGTGGGGTCGGCGAGGGCCCGGAAGACCGCGTCGACGTCCCGTCCGTCGTCCACGCCCGAATCATGCAGGTATCTGCCTGCATGAGTCAACGCCGCCTCGTCCTCCCCCAGCGCAGCGCCTCCTCCCTCGCGGTGGGACACGAGGGAGGAGGCGCTCCGATCAGGTCACCTGCTCCCCGCCGCGCCGGCTCAGCCGCCCAGGCGGGCGCAGTCGCCGGGGCCCAGGGGGACCGGGGCGCCGGCCGCGAGCTCGGCCAGCACCATCGCCTGCACGAGCGGGTCGCGGGGGAGCTGCCCGTGGCCCACCTGCGCCTGCGCGCACACCGACTGCACCTCGAGCTCCAGCGCGCCCTCGAGGCGGGCGGACTCCGGCGGCGTCACCGTCTGGTCCTGCGCCGTCCAGATCGACACCCAGGTGGGGCCCGCCGGCGTCTCGTCGTCCTCGTTCAGTCCGGCCAGCAGGTCGCTGCCGGTGGCCAGCTGGCGGCACGCCTCCGGGCACTGCTCCGGCGCGACGGAGAGGGCCAGGTCGGCCAGCCGCGTGCCGTGGTGCGGCGACCCGAGCGTCACGATCCGCCGCGCCCGTTCCGCGCCGCCGTCGGCCGCCCACAGCCGCGCCACCACCCCGCCGGCGGAGTAGCCGACGACGTCGACGCTGCGGGCGCCGGTCCGCGCCAGGGCGTCCTCGACGGCGGCGTCGAGCGCGTCGGCCGCGGCGGCCAGGTCGCCGGTGCCCCCGTCCGGCAGCGCGACGACGGTGGCGTCGCGGCCCTCGGCGGTCAGCCGTCCGGCCAGCGACGCCAGCGAGCCGGTGGACCCGCCGTAGCCGGGGACCAGCAGCACCGGGCCGGGCTCGTCCTGGGACACCGGCTCGGCGGGCGCGGCGTCGTCGTCCCGCCCGGTCAGCAGCACCGCGGCGACGGCGACCACCGCCACGACGACGAGCGCGAGCAGGGCCAGCAGCAGGCGGCGGCGGGCGGGGGCGAGGCCGGCGAGCACCGCTCCACTGTCCCCGGTCCCGGCCGGACGGTGGCCGGGCCGGGGCGGGCCGCGGTCCCTCCCCGCGCCGCTGCGGGAGACTGCGCCCGTGCTGAGCCGCGACGAGTACCTCGCCGAGTGGTCGCGGTGGCACGGCGGCACCGACCCGGCCGCCAGCCGCCTGGTGCACGGCTGGCTGTCGCTGGCCTACGCGCTGGCCCGGGCCCTGTCCTGGCTGCCGCCGCTCGCCGCGACGGCGCTCGGCCTGCTCGTCGCGCTGGCCGCGGTCGGGCCGGCGGTGGCCGGCGGCGCGTGGCTGATCGCCGGCGGGCTGCTGGTCGGGCTGTCGGGCCTGCTCGACTCCCTCGACGGGGCGCTGGCGCTCGCGGGCGGGCGGGCCTCGCGCCGCGGCTACGTCCTGGACTCCGCCGTCGACCGGCTCACCGAGGCCGCCTACGCGCTGGCGCTGTGGGCCGCGGGGGCGCCGGGCTGGCTGGCCGCCGTCTTCGGGGCGCTGTGCTGGCTGCCGGACTACCTGCGCGCCCGCGCCGGGCAGGCCGGGGTGGCCGAGACCGGGTCGATCTCGGTCTGGGAGCGGCCCACCCGGGTGGCGATGACCGGCTTCACCGTGGGCGGGGCGGGCATCGTGGCCGCGACCGGGCTGGACGCGGCGGCCGGGGTCGAGGGCGGCCCGGCGCTCGTGGTCACCGCCGGGGCCGCCGTCGGCGCCCTGCTCGGCCTGGTCGGCACCGCGCAGCTCGGCGTCTCGCTGCGCCGGGCGCTGGGCGACTAGTCGTTCTCCTCCGCGTGCTCGGTCAGCCGCTCCAGGGCCGAGTCGCGGTCGGGCTCGGCGTCGCTGCGCCAGCCGCAGGCGCAGACCGCGACGTGGTCGCCGGGGCCGCCCCCGCCGCGCGCGGGGTCCAGCTCCTCCATCGTGGCGAGCGTGTGGTCGGTCATGGCACGGGCCTACCCGTCCCGCCCGCACCCCACGCCGCGCGGCGGTCCCCCGGGAGCGCCTCTTAGGGTGGGCGGGTTCCGCCGTCCCGTCCCGAGGAGCCCCCGTGCCCGTCGTCGTCACCGGCTCCATCGCCACCGACCACCTGATGACCTTCCCCGGCCGCTTCACCGAGCAGTTCGTGGAGGGGCAGATGGAGAACGTCTCCCTGTCGTTCCTGGTCGACGACCTCATCCAGCACCGCGGCGGCGCCGGTGCCAACATGGCCTACGGCATGGCCCTGCTCGGCCTCGCGCCCGTGCTGGTCGGCTCGGTGGGCAACGACTTCGCCGACTACGACGCCTGGCTGACCCGCCACGGCGTGGACACCCGCGACGTCCGCTGGTCCGAGCTCAAGCACACGGCGCGCTTCGTGTGCACCACCGACGCGGTGAACAACCAGATCGCCTCCTTCTACTCGGGCGCGATGAGCGAGGCCGGGCAGATCGAGCTGGCCCCGGTGTGCGACCGCGTCGGCGCGCCCGACCTCGTCGTCATCGGCCCCAACGACCCGACGGCCATGGCCCGGCACACCCAGGAGTGCCGCGACCGCGGCTACCCCTTCGCCGCCGACCCCAGCCAGCAGCTGGCCTGGGCCGACGGCGACCTGATCCGTGACCTCGTCGACGGCGCCGACCTGCTGTTCACCAACGAGTACGAGTCGGCGCTGCTCATGCAGAAGACCGGCTGGGACGCCGCCGAGATCCTCGGCCGCGTGAGCACCTGGGTGACCACCCGCGCCGCCCAGGGCGTGCTCGTCCGGCAGCGCGACGCCGACCCGATCGAGGTCATCGCCGTCCCGGAGACCAAGCCGGTCGAGCCCACCGGCGGCGGCGACGCCCTGCGCGCCGGCTTCATCGCCGGCCGCACCTGGGGACTGTCGCTGGAGCGGGCCACCCAGCTCGGCTCCGCCGTGGCCACCGAGGCCGTCGAGGTGGTCGGCACCCAGGAGTACGAGCTGCGCCGGGAGCCGTTCCTCGAGCGGTTCGCCGACGCGTTCGGCGCCGACGCCGCCGCCGAGGTGGCCGCGCACCTGCCGTGACACGGCATTGGAGGCTTTTCCCACGTCCTGCGGCGCAGAACGTGGGAAAAGCCTCCAATGCCTCAGCCGCCGCGGACCTGCTCGCCGATCGAGGGGTCCTCGGCCCACGTCGCGTAGGGGATCCGCGGGATCGTGCGGATGTCGCCGACGGTGCACCACTCGTTGCCGCCCAGGCGCGCCAGGGGCCGCAGCTCCTCGATGCGGGGCCGGCCGTCGCGGACGGCGTCGCTCACCACGGTCACCCACTCCACGCGGCCGAAGACGACGGTGCTGTCGCCCAGCCGCAGCGTGGAGTGCAGCGTGCACTCGATGCTCACCGGCGACTGCGCCACCCGCAGCGCGCCCACCTTCTCGCTCGGCTCGAGCCGGATGCCGGCGGCCTCGGCCTCGCTCTGGTCGGGCGGGAAGTCGGTGCCGGTGGCGTTGGCCTGCTCGAACAGCTCCTCGGGCACCAGGTTCACGGTGAACTCGCCGGTGGCCTCGATGTTGGTCAGCGAGTCCTTGCGGCCCACCGAGGTGAACTGCACGACCGGCGGCTGCACGCACGCCACCGTGTAGAAGGAGTGCGGCGCCAGGTTGTGCACGCCGTCGGCCGAACGGGACAGCACCCACGCGATCGGCCGCGGCACGACGATGGAGTTCATCACCCGGTAGAAGTCCGACGGGCGCATCTGCCCCGGGTCGAAGGGCGTGCGGGGGCGGCTGGTCGCGGGTGGGTCCACGGGCGAGGTCACGCCCCATCCTCACCCCGGGTCAGCGCAGCGCGCGCCCGCGCCAGGTGAGCGTGCCCCGGCGCCGCCCCGCCAGCGACCCCGCCAGCAGCACGTCGAGCGCCAGCAGCGAGACCGGGTGCGCCAGCGCGTCGGGCCACACCCGCCCGCCGGTGACCGCCGCGGCCACCGCCCGTCCGGCCACCCCGGCCGCCCAGCCGAGCAGCCCGGCCCGTGAGCCGCGCAGCGCCGCCAGCGGGGGGACGAGGCCGACGGCGGTGAGCACCGCGGCCGCCGCCACCGACGCCGCCGGCGAGCCGCCGACCGACGCCCACAGCGACTTGCCGTAGCCCTCGCGCATCGCCGCCCAGCCGTCGTACATCCGGCACTCGGCCAGTGCCGCGCCGCTCGCCGGGACCGCGCGTCCGCCCGAGCGCTTGACCGCCCGGGCCAGCGCGACGTCCTCCACCACCTCGTCGCGCACCGCCGCGTGCCCGCGGGCGCGCAGGTACCCGCGCCGGGTGAGCGCGAGGAACTGGCCGTTGGCGGCGGTCAGCGACGGCCGCGGCGAGCGCTCGGCGGCCCGCAGCGGCAGCGTCGTCATCCACAGCCACGGCGACAGCGGCTGCACCAGGCGCTCGGCGAGCGTGCCGGCCACCGGCCGCGGCCACGGCGAGACCAGGTCGAGGTCGTGCGCGTCGAGCAGCGCCACGGCGGCGGCGACGGCGTCGGGGGCGAGTCGCACGTCGGCGTCGACGAAGACGAGGTAGCCGTCCTCGCGCATCGTCTGCGCGCCCACCCAGCAGGCGTGCGGCTTGCCCAGCCACCCGGCGGGGAGGTCGCCCGCCGGCACGAGCTCGACCCGGGGGTCGCCGACCTCGCGCACCCGGGCGGCCGTGCCGTCGGTGGAGCCGTCGTCGACCACCACCACCCGCAGGCCGGGCACCCCGCGCGAGGCCAGCACCGCGGCCAGGCAGGCGCCGACCTGCGCCTCCTCGTCGCGCACCGGCACGACGACGGTGACCGGCCGGGTCACCTCCGGCGGGCGGGCCGGCGCGCGCCGCAGCAGGACGGCGTTCACGGCCGCGTGCGCGGCGCCGGCGACGGCCAGGCCGGACAGCGCCCGGACGGCCGCGCCGCTCACCGCCGGCGGGCCTGCACGGCGAGGACGGCGGCGACGACCGCCGTCAGCCCCGCGCCCCAGGCCGCCGACCCGGGCAGGTCCAGCCACAGCGCGTGGGCGAGCGCCCCGCCGGCGACCATCCAGCCGATCACCAGCAGCGGGGCGGCGTCCGCGCGCGCCCCGCCGGGGGCCGCGGTGCGCGCGACCACCAGCTCCAGCACGGCCATGAGCACCAGCCCTGCGAGCAGCCAGCCGCCGAGGTTGGTCAGCGGCACCGTGTCGATGCCGGGCAGCCCGGGGGTGGGCTCCGCCCAGGTCCAGTAGCCGGCCTGCACCAGCTGCGGGTCGAGCACCACGTCCCACCCGGCGAACACCGCCGCTGCGACGGCGACCCGCGCGGCCCGCCGCCGGCCCGGGCGCACCCGGCGGGTGAGCAGCTCGGCGAGCACCCGGCTCGGCCAGGCCATCATCAGCCAGGCCAGCGGCACGAGGAACGGGACGCCGAGCAGCGTCGGGCCCAGGACGTCGCTGTAGGTGTAGGGCCCGTAGGGGTACCCGGTTGCCAGCCCGACGGCCTCGAAGGCGACCGAGGTGAGCGCGACCAGGACGAGGACCGCGGCCCCGGTGCGGGCGCCGTGCGCGACGGCGGCTGCGGTGACCGAGACGCCCGAGCCGAGCAGCACGATCGTCCAGGACACCGCGTCGCGGGCGGTGCCGTCGGTGAGCGGGTAGGCGATCGCGGCCAGCACCAGCAGGACGGCGAGGACCAGCGGCACCCGCGCCGGGGCGCCGGCCCGCCGCACGGCCGCCGTCGCGGCGCTCACCGCACCGCCCGCAGCAGCCGGCCGGCCGCTCCCTGCACGCGGGCGCGGGTGCGGGTGAGGAGGCCGCGGTCGGCGAGCACCGCGCGCGCCGCCGTCCGGCCGGAGTTGCCCGACACCCCGCCGCCGGGGTGCGTGGAGGCGCCGGCCAGGTAGAGGCCGGCCAGGCCGGGGACGCGGTAGCCCGACAGCGCCGGCGTCGGCCGGAAGGCGAACATGCTGGCCAGGCCCATCTCCACGTGCATGACGTTGCCCCGCAGCAGGGACAGCTCGCGCTCCAGCAACAGCGGCGTCTGCACGTACACGTCCTGCACGGAGGCGGCGAAGCCGGGCGCGAACCGGTCGACGGCGTCGACCAGCCGCTGTGCCTCTCCCGCGGCGAGGGCGTCCCAGTCGCCGCCGTCGGCGAGGTCGTAGGGGTACCACTGCCCCCAGATCGTGACGACGTGCCGCCCGGGCGGGGCGAGGGTCCCGTCGCTCGCGGAGAACGACATCGCCAGCGGCACCGGCTCGCGCGGCAGCCGGCCGGCCAGCCAGTCGCCGTGCGCGGCGGCGAGCTGCGCGCGGTCGGTGCACAGCAGCTGCAGGCCCTGCGCGGACACCGCCGGGTCGACGCCGGGGTAGTGCGGGACCGCGTCGGTGAGACAGCGCAGCACCAGACCGAAGCCGTTGCCCACCGGCGGGGCGGCGTCGGCCAGCGCCGGAGGTGCGGAGTCCCCGGCGAGGTCGCGGGTGGCCAGCACGTGGCAGGCGGCGACGACGACCGGCGCCTCGATCCGCCGCCCGGACACCGTCTCGACGCCGGTCACCCGGTCGCCGTCGACCAGCAGCCGCGCGGCGCCGTCGCCGAGGGTGACCCGCCCGCCGTCGGACTCCAGCCGGGCGCGCAGCGCCGCCGTCAGCCCGCCCGAGCCGCCCACCGGGTGGCCCGGCGGGGTGTCGTGCAGCAGCGCCACCCAGGCGACCATCGCCGCGGTGCCGGGCTCGCTCATCGGCGGGCCGGACTGCGCGCCGAACCAGGCCAGCGCCGCCTTGAGCCGTTCGCTGCCGAACCAGCGGTCGAGCAGGGCGTCGCCGGAGCCGAGGAAGTCGACGGCGAGGTCGCCGCCGGGGGTGCGCGGGTTGCCGCCGGTGGGCGCCCCGAGCGGCCAGAACGCGCGGGCCAGGCCCAGCGGGGTGGGACGGCGGCCGAAGGAGTCGACGACGGCGCGGCTGCGCGGCCCCCACACCCCGACGAAGCGGCGGTAGGCGTCGGCGTCGGCCTGCCCGCAGGCGGCGGCGATCGAGGCGCAGGTGGCGTCGAGGTCGACGGAGAACACGAGCGGCCGGCCGTCGGGGCCCGGGTCGCCGGGGGAGGGCGCGGGCGCGAAGCCCCACGGGTCGCAGTCGACGTAGGTCAGCCCGTGGGCGGCGAGGTCGAGCTCCTCGACGACCCCGCTGTGCCGGACGATCACGTGCGCGCTGGAGCCGCGGTCGACCCGCACCCCCGGCCAGCGCTCGACGGTGGACACCGCGCCGCCGAGGACGTCGTCGCGCTCGACGACCTCGACGGTCAGCCCCTCGCGGGCCAGGTAGCAGGCGGCGACGAGCCCGTTGTGGCCCGCGCCGACGACGACGGCGTCGACCCCGCGGCCGGCGGCCCGGCCGGCGGCCCGGTCGGGTCCCGGCACGCTCAGCGGCGCGCCGGCTGCAGCGGCAGCCGGGCGCCGAGGATGGCGAAGGGCCGCGCGTCGCCGGGGAAGTGGTGGCCGCGGGCGAGGTCGACGAAGCCGTCGGCGTGGTACAGCCGGAAGGCCTTGGTGTCGGCGTCGGGCGTGGACAGCAGCGCGGCCGGCGCGTCGACGCCCTCGACCAGCGCGTGCAGCAGCCGCCGGCCCAGGCCCCGGCTCTGCGTCTCGGGGTGCACGTGCAGCTCGCAGACCTCGAAGGCGCCCGGCAGCCAGCGCTTGGCGGTGCGCCGGTCGAGCGCCGCGCGCACCTGGTCGTGCCACCACTGGCCCGGGGCGACGAGGTAGCCGTAGCCGAAGCCGACGAGCTGCTCGCCGTCGGGCGTGGGCGCGAACCCGCCGACGGCGCGGAAGCCCGGGCGCTCGGTGTGCTGGACGGCGTACCCGTAGCGGCCGGCCACCACCGAGGCGTCGTAGCCCATGGCCGCGCCGTAGATGGCCAGCGCCTCGTGCATGTGGTCGCGCAGCCAGCCGGCGGGCAGCTCGGTCACCCGGGCGGCGGGCGTCGTGCCGGTCACGGTCTCTCCTCGCTCACTGACCCACCGCGCCCGCGGGGGTCTGCAGGGTCTCCTGCGGGCCGTCGCCGACCTCGGCGGCGGTGCCGCCCGTCAGGCGCAGCAGCTCGTCGTAGGTGGTGGGGAAGACCGCCGACGGGTGTCCCGCGGCGGCCCAGACGCGCTCGTGCCGGGCCAGCTCGACGTCGACGAGCGTGCCGATCGGCTCGGGGTGGCCGATCGGGGCGACCCCGCCGATGGGCTGGCCGGTGTGCGCGCGGACGAAGTCGGCCGACGCGCGCTCGACGCGGGGCACGCCGAGCAGGGTGGCCACCTTCGCCGTGTCGACCCGGTGGGCGCCGCTGGTGAGCACGAGCAGCGGCAGGCCGCCGACGTCGAACACGAGGCTGCTGGCGATCGCCCCGACCGGCACGCCCAGCCCGGCGGCGGCGTCGGCCGCGGTGCGCGCCCCGGCGGGGACCTCGCGCACCTCCCCGGCGGCGCCGGCCGCGGCGAGCAGCCCGGCGATCGCTGCCACCCGGGGGTGGGCGGCGGGTCGGGTCATGGCGGCGATCCTGCCACCGCTGTCACACCCCCGCCGTACCGTCCGGCGCGCGGACGGGGAGTCCCCCGGCCGGGCGCGTCCGGCTTGACGCGACCGGCGGGGTCGGGTCTACTCGAACTGTTCGAACAGACGTTCGAACGGGTCGAGCACCGCCCCGGGACTTCCCCGCCCGGGCGGGAGGCAGGCCGTCAGCGGCGCGGGGTGGGGAGTCGTCATGAGCCGGGTGCTGGGTGACGTCGGCGAGCAGGTCGGCGAGGAGGTGCGGGTCGAGCGCGGGCCGCTCGGGCCGGCGCAGTTCTGGCGCGGGCAGGGCCGCTACGTCGTCGGCGAGCTGCTCGACTCGTGGGTGGAGACCGCGCCCTGGTGGCAGCGGACCGCCGCCGGCGGCGCCTCGGCCGACCTCGTCGCCCCGCGCGAGGTGTACCGGGTCGAGGCGGTGCGGGCCGGGCGCTCGCGGATGAGCTTCGCCGGCGTCTACGACCTGTGCTGGGACGCGGCGGACAACCGCTGGTCGCTCGTGCGGGTGCACGACTGATGGGCGCCGCGCACGCCATGACCTACGACGGGACCGGCCAGCTGCCCCTCCCGCCGCCGCTGCCCGCGGCGACGGCGCAGCTGCTCGACCAGGCCACCCGGGCCCTGGCGGAGGCCTCCCGCGCCGCCGACGCGCGGGACCGCTACGCCACCGCCCACCTCGCCGCGCTGCGCGCCGCCGCCGCGGTGCTCTCGGCCCGCACCCGGCCCGAGAGCGGCCGCCGCCGGCCGCGCAGCGCCTGGGTGCTGCTCGAGCAGGTCGCCCCCGAGCTGGGGGAGTGGGCCACCTTCTTCGCCGCCGGCGCGGCCAAGCGGGCCGCGGCCGAGGCCGGGCTGTCCCGCGCGGTCACCGAGCGCGAGGCCGACGACCTGGTCCGCGACTCCGGCGCCTTCCTCGCCGTGGTCGAGGAGGTGCTGGCCCGCACGCCGGAGCCGGCGCCCCGGCCCCGGCTGGTCGGCGGCACCGCCCACCGTCCCGCGCGCGGGCGGTGAGCGGCGACCCCTTCGTCCACCTGCACGTCGCCTCCGGGTACTCCCTGCGCCACGGGGCCAACCACCCCGCCGACCTCGTGGCCCGCGCCGCCGAGCACGGCATGGGTGCGCTGGCCCTGACCGACCGCGACGGCCTCTACGGGGCGGTCAAGTTCGCGCAGGCCTGCCGGTCGGCGGGGGTGCGCCCGCTGTTCGGGGTCGACCTCGCGGTCGCCCCGGCGGTGGACACCACGGTGCCGCCGGCGCTGGCGCGCGTGCTGGGTGAGGACGACGAGCTGGCGGCCCGGCGCGCGGGTGGACGTGGTGCGGGCGCGGGTGGGCGCGGTACGGGTGGGGTGGCGCCGGTGCGGCGCAGCCCGGTGCGCGGCGGGGCGAGCGTCGACCCGCGGCTGCCGCGGGTCACCTTCCTCGCCCGCGACGGCGCGGGCTGGCGGTCGCTGTGCCGGCTGACCAGCGCCACGCACCTGCGCGGCACCCGCGGCGAGCCGGTCGCCTCGCTGGCGCTGGCCGCCGAGCACGCGCCCGGCCTGGTCGCGGTGCTCGGTCCCGACTCGCCGGTGGGCCGCGCGCTGGCGGCCGGGCGGGCCGACGTCGCCTCCGCGCGGCTGGACGCCTGGCGGTCGGTGTTCGGCCCCGGGTCGCTGGTGGTCGAGCTGGTGCACCACCGCGGCCGCGGCGACCGGCTGCGCGCCCAGCGGCTGATGCGCTTCGCCGCCGAGGAGGGCGTGCCGGTGGTGCTGAGCAACGCCGTCCGCTACGTCGACGCCATCGACGCGCCCACCGCCGACGTCCTCGACGCCTCCCGGCGGCTGGTCGCGCTCGACGCCCGGCACGTCGACCGGCGCACCGCCGAGGGCTACCTCAAGTCGGGCAAGGAGATGGCCGAGGTCGCCGAGGAGATCGCCGGACCCGACCGCGACGCGGCGCTGCGGCTGCTCGAGCGCACCGCCCGGCTGGCCGAGCAGTGCGCCGTCGACGTCCGCGAGGACCTCGGCATCGGCACCGTGCGCTACCCCGAGCTCGACGTCGTCACGTCCCCCGCGGAGCGGGGGATGGGCCCCTCGCAGGTGCTGCGGGCCCGCTGCGAGGCGGGGCTGGGCCGGCGCGGGATGGCGCGCAGCGAGAAGGTGCTGGTGCGGCTGGAGGAGGAGCTCGCCGTCATCGACGCCCTGGGCTACCCCTCCTACTTCCTCACCGTCGCCGACGTGGTCGACCTCATCAAGGGCCTGCGGGTCCGGGCGGCGGCGCGGGGGTCGGGCGCGGGCAGCCTGGTCACCTACCTGCTCGGCATCTCCGACGTCGACCCGATCCGCTACGGCCTGCTCATGGAGCGGTTCCTCTCCCCGCTGCGCCACCAGCTGCCCGACATCGACATCGACGTGGAGTCCGCCCGGCGGATGGAGGTCTACGACGCGGTCCTCGCCCGCTTCGGCGCCCACCGGGTCAGCTGCATCTCGATGATGGACACCTACCGGGTGCGGCACGCCATCCGCGACGTGGGCGCCGCGCTCGGCCTGCCGCCGGGCGAGGTCGACGCCGTCGCCAAGGCCTTCCCGCACATCCGGGCCAACCAGGTGCACGCGGCGCTGCGCGACCTGCCCGAGCTGCGGGCCAGCCGGCTGGGCTCCCAGCGCGGCGGCGGCACCGGCGACCTCGACCTGCTGTTCGACCTCGTCGCCCGGCTCGACGGCCTGCCCCGGCACATCGCGCTGCACCCGTGCGGGGTGCTGCTGTCCGACGCCACGCTGCTCGACCGCACGCCGGTGGAGAGCAGCTACCTCGGCTACCCGATGAGCCAGTTCGACAAGGACGACGTCGAGGAGCTCGGGCTGCTCAAGCTCGACCTGCTCGGCATCCGGATGCAGTCGGCGATCGCGCACGCCATCGACGAGGTGGCCCGGGTCGACGGGGAGACCGTCGACATCGACGCCGTCCCGCGCGACGACCCGACCACCTTCGAGCTGATCCGCTCGACCCGGACCCTCGGCATGTTCCAGATCGAGTCGCCGGGGCAGCGCGAGCTGGTCGGCAAGTTCGGGCCGGAGACGTTCGAGGACATCGTCATCGACATCTCGCTGTTCCGGCCCGGGCCGGTGAAGAGCGACATGGTGACGCCGTTCCTGCTGGCCCGGAACGGCTGGCGCGACCCGGTCTACCCGCACCCCGACCTCGCGCCGTACCTGCGGGAGACCGCCGGCGTCGTCGTCTTCCACGAGCAGGTGCTGCAGATCGTGGCGCAGATGACCGGCTGCGACCTCGCCCAGGCCGACGAGGCCCGCCGCGCGCTCGGCGACAAGGAGCTGCACCCGGAGGTGCGGGCCTGGTTCATGCCGGAGGCGCTGCAGCGCTACCCGGTCGAGGTCGTGGAGAAGGTGTGGGAGGTGCTGGTCGCCTTCGGCTCCTTCGGGTTCTGCAAGGCCCACGCGGCGGCGTTCGCGCTGCCCACCTACCAGTCGGCGTGGCTCAAGACCCACCACCCGGCGGCCTTCCTCGCCGGGGTGCTCACCCACGACCCGGGCATGTACCCGAAGCGGCTGATCCTCGACGACGCCCGCAACTTCGGCATCCGGGTGCTCGGCCTCGACGTCAACGCCTCGGACGCCGCGTACCGGGTGGAGCGGACGGCCGTCCCCGAGGACGGGGAGGACCGCCCGGAGGAGCCGCCGCGCCGGCCGGAGTGGATGCCCGCGGCGATGGCCGACCCGTCGACCCACGGCATCCGGCTGTCCCTCGCCGACGTCAAGGGCATCTCCGACGACGAGGTGGCCCGGATCGTCGCCGGGCAGCCCTACCGCTCGCTGCCCGACTTCTGGAACCGGGCGTCGGTGTCGCGGCCGGTGGTGGAGCGGCTGGTGCTCGCCGGCGGGTTCGACTCGCTCTACGGGTTCGGCGTGCGCGACCGCGAGGCCGGCCGGCCCACCCGCTCCCGGCAGTCGGTGACCCGCCGCGACCTGCTGCTGCAGATCAGCGAGCTCGACCGGTGGAGCCGCAGCGGGAAGCGGGCCGGCTCGGTGGGGCAGCTCAGCCTCGACCTGCTCGGGCTCGACACCGGGGACGACGCCGGGGAGGGGATGCAGGAGTCGGGCGGCGCCGGGTGGGCCGGGTCGGAGGCGGCGGGCTCCGGACTGCCGGAGTTCACCGACGCCGAGCTGGTGCGCGCCGAGCTCGAGGTGCTGGGCCTGGACGCCAGCCGGCACGTCGTCGACTTCTACCGGCCGTTCCTGTCCGCGGTCGGCGCGGTGCCGGCCGGCGAGCTGCTCGGCTGCCGCAGCGGCGCGGAGGTGCTGGTGGCCGGGGTCAAGGTGGCCACCCAGACGCCGCCGATCCGGTCGGGCCGGCGGGTGGTGTTCGTGACCCTCGACGACGGCACCGGCTGCACCGACTCCACCTTCTTCGAGGACGTGCAGGGCCCCTACGCGGCCACGGTGTTCCACTCCTGGCTGCTGGTCATCCGCGGGGTGCTGCGCCGCACCGGCCCGCGCGGGGTGTCGATCCGGGCCACCGGGGCCTGGGAGCTGCCGGCGCTGTACGAGGCGTGGGAAACCGGCGGCCTGGCCGGGGTGTCGGAGCTGATGGCCGCGCCGGGGGAGTACACCGAGCAGGCCATCGCCGGGGCGGCGGCCTCGCACGGGTCGCGGCCGGTGGTGGTCAAGCCGGTGCTGGTGCACCCGACCGGCTTCCGGATGTCGCCCTACGCCGACATCAAGCCCGCCGGCGACGACGCCGGGACCGCGGTGCGCAAGGCCGCGGCGCAGCGGAGCGCGGCCCCGCGCAAGCTCTGGCACTCCAGCCCCGGCAGCTCCGGTCACTGAGCCGTCCCGCCACGGTGGTGCGCACCCGGGCGCGCGTCCCGGGCCGGGACCGCGCCCCGGGTGCGCGTCGCCTCCGCGCGGCCGCCGACGGCGTCCCCGTCCGGACCGCCCGGTGGCGGGGCAGCGGCGGCACTAGGGTCGGTCGGGTGCCGCCGACTGCCCCCGACCCGTCCTCCGGCGAGCAGCTGCCCGTCCGGACCGCCGCGGTGTGGGCCGCGCTCGACCCCCTGGTCGGCGCCGGCGGCGCGCTGCGGGTGCTCGACGTCGGCGGCGGCAGCGGCGGCTTCGCCGTCCCCCTGGCCCGCCTCGGCCACGAGGTCACCGTCGTCGACCCCAGCGCCGACGCGCTCGCCACCCTCGAGCGCCGCGCCCAGAACGCCGGCGTCGGGGCGCGCGTCCGCGGGCTGCAGGGCGACGGCGACCAGCTGCACGAGCTGCCCCTGGGCGGCACCGGCGACGGCGGCGGCTACGACCTGGCGCTGTGCCACGCCGTCCTCGAGGTGGTCGACGACCCGGCCACCACGCTGCGCGAGATCACCCGCGCGCTGCGGCCGGGCGGGCAGGTCAGCGTGGCGACGGCGAACCGCGCCGGCGCCGTCCTCGCCCGCGCGCTGTCCGGGCACCCCAAGGAGGCGCTCGCGCTCCTGGAGGACCGCGACCCCGCGCCCGGCCGCACCCGCCCCGCCCGCCGCCGGTTCGGCCCCGCCGACCTGCTCGCGCTGGTCGAGGGCGCCGGGCTGACGCCGGGGGAGTGGCGCGGCGTCGCCGTCGTCGCCGACCTGCTCGACGCGAGCTCCGGCGCCGACCCGGCCGCCGTCCGCCGGCTCGAGCTGGCCCTGGCCGCCGCCTCGCCCTACCGCGACGTCGCCACCGGCCTGCACGTGCTGGCCACCCGCCCGTGACCGTGCTCCCCGACGGGTTGGTCCGCCCCGCCTACGGCGACCGCACCCTCGCCGACGTGCTGCCCGGCGTCGCCACCGCCCTCGGGGTCGCCGTCGACCGCGCCGGCCTGCCGCCGGACCCGCTCGGCCTCACCACCGCGCTCGGCGGGGCCCGCCGCGTCGCCGTCCTGCTCGTCGACGGCCTCGGCGCGCAGCTGCTGCGCGACCACGCGCACCTCGCGCCCACCCTCGCCGCGCTCACCGGCCCGGCCGGCGACCTCGACGCGCCCTGCCCCAGCACCACCCCGGTCAGCCTCACCACCCTCGGCACCGGCGTCCCCCCGGGCGGGCACGGCGTCCTCGGCTTCGTCACCGCCGTCCCCGGCGAGGACCGGCTGCTCAACCACGTCGCCTGGACCGACGACCCCGACCCGCGCGACTGGCAGCCCCGCCCCACCGTCTTCGAGCAGGCCGCCGCGGCCGGGCTGCCGGTCACCGCGGTCGCGCCGTACGCCTACAACGGCTCGGGGCTGTCCACCGCCGCCTACCGCGGGGCCACCTACTCGGGCACCGTCAGCGCCGGCGACCTCTCCGCCGTGCTGCTGCAGTCCCTCGCGCTCGCGCCCGCCGGTCTCGTCTACGGCTACACGCCGGAGCTCGACCTCACCGGCCACGTCCGCGGGGTCGACTCCGACAGCTGGCGCATGCAGCTCGCCCTCGTCGACCGGGTGGTCGAGCAGGTCGTCGACGGCCTCCCCGACGACGCCGCGCTGCTGGTCACCGCCGACCACGGCATGCTCGACGTCCCGGTGCACACCCGCGTCGACGTCGACGACGAGCCGGCCCTGCTCGACGGCGTCGCCCTGCTGGCCGGCGAGCCGCGGGCCCGATACGTGCACGCGGTACCCGGCGCGGCGGCCGACGTCCTCGACGCCTGGCGCGGGGTCCTCGGCGACCGGGCCTGGGTGGCCGGCCGCGGCGAGGCGGTGGCCAGCGGGGTCTTCGGCGACGTCGACGCCGCCCTCGCCGGCCGGATCGGCGACGTCGTCGCGCTGGCCCGCGGGCCCTGGGCGATCACCGCGTCGGGCGCCGAGCCCGGCCCCAGCCGGCTGGCGGCCTACCACGGGTCGCTCACCCCGGCCGAGGTGGCGATCCCGCTGCTGCTGGCCCGGGGGCGCGCGCTCTAGGAGAACGCCAGCGCCGTCCACTCCCGCGGGTGGGCGGCGTGCAGCGCCTTGCAGGTCAGCGGGGCGGCCTCCGCGGCCGGCCGGCTCTCCACCCGCACGGCGACCTCGCCGTCGGGGCCGCCGAGGACGACGTCGAACAGCTCCACCCCGTCGCCGTCCGGGTCGGGCAGCCGGCGGGTGCGCAGCGGCGGCAGGTCGTCGACGCCGAGCAGGCCCAGCCGCTCGCGGGCGAAGTGCTGCGCGGCCTGCACCGGCAGCGGCATGCCCGCCCGCCCGCGCAGGAACGGCAGCGCCACCTCGCCGCGGGCGTGCGCACCCACGACGTCCGCGCCGTCGCCGGGCACCTGGGCGTAGGCGAACCCGTGCGGCAGCACGAGCACGTTGGTGGCAAACCGGCAGCCGCCGAGGTGGCTGCACTCCCAGACGTCGAGGGCGTCGGGCACCGGCATCGACCGGGCCAGCGGCCGGCCGCGCAGCGCGCAGCAGGCGTCGTGCTGGCCGTGCGTGCACACCAGGTACAGCGGCCGGTCGGCGCGCTCGCCGGCCGAGCCGTCCCACGGCGCCTCGAGCAGGTCGGCGTCGGCCTCCCGCTCGGACCACCACAACCCCTCGTGCCCGGGGCGGCCGTCGGCGTAGGCCCACCGGCGCCCAGGTCCGGCCGCGCGCTCGCCCGGCCGGCGCACCAGCAGCACCCGCACGCCCTCGGCGCGGGCGCGGCGGGCCAGCAGCGGGGCGACGGCGGCGTCGAACCGGGACGCGGTGAGCGCGTCGCGGCCCCACGGGCCCGGCTGCTCGACCAGCAGCCAGCGCTGCGCCGGCCCGGCCGTGGCGACGGGGGAGTCGCCGCGGGCCAGGGCGGTCACCGAGCAGCGGGTCGGGTCCAGCCGTCCGGTCCGGACCGCGGCGCTCACCCGGGGGAGCGCCGCGGGCTCACGACCCGGTCCCGAGGGCGTCGGCACGCTCCCCATCGTCCCCGCCGGCGTCGGGCGCGGGCGCACCCGGCCCGGTCGGCCCCGGCTCGGGGGCGGTGGCGGGCACGCCGTCGGCGGGACCGAGGTGCGCGTCGGCGACCACCGCGACCGACTCGGTCACCAGCCGGCGGGCCAGCGTGAGCTGGTCGGCGGGCTCCAGGCCGGCCAGGTCGGCGACCTTGAGCTCGCCGCTGGCCAGCAGCGCCTCCAGCGCCGGGCGGGTGGCGGCGGGGAACTCGTGCGACCGGCGGCCGCCGAGCAGGGTGACCCGGTCGCCGCCGGCCGCGTCGGCGGGAGCGGTGCGCAGGGCGGTGCGCAGCCGGGGTCGCAGCCGCAGCACGCTGTCGGGCGACAGCGCGGCGGCGGCGGTGGCCTGCGCCAGCGGGGCGACGGGCTCGGGCCGGACCTGCGCCCAGGCGCGGCCGCGCACCCGGTCGGCGACCTGGCCGGCGTCGACCCGGCCCAGCCACTGCTGCAGCGCGCCGACCACGGTGGCGACGTCGTCGCGCAGCGCGCCGGGCTCGGCGAGGTCGACGCCCAGCGGCAGCGCGCGGCGCAGCTCGCGGTCGTCGGCGGCCAGCGTGCGCACCAGGTCGAGCACCGACTCCACCGCCGACCAGCGGGTGACCGAGTGCACGCCGATGGTCAGGTGGGCGCTGGTCTGCCCGAGCGCGACGGCCGAGTGCAGGTAGCCGCGGGGCAGGTAGAGCGCGTCGCCGGGGCGCAGGACGGCGTCGATCACCGGCTCGCGCCGCGCGGCGGCGGCCACCTCGGCGGCCCGGTCGTTCCACGGCTGGGAGCGCAGCGGCTCCTCGAGCACGGGCTCGTGGATCGTCCAGTGCTTCTCGCCGGCGACCTGTAGCACGAAGACGTCGTGCACGTCGTAGTGCGGGCTGAACCCGCGCGAGGACGGCGGGGTCACGTAGGCGTTGACCTGCGTGGGGTGTCCCAGGTCGGCGGCCAGCTGGTCGGCGAACTCGATCAGCGGCGGCCAGAGCCGGTGCAGGCCCTGCAGGACCACGGTGCTGCCGTCGGCGAACAGGCGCAGCACGGCGTCGGAGGAGACCTGGTCGGTCACCTCGGCGCCGGCGCCGCCGGAGGTGGTGAACCGCTTCGCGTCGACGACGGCGCCGTCCTTGGCGATGCGGATGAAAGGCGTGCGCAGCCCGCGGCGGGAGAGCAGCTCGTCGACGTCGGCCAGCGTGAGCAGGTCGGCGAAGGACTCCCCGGTGTCCTCGGCGCGGGTCAGCAGGGGGCGGCGGGACCAGTGCTGCTCGGCGAAGACGGCGGGGTCGAGGTGGGTGCACCGGCGCAGGGCCGGGCGGAGGTCAGCTCCGCCCGGCCCCGCGACGGCCGGGTCCTGGTTCAGGCCGAACCGTCCGCGCCGCCGTCGGCACCACCGTCGGCACCGCCGTCCGAGCCGCCACCGACCGCGCCGCCGTCGGCCGGGCCGTGGCCGGCACCGCCGTCGGCGCCACCGTCCGCGCCGCCGTCCGCGCCACCGTCGGCACCGCCGTCCGCGCCGCCGTCGGAGCCGCCGCCCGCCGCGCCACCGTCGGCCGGGCCGTGGCCCGCGCCACCGTCGGCACCGCCGTCGGCACCGCCGTCCTGGTGGCCGGGCGTGCCCTCGCCGGCGCCGCTGTCGGCCGGACCCTCCACGCTGGTCATGTCGTCGTCGTCGAGCGCCATCGAGTTCCTCCGGTCACTGTCGCAGCCGTCCGCCGGACGGCGGTCGGTCGCGTCCCCCCTAACCCGATCGGCAGCGCGCCACACATGCCCTCACCAGCCGTTTCCCGACACGCACGGACACCCCCGCGGACGGCGCGCCGGGGACCGCGGCGGGCGGCTAGTCTCCTCCGGTCGGTCCGAACACGTGTTCGAGAGGCGGGGCGGGATGGCAGCGGGGCGTGCGGAGGGGTGCAGCGTGCTGCACGTCGACATGGACGCCTTCTTCGCCAGCGTCGAGGTGCGCCGGCACCCCGAGCTGGCCGGCACGCCGGTGATCGTCGGCGGCGCGGGCAACCGCGGGGTGGTCACCTCGGCCACCTACGAGGCGCGCGCGTACGGCGTGCACGCCGCGATGCCCACCGCCCGCGCGCTGCGGCTGTGCCCGACCGCCACCGTGCTGCCAGGGGACATGGCGCTCTACGCGGAGGTCTCCCGCTCGGTCATGGCGCTGTTCCGGTCGGTCACGCCGCTGGTCGAGCCGCTGAGCCTGGACGAGGCGTTCCTCGACGTCTCCGGGGCCGGCCGCCGGCTCGGCGACGCGGCGGAGATCGGCGAGTACCTGCGCGCCCGGGTCTTCGACGAGCAGGGCATCACCTGCTCGGTCGGGGTGGCCGGCACGAAGTTCGTGGCCAAGCTCGCCTCCACCCGGGCCAAGCCCGACGGCCTGCTCGTCGTCCGCCCGGCCGAGGTCATCGACTTCCTGCACCCGCTGCCGGTGGGCGCGCTGTGGGGAGTGGGCGCCAAGACCGAGGAGGTGCTCCTGCGGCTGGGGCTGCGCACCGTCGGCGACCTCGCGCACGTCCCGGCGCGCACCCTGCAGCGGGCGGTCGGCCCGGCGGCCGGCGGCTCGCTGCACGAGCTGGCCTGGGGCCGCGACCCCCGGCGCGTGGTCCCCGACGAGCCGGAGCGCTCGATCGGGCACGAGGAGACCTTCGGCACCGACGTCGACGACCCCGCCGTCATCCACCGGGAGCTGCTGCGGCTGGCCGAGCGGACGGCGGGCCGGCTGCGGGCGGGGAGCTGGCTGGCGCGCACGGTGAGCATCAAGGTCCGCTTCGCCGACTTGACCACGATCACCCGCAGCCGCACCCTCGACGTCCCCACCGACGTCGGGCAGGACCTCTACGACACCGCCCGCGCCCTCTTCGACGCCCTGGGCCTGGACCGGGCCCGTCTGCGGCTGGTGGGCGTGCGGGCCGAGCGGCTGGTGCAGGCCGGGTCGACGCCGCGCCAGCTCGAGCTCGGCGAGCGCGAGCACGGCCGCCGCGACGCCGAGCTGGCCGCCGACCGGGCCGCCCGGAGGTTCGGCGCGGGGGCCGTCCGGCCGGCCACGCTGCTGCACCGCGACCGCGACCGGCGGGTCCGCGACCGCCCGCGGGGGTGATCCGGGTCCACCGTGGGCGGGTCGCCGCGCGCTCGCCTTTCGCACCCCGTGAACGGCTCGTATCCTCGTGGGTACCGCCGGGGGGGACCCGGCGGATCAGGCCTTGGCCCACCTGGAGGCATCCGTGCCGCTCTCCGAGCACGAGCAGCGACTGCTGGAGCAGATCGAGCGCGCCCTCGTCGACGACGATCCGAAGTTCGCCTCCTCCGTCCGCACGGGTGACCGCAGGCTCAGGGCCCGGCGGAAGCTGCAACTGGGTGCGCTGCTCGTGGTGGTGGGCCTGGCGGTCCTCGTCGGTGGCGCCGTCGCCCCCTCGGTCCCGCTCGGCGTCCTCGGCTTCCTCGTCATGTTCGGCGGTGCCGCGCTCGGCGTGCTGAACTACCGCTCCGCCACCGGCGCGGTCGAGGCCGGCCCGGCCGGGCCCGCCGGAGCCCGCGGCGGCAGCACCGCCCGCGGCCGCGGCGGCAAGCCCCGCAAGCAGCCGCTGAAGAACCGCCTCGAGGAGCGCTTCCGCCGCCGCTACGACCAGTAGCCCGCAGCCTCCCCCGACGGCCGCCGTCCCGCACCGGGACGGCGGCCGTCGGCGTTCCCGGAGCCGTCCGGGTGTGCGGCCTGCGCCGGTCCGTGCCCGACCTCGCCCCGCGCCCGACCTCGCGTCGCGGTGCCCGACCTCGCGCCGCAGCGCGAGGCCGGGCACCACACGGCGAGGGTGGGCGAACCGGTGCCGTGGGGGAGCGGGAGGACCGGGCCGGTGACGGCGGCCGGTCAGGCCGCGGGACGGCGGCGGGGCAGCCGGGCCCGGAGCCGGTCGGCGAGCCCGCCGCCCAGCGCGTCGGCGAGCGAGGCCGGCCACAGCAGCGCCCGCACACGCACCCGCGCCGGCACCGCGGCTGCCAGCCCCCTGCGCGCGGCCCGGAGCGCCGCGACGGCGGACGGGTCGCCGGGCGCCGCGCCGGGGCGGCCGTAGCTGGCCGTCTCCTCCGCGCGGGCCAGCCGCTCGACCGCCTCGGCCGCCTCCGGCGAGCCCGCCCGGTGGGCCCCGGCGGTGGTCTCCAGTGTCCGGGCGAGGCCGGCCGCCTGCTGGCGCGGCGTGCGCGCCGGGTCCCACGGCAGGCCGAGGTCGCGGGCGGTGGCGGCGAGCTCGTCCCACAGCGCCGCCGGGCCGCCGTCGTCGAGGCGCCGGCGCCGTTGCAGCGCGCGCACCCCGGCCGGGGCGCCCAGCAGCGCGGCCAGGCCGAGCAGCACGCCGGCGGCGACCAGCACCGGCCGCGCCGACCCGGCATCGCGGGACCCCGGCATGCCCGTCGTGGTCCCGGCGCCGTCGACGCGGTCCACCTGCGGCGCGGGGGTCACCGGCGCCGGGGCCGGCACCGCCGGGGTGCCGTCCGGCGTCGAGGCGTCCTCCTGCGGCGTCGGCCGCGGCGCCCAGGGCAGCTCGACGGCGCGGTCGGGGTCGATCGGGGTGGGGTCGAACGGGATCCAGCCGAGGTCGTCGAAGTAGACCTCCACCCACGCGTGCGCGTCGGAGCTGGTGATCAGCCGCTCGCCGCCCGGCTGGATGCGGCCGGGGGTGTAGCCCAGCGCCACCCGGGCGGGGATGCCCGCCTCGCGGACCATCGCGGCCATCGCCCCGGCGTACTGCTCGCAGTAGCCCTGCTTGAGCCGCAGGAAGTCGGCGAGGTCGTCGCCGGTGGTGCCCGGTGCGGTGGCGAGGCTGTAGACGAAGCCGTTCTCCCGGGAGAACCACCCGTGGATCGACCGGACGGCGTCGTAGGGGGTGGCGGCGCCCGCGGTCAGCTGGGCGACCAGGTCGGTGACCTCGGGGGCCAGTGGCGGGATGGCGGTGTCGCGCTCGCGCACCGGGTCGTCCGCGCGCAGCGGCGCGGCGGCGCGCAGCTCGTCCTCGCTCGGCCGCGGCTCCACCGCGGTGACCCGGTAGCCGGCCGAGGCGGTGGTCGTGTCGCGCCCGAAGACCGTGCCGGTGACCGGGTCGAACCGCCAGGCGTCGGGGTCGGCGATGTCCACGGTCAGCGGGGAGGTGAGCACGGGCAGGAACCGGTCGTCGTGGCCGACCGCGGTGATCGTGGCCTCCACCGGCCGGCCGTCGCGGCGCCCGGGCAGCGGCGCCAGCGGGTCGGGCTGGGCCACCGACGCCTCGCCGTCGAGGTTGCCCGTCGTCCACCCCTCCTCGGCGGTGTACCGGTCGAGCGTCACGACGCGCAGGTAGCCGGGGTCGTCGACCGAGACGTCCACGCGGAGCAGGTCGATCGGCTCGGGGAGGGTGAGCTGGCCCTGCAGCGCGGCGGCCGGGTCCAGCGCCGTCCCGGTGGCGCCGCCGCCCCCGCCCGGGCCGAAGCCCGAGGCCAGCCGGCCCTCGGGGAGGGTGGGGACGACGCTGCCGGCCACCAGCGCCACCGCCAGCGCCGCGAGCGCGGTGCCCGCCGCGGCCGCGGACCCGGCGCCGTGGCCGCCCGCCCGGCCGGTGCGCGCGGCCAGCCGCCGGGACTGGTCGGCCCACATCAGCAGCGCCAGGCCCGCCGCCGGGGCGGCCAGCGCCCCCAGCCCGACGTCGCCGGTGACGGTGCTGACCGGCACGCAGAAGAGCACCAGCAGGCCGAGCCCGGCCAGCGCCGGCTGCCGTCCGCCGACGGCGACCAGGTCGACGGTGACCGCGACCATCCCCACGAGCAGGACGGTCAGCGCCAGCAGCCCGGTCAGCGGCAGCGCGGGGGTGGCCTGCTCGCGGATCTCCGCCGACCCCGCGGTCAGGACGGCGCCGAGCGACCCGAGGCTGCGCGGGGTCGGCAGCCACCCGCCGACCGCCCGCGCCGGGGCGAACAGCGCCGTCATGAGGCAGGTGAGGGCGGCGAGCTGGCCCAGCGGCACCAGGGGCACGCCGAGGGCCGCGGCGCGCGCGGGCAGCGCCCGCCCGCCCGAGGCCCAGGCCCACAGCGCGGGACCCGCCGCGCGCAGCGCCAGGCCGGTGAGCGCGACGACGGCGATCGCGGCGAGGGCCGGCGCCAGCCAGTCGGGCCGGGTGAAGACGGGGAACAGCGCGCACGCGCCGAGCGCGGTGGCGACGGCGGCGGCGGCGGTCGTGCCGCCCTCGCGGCGCAGCGTCCCGGGCGGCCGGGGCGGGGGAGGGCGGCGCGCGACCGGCGTCCGCGGCGGCGGTGCGGGCGCCGGGGGAGCGGCCGGCGGCGGCGCGAGCGCGGTCATGCCGGCACCCCGATCCCGCCGGCCCGCAGGCCCGCGCCGCGCTGGGCGGCGAGGTCGGCCCAGACCGCCTCGACGCCGCGGCCGGCCCCGGCGACGGCGACCTGCCAGCCCGCGCCGCGCAGCAGCGACGCCGACTCCGCCACCTGTGCGGCCAGGTGCGCCCGCGACGTCGCCGACAGCGAGCGGCGGCTGCGCCCGCCCGGGTCGGCCCAGCTCGCGACGTCGAGCAGGACCGCGACGTCGGTGTGCGGGCCGGAGCGGGCGGTGACCAGCTCGGCGAGGTCGTCGGGGCCGACCGCGCCCAGCAGCGCCACGACCGGGCCGTCGCCGGCCACCCGGTGCAGCAGGTCGGCGGCGGGCGCGAGCGAGGAGCCGCGCGCCGGGCCGAGCACGGCCAGCCGGTCGAGCAGCTCGGTGGGGCCGAGGCCCGCCGACCCCTCACCGGGCGCGAGCTCGCCCTCGGCGGTGACCACCCGGAGCACGGCGCCACGGCGGGCCAGCGAGCTGCCGATGCTGGCCGCGGCCTCGACGAGCCACTCGAGGCTGTCCGGCGGCGGGGACGGGTCGCCGGGCGGGCCGGGGACGGACGTGGCGGCGGGCCCGGGGCCGGCCGCCCGGGTGAGCAGGTGGGCACGCACCCGGGTGTCGAGCAGCAGCGCCGCCTGCGCCCGCCAGGGCCGCTCCTCCATCCGCACCATGAGCTCGCCGGTGCGCGCGGTGGCCCGCCAGTGCACCTTGCGGAGGTCGTCCCCGTGCCGGTAGGCGCGGGTGCTGACGTCGTCCTCGCCGTGCACCGCGATCGAGCGGCGGGCGCCGTCCCCGCCGCCGCCGTGGCCGCCGGCCGGGCCGCCGGGCCCGAGCGGGCGCACCCGCGGGACGACGAGCAGCGGGGCGCCGTCGGTGCCGCTGGTGGTGCGCTGCACCAGGCCGAACGGGTCGACCAGCCGCAACCGCAGCGGGCCCAGCCGGAACCGGCCGCGCCGCCCGCCGTGCACCCGGTAGGGCAGGGCCGCGGTGCGCCCGGCGGGCAGCCGTTCGACGACGAAGCCGGGGGAGCGGCCGGCGTCCTCGGGCAGCTGCTCGGACAGCAGCCACAGCCGGCCGGTGCGCCGGTCGGTGTTGGTGACCTCCAGCAGCACGTCGGCGTCCTCCCCGCGCGGCACGCGGGCCGGGGTCACCGTGCGCCGCACCGCCACGCGGAAGCGCTGCCGGGCCACCAGCACCGCCGAGAGCAGCGGCAGCGCCAGCAGGAACACCGCGATCTGCACCAGCGGCCGCTCTCCGAGCAGCGCGCCGAGGCCGAGCAGCGTCAGGCCGGCGGCGACCAGGCAGCGCCCGCGCAGGGTGAGCGAGGTCAGCGCGCTCCGGAGCTGGCCGGCCACCGGTCAGCGCCCGCGCAGCACGGGCACCGAGCCGAGCAGCCCGGTGACGACCTGTTCGGCCGTGCGCCGCGCGGCCGCGGCGTCGGCGGTGAGCAGCAGGCGGTGGGAGAGCACGGGCAGTGCCATGGCCTGGACGTCGTCGGGGAGTACGTGGTCGCGGCCGGCGAGAGCCGCGGCGGCGCGGGCGGTGCGCAGCAGCTGCAGGCCGGCCCGCGGGGAGGCGCCCAGCCGCAGGTCGGGGGAGCGGCGGGTGGCCTCGACCAGGGCGACGACGTAGCGGCGGACGGCGTCGGAGACGTGCAGGGTGCCGACGGCGGCCACCAGGGCGCGGACGGACGCGGCGTCGGCGACCGGCGTCAGTTCGGCCAGCGGGTCGCCGGTGCCGCGGTCGTCGAGCATGGCGACCTCGGCCTCGCGGTCGGGGTAGCCCATGGAGACCCGCGCGGTGAACCGGTCGCGCTGGGCCTCGGGGAGGGGATAGGTGCCCTCCATCTCCACCGGGTTCTGCGTGGCCATCACCAGGAACGGCCGGGCCAGCTCGTAGCTGACGCCGTCGACGGTGACCTGCCGCTCCTCCATGCACTCCAGCAGCGCCGACTGCGTCTTCGGCGAGGCCCGGTTGATCTCGTCGGCGACGACGACGTTGGCGAACACCGCGCCCGGGCGGAACTCGAAGGCCCGCGTCTCCTGGTCGTAGATCGCCACGCCGGTGACGTCGCTCGGCAGAAGGTCGGGGGTGAACTGGATGCGGCGCACGCTCGCGTCGATCGAGGCGGCGAGCGCCTTGGCCAGCGTCGTCTTGCCGACCCCGGGCACGTCCTCGACGAGCAGGTGCCCCTCGGCGAGCAGCACCACCAGCGCCAGGCGGACGACGTCGGGCTTGCCCTGGACGACCCGGGAGACGTTGGCGGCGATCCGCGCGCCCTCCGCGGCGACGTCGACCGGCAGCCCCGCCGTCCCGTCCGCCGCACGCATGGTGTCGGTCACCCGGCCCACGGTACGTGTCCTCGGCGCGTCGGGAGCCCGTCGCGGACCGCCCCGTCCGGCTCCCCACCCGGGCGCGTCGCCGGCTCCCTCCGCAGGCCCGCGGGTCGCTCCCGGCCCCCACCGCTCCCCACCGGGCGCCCCACCGCGCCCCACCGGTCGCCCCGCCCGCCCCGACCGGCCGCTGACCTGCGCGGGGAGGCGTGGGGAGAAGCGGTCACGACATGGTGTCGAGTGGTGTCCGGTGGGGCGTAGTGGGTTAGTGTGTGGCGCGGTGGGGAGCCAGGGCCCGTCCCGGGTCCGCGGTGGACACGAGGAGGGCCACATGGGGGAGGTGATCCGGTGTTCGTCGGCAACTACTCGTTGCGGCTCGACGAGAAGGGCCGGCTCGCACTCCCCGTCCGGTTCCGCGAGCAGGTGGCCGACGGCATGGTGATCAAGAAGGGCCAGGAGCGCTGCGTCTACGGCCTCACCATGGCCCGGGTCGCCGAGCAGAGCCGCGCCGCCGCCAGCATGGCCCCCGCCGACACCGCCGAGGCCCGCATGCGCGCCCGCCTGAGCTTCGGCTCGATGGTCGAGGTCGAGCCCGACAAGGCCGGCCGCATCACCATCCCCGCGAGCCTGCGCCAGTACGCCGGCCTCGACCGCGACGTCGTGGTCGTCGGCGTCGACACCCGCTTCGAGATCTGGGACCAGGCCGCGTGGGACGCCTACGAGGCAGAGCAGGAGGCGGTCTTCGCCGCCATGGAGAGCGAGGGGATGCCCACGCTCTCCTGACCCCGTGCCGCCGGTCGCCCGGCAGCCGCGCACCGTCGCGAGCCGTCTTCCCCGCGGCTCGACCGGATGCGGCCCGAACCGCCTTCCCCGCGGCTCGGTCCGCCGCAGCGGCACCGCGACCGGCACCCGGCCCCACCCCCCGCGGGGTCCTCCTGACGCACTTCCCCGGCGCCAGGCGGCCCTCGCGGGGGGTGGGGACCCTTCTCCACCGGCCCCGCGCCGCCACCCCGCGGTCGCCGTCCCGCGCGACCTCCTCCGCTCAGCACCCCCTCCGCTCAGGCACCCCCTCCCCGCGGCCCGCGCCCGTCCCCGGCGCCCACCGGTCGCGCGGCACGCCCGCCGAGCTCCCCCAGCCGACCCGCTGTCCGCGCCACCATGTGCAGCACGTGCGTCCCGGTGGCGCCCGTCCCCGCGCGGGGAGCCCGACCCGAGGAGACCGACGATGAGCACGCCCGAGCCCCCGCGGCCCGCGCCGCAGGACTCGGCGGCAGTGGTAGGGCAGGACTCGGCGGCAGCGCAGGACCCGGCGGCGCCTCCGGTGCACGTGCCCGTCCTCCTCGACCGCGTCACCGGCCTGCTCGGCCCGGCCTGCGCTCCCGAGGGCGCCGTGCTGGTCGACGCCACCCTCGGCCTCGCCGGCCACGCGCTGGCCCTCCTCGACGCCCACCCCGGCCTGCGGCTGGTCGGCCTCGACCGCGACCCGCACGCCCGCGCCGAGGCCGCCGCCCGCATCGCGGCCGCCGGCCACGCCGACCGCGCCACCCTCGTGCCGGCCGTCTTCGACGAGCTGCCCGACGTCCTGGACCGCCTCGGCCTCGACGAGGTGCACGCGGTGCTGTTCGACCTCGGCGTCAGCTCCCTGCAGCTCGACCGCGCCGACCGCGGCTTCAGCTACGCCGCCGACGGCCCGCTGGACATGCGCATGGACCCCGGCGCGGCGCGCACCGCCGCCGACGTCGTCAACACCTACTCCGCCGCCGAGCTCGCCCGCGTCCTGCGCGTCTACGGCGAGGAGCGGTTCGCCTCGCGGATCGCCGGCGCGATCGTCCGCGAGCGCGCCCGGGAGCCGTTCACCGGCACCGAGCGGCTCGCCCACCTGGTGCGCGACTCGATCCCCGCCGCCACCCGCCGCACGGGCGGCAACCCGGCCAAGCGGACGTTCCAGGCGCTGCGGATCGAGGTCAACGACGAGCTCGGCGTCCTCCGGCGGGCGCTGCCGGCGGCGCTGGACGCGCTGGCGGTGGGCGGCCGGGTCGCCGTCATCACCTTCCACTCCCTCGAGGACCGGATCGTCAAGCAGGCCCTCGCCGAGCTCGCCACCGACCGGACGCCGCCGGAGCTGCCCGTCCGGCTGCCCGAGTACGGGCCGGTGCTGAGGCTGCTCACCCGCGGCGGCGAGGTCGCCTCGGAGGCCGAGGTGGCCGCCAACCCCCGGGCCGCGTCGGCCCGCGTCCGCGCCGCCGAGCGCATCCGGCGGGCCGCGTGAGCGCCGCGGCCCGCGCGCCCCGCGAGGGCGCCGCCCGCGCCGTCCCGCCGTCCGCGAGCCCGGGCGCGCCGGCGTCCCGGACGGCGAAGGCGGCGAAGACGACGACGGCGAGGACGACGACGGCGAGGACGACGGCGGCCAAGACGACGGCGACGGGGACCCCGGCCAGGGCCGCCGCGGCGCCGGCCAGGACGCCCACGGCGACCACCGGCTCCGGGCACGCCGCCCGGCCGCTGCGCGCCCTGCCCTCCCGCCCCGTCCGCACGCTGCCCTCCCGGCCGGTGCGCGCCGGGGCGACCCGCGCCACCGGGCCCGCGCCGCGCGTGCCGTCGGTGCCGGACCTGCGGCTGCTCACCGGCGGGGCGGGCCTCGCGCGGGCCACCGGCGCCCGCCGCGCCCCGTTCGTGCTGCTGGTCGTCGTGCTGCTGGTGGCCACCACCATCGCGCTGCTCGTGCTCAACACCGCCATCGCCGTGAACTCACTGCAGGCGGGGGAGCTGCGCACCGAGAACGCCGAGAAGGCGGAGGAGGTGCAGGAGCTCGAGCGGCAGGTCGTCCAGGGCGGCGCGCCCGCGCAGCTCGCCGCCGCGGCCGTGGCCGCCGGGCTGGTCCCCGCCGGCACCGCCGCCTACCTGGTGATCGGCCCCGACGGCACCGCCACCCTGCGCGGCACCCCCGAGCCGGCGCCCGCGCCGGAGACCGCACCGCCCGCCGCGAACGGAGGCTGACCGTGGGCCCGAGCGACCCCCCGCGCGACCGCCGTCGCGATCTGCCGCGCGAGCGGCCCCGCGACCTGCCGCGCGAGCGGCCCCGCGACCTGCCGCGCGAGCGGCCCCGCGACCTCGGCCGCGACGGCGCGCCGTCCCCGCGCGGCGCCCGCGTCCCGCGGGCCGGCGCCCCCCGGGACGGCTCCCGCGGCCGCCCGGCCTCCGTCCCCCGCCCCGTGCCCTCCCGCGACGGCGCCCCGCGCGCCGGCGGCCCGCGCGGCGGCGGGGCGACCCGCTCCGGCGCGTTCGAGCCGCGGCGCCCCGCCGGCCGCCGGCACAGCGGCCGCGCGCTGACCGTCGGGCCCGCCCGCCTGTGGTGGGGCCTGGTGCTCGTCGTCGTCCCGCTGCTGGTGGTCACCACCCGGCTGGTGTGGCTGCAGGGCGTCGACGGGTCCGACCTCGCCTACCGCGCCGAGCAGAGCCGGCTGGCCGAGTACCCGCTGTCGGCGCTGCGCGGGGCGATCCTCGACCGTGACGGCAACCCGTTCGCCTACACCGTCGACGCCTCCCGCGTGACCGCCGACCCGCAGGCCGTCGAGGACCCGGAGCGCACCGCGCTGGCCCTCACCGCGCTGCTCGACGTGCCCGTCGACGAGCTCACCGAGCAGCTCACCGGCGACGGCCGCTACGTGGTGCTGGCCCGCCAGGTGCCGCCGGAGACCGTCGACGCCATCCAGGACCTGGGCCTGGCCGGCGTGCTGTTCGAGGACGACCCGGTGCGGCTCTACCCGACCGGCACGGTCGGCGGCCAGGTGGTCGGGTTCACCGGCCGCGACGGCACCGGCCTCGGCGGCGTCGAACTGCGCTTCGAGGACACCCTCGCCGGCACCGACGGCGACCGGCGGGTGGAGGTCGGCAGCGGCAACAACCCGATCCCCGCCGGCATCGACGAGTCGACGCCCGCCGTCGACGGCAGCACCGTCGAGCTGACCCTCGACCAGGACGTGCAGTTCGTCATGGAGCAGCGCCTCGCGCAGGCCTGCGCCGACGGGGCCACGACCCGGGCCTCCGCCGTCGTCCTCGACGTGCACACCGGCGAGGTCGTGGCCATGGGCTCCTGCCCGGGCTACGACCCCGCGCAGGCCGGCCGCACCGACCCCGAGCTGCTCGGCAACCCCGTCGTCTCCGACGTCTTCGAGCCCGGCTCGGTCATGAAGGCGGTGACGCTGGCCGCCGCGCTCGAGGAGGGCGTGGCCGAGCCGGACACCGTGCTGAACGTGAACGGCCACATCCAGGCCGGCGACGTCGTCGTCACCGACGCCCACGACCACGCCCCGGTGGACTGGACGGTCACCGGGATCCTCGCCAAGTCCAGCAACGTCGGCACGATCATGCTCGCCCGCGAGGTGGGCGACGAGCGGCTCGAGGAGTACCTGCGGGCCTTCGGCGTCGGGGCGGAGACCGGCGTCGAGCTGCCCGGCGAGAGCGCCGGCATCCTGCAGGACTCCGCGGAGTGGACCGAGAGCCGCGCGGCCAACGTGCCGATCGGGCAGGGCGTCTCGGTGACCACGCTGCAGATGGCCTCGGTCTACCAGGCCATCGCCAACGACGGCGTGCGCATCCCGCCGCGGGTGGTCTCCTCGGTGACCGCGCCCGACGGCACGGTGACCACCCCGGACGCGCCCGAGCCCGTCCGCGTGGTCAGCGAGCAGACCGCCGACGACCTCGCCTACATGCTCGAGGCCGTCGTCGGCCCGGGCGGCACCGCGCCGCTCGCGCAGGTCGAGGGCTACCGGGTCGCCGGCAAGACCGGCACCGCGCAGCGGGCCAACCCGGAGTGCAACTGCTACGACGGCGGCGGCTACGTGACGACGTTCGTCGGGTTCGCCCCGGCCGACGACCCGCAGTACGTCGTGGCCGTCGACCTCGAGCGGCCCAGCAGCTCCGCCGAGGGCGGGCAGGTGGCCGCCCCGGTGTTCGCCGACGTCATGCGCCACGTGCTCACCGACGGCGGCGTCGTGCCGTCGGGCACCGCCCGCCCCGAGTTCGCGATCACCCGCGAGGACCTCACCGGGGCGGCGGCGGGCGGACCGCCCGGCGGGCCCGCCGGCGACTGACGCCGGGCCACGCGGGTGCGGGCGGTGCCCGGCGCGCGGGGCGCGGGTGCGCGGGGCCGGACCGGTCCGCCGGTAGATTGGCCCGACGTGACCCCGACCGGAACCGGGTCGGTGCCCCGGCCCCGGGGGACCCGCCCGCAGCCCCTCGCCGCGCTCGCCGACCTCGTCGGCGACCCCGTCCAGGGTGACCCCGCCACCGAGGTCGGCGGCGTCACCCTCGCCTCCACCGAGGTGCGGCCCGGCGACCTCTACGCCGCCCTCCCCGGCGCCCGCACGCACGGCGCCCGCTTCGCCGCCGACGCCGCCGGCCGCGGCGCCGTCGCCGTCCTCACCGACCCGGCCGGCCGCGAGCAGGCCGCCGCCACCGGGCTGCCGGTGTGCGTCGTCGACGACCCCCGCGGCCGCCTCGGCGACGTCGCCGCCCGGGTCTACGGCGAGCCGGCCCGCCGGCTGCCGGTCGTCGGCATCACCGGCACCAACGGCAAGACGACGACGAGCTACCTGGTCGAGGCCGGCCTCGCCGCCGCCGGGCGCGGCACCGGGCTGATCGGCACGGTGCAGTCGCGCACCCGCGCCGGCGGCACGGAGACGGCGTTCCCCAGCGTGCGCACCACCCCCGAGGCGCCGGTGCTGCACGCGCTGCTGGCCACGATGGCCGAGTCCGGCGTGGACGCCGTCGTCATGGAGGTCTCCAGCCACGCGCTGGTGCAGGGCCGCGTCGGCGGGGTGCCCTTCGCCGCGGCCGGGTTCACCAACCTCAGCCAGGACCACCTCGACTTCCACCGCGACCTCGAGGACTACTTCCAGGCCAAGGCGCTGCTGTTCGACGGCCGCGCCGCGCGCGAGGTGGTCGTCGTCGACGACGACGCCGGCCGGCGGCTGGCCGGGATGCTGGGGGAGCGGGCGGTCACCGTCTCCGTCGACGGCGCCCCCGCGCACTGGACCGCCACCGACGTCGCGCCCGCCCCCGACGGCGGCTCCACCTTCACCGTCAGCGGCCCCGGCGGGTCGTGGCCGGCGAGCGTGCGGCTGCCCGGCCGGTTCAACGTCACCAACGCCGTCCTCGCCGTCGCGCTGCTCGACGCGGTCGGCGTGCCGGTCGCCGAGGCGCTGGCCGGCATCGCCGCCGCCGTCGTCCCCGGCCGCATGGAGCCCGTCGACGCCGGCCAGCCGTTCACCGCCGTCGTCGACTACGCGCACACCCCCGACGCCGTCGCCACCGCGCTCGCCGCGCTGCGCGCCGCCACCCGGGGGAGGCTGATCACCGTGCTCGGCTGTGGAGGAGACCGCGACCAGGGGAAGCGACCGGCGATGGGCGCGGCGGCCGCGGCCGGCAGCGACATCGTGGTGGTCACCGACGACAACCCGCGCTCGGAGGACCCGGCCGCGATCCGCGCCGCCGTGCTCGCCGGCGTGCCGGCCGGGCGCCGCGACGCGGTCGAGGAGGTCGGCGACCGCCGCGCCGCGATCGCCCGCGCGGTGGCGCTCGCCCGCCCCGGCGACACGGTGCTGGTGGCCGGCAAGGGGCACGAGTCGGGGCAGGAGGTCGCCGGCACGGTGACGCCCTTCGACGACCGCGCCGTGCTGCGCGAGGTGCTCGCCGCGACGACCGCCGGGGCGGCCCGCCGGTGATCGCCCTGTCCCTCGCCGAGGTCGCGCAGGCCGTCGGCGCCCCGCTGCCGGACGGTGCCCTCCGGCCCGACGACGCCACCGTCACCGCCGTCACCCTCGACTCCCGCGCCGTCGCCCCGGGCGCGTTGTTCGTCGCCGTCGCCGGCGAGCGCGTCGACGGGCACGACTACCTCGACGCCGCCGCGCGGGCGGGCGCCGTCGCCGCGCTCACCACCCGGCCCGGCGGCCCGCTGCCGGCGCTCGTCGTCGACGACACCGTCGCCGCGCTCGGCCGGCTCGCCGCCGAGGTGCACCGCCGGCTCGCCGTGGCGGGCCTGCGGACCGTCGGCCTCACCGGTTCCTCGGGCAAGACCTCCACGAAGGACCTGCTCGGCCAGGTGCTCGCCGCCGCCGGGCCCACGGTGAGCCCGCCCGGCTCGTACAACAACGACATCGGCCTCCCGCTGACCGTCCTCGACGCCGACGAGTCCACCCGCTTCCTCGTCCTCGAGATGGGCGCCCGGGGCGTCGGGCACATCGCCCGGCTGTGCGCCGTCGCCCGGCCCGACCTCGGCGTCGTCCTCAACGTCGGCTCCGCGCACCTCGGCGAGTTCGGCTCGGCCGACGTCATCGCGCAGGCCAAGGGCGAGCTCGTGGAGGCGCTGCCCGCGACCGGCACCGCCGTGCTCAACGCCGACGACCCGCGGGTGGCCGGGATGGCGCCGCGCACCCGCGCCCGGGTGGTCACCACCGGCCGCTCCGCGGGCGCCGACGTGCGCGCCACCGGCGTCACCCTCGACGACGCCGCCCGCGCCCGGTTCACCCTCGTCGCCGGCGGCGAGGAGCACCCGGTCGCGCTGCAGGTCGTCGGCGAGCACCAGGTGGCCAACGCGCTGTCCGCCGCCGCCGCCGCGCTGGCCCTCGGCATGACGCCCGCCGCCGTCGCCGCGGCCCTGTCGCAGGCCACGCCGCGCAGCCGCTGGCGCATGGAGGTCACCCGCCGGGCCGACGGCGTCACCGTCGTCAACGACGCCTACAACGCCAACCCCGAGTCGATGCGCGCCGCCCTCGCCGCGCTGGCCGGGCTGCCGGCCGGCCGGCGGGTCGCCGTCCTCGGCGGGATGGCCGAGCTCGGTCCGGACGCCGCCGCCGAGCACGAGCGGCTCGGCCGCGACGCGGTCGCCGCCGGGGCCGACCTGGTCGTCGCCGTCGGACCCGATGCGGTAGGAGTAGTGACGGGTGCCACGGCCGCCGGTGCCCGCCACGGGGAGGCCGGCGGGGCGGACGCCGGGACCTCTCCGGGCAGCACCGCCGTCGCGGTGCCCGACCGGGCGGCCGCTCTCGTCTTCCTCTCGGAGGTGCTGGTGCCCGGTGACGTCGTGCTGGTGAAGGCCAGCCGGTCCCACGGGCTGGAGGTCCTCGCCGCGGACCTGCTGGACGCCGGGGCAGGCGCGTGAAGTCCGTCCTCATCGCCGCGGCGTTCGGGCTGGTCCTCTCCATCCTCGCCACGCCGCTGGCCGTCCGGGCGTTCAGGCGCCGCGGCTTCGGCCAGGAGATCCGCGACGACGGCCCCGAGTCGCACCTGTCGAAGAAGGGCACGCCCACCATGGGCGGCACCGTCATCGTCGGGGCGACCGTGGCCGGCTACCTGCTCGCCCACCTGTTCCTCATCGGCCAGCCCGGGCGCGGGGTCACCGCCACCGGCCTGCTGCTGCTGTTCCTCATGGTGGGCCTGGGCACCGTCGGCTTCCTCGACGACTACCTCAAGATCCGGCACCGCCGGAGCCTCGGCCTCAACAAGACGGCGAAGCTCGTCGGGCAGCTGGTGGTCGGGCTGACCTTCGCGATCCTGGCGCTCAACTTCCCCGACGAGGCGGGGGTGACGCCGGCGTCGGAGTTCGTCTCCTACGTCCGCGACATCGAGCCGCTGTTCGTCAGCGCCATCGGCTTCGTCGTCCTGGCCTACCTGTTCATCGCCGGGTTCTCCAACGCGGTCAACCTCACCGACGGCCTCGACGGGCTCGCCGCCGGGTGCTCGGCGATGGTGTTCGGCGCCTACGTCGTCATGAGCTTCTGGCAGTTCACCCACGACTGCGCCGCGGCCGCCGTCGACGGCTGCTACCAGGTGCGCGACCCGCTCGACGTCACGCTCGTGGCCGCCGCGGCGATGGGCGCCTGCCTCGGGTTCCTGTGGTGGAACACCAGCCCGGCGCGGATCTTCATGGGCGACACCGGCTCGCTGGCCCTCGGCGGGCTGATGGCCGGCATCGCCATCGTCACCCGCACCGAGCTGCTGCTCATCGTCCTCGGCGGGCTCTTCGTCGCGGTCACGCTGTCGGTGGTCATCCAGGTGGCCTTCTTCCGCGCCACCCGGCGGCGGGTGTTCCGCATGGCCCCGCTGCACCACCACTTCGAGCTCGCCGGGTGGGCGGAGAACACCGTCATCGTGCGGTTCTGGCTGGTCACCGGCATGGCCGTCGCCTTCGGGCTCGGCCTGTTCTACGCCGACTGGCTGTCCATCACCGGACTGTGAGCGCGTCGGCCCGTACCCGGCAGGCGAGCAGGGGACCGGCGCGACACGCGGGTGCGCTGACCGTCCGGCGCGCCGTCAGCGGCGACGATGGCGGGATGGACGGCCGCACCGAGTCCACCCGCACGCGCCGCACGCGCCGCAGCGGCGTCCCGGTGGCGTCCGCGGGTCCCGCCGCGCGGGTGCGCGGGCCCGCCTGGCTCGACGGGCCGATGACCAGCTGCCACCTCGTCATCGGGGCGGCCGGTCTGCTGCTGGCCATCGGGCTGGTCATGGTCTTCTCCGCCTCGGCCATCGAGGCGGCGCTGGACGACCAGCCGGCCTGGCGCCCCGGCGTCGACCAGCTCGTCTTCGCCGGCCTGGGCCTGGTCGCCCTGCTCGTCGCCGTGCGCCTGCCCGCCGGGCTGATGCGCCGCTGGTCGGGGATGGCGCTCGTCGCCGTCCTCGTGCTGCTCGTCGCCGTCCTCGTGCCGGGGGTCGGCGTCGAGTACAACGGCTCCCGCGCCTGGATCGACCTCGGCATCACCGACTTCCAGCCCTCCGAGCTCACCAAGCTCGTCGTCGCCCTCTGGGGCGCGCACGTCCTCGCCACCCGCGGCCGCAGCCTGACGCTCAGGACGCTGCTCGTGCCGCTGCTGCCGGTCTTCGTGGTCATCAGCGCGCTGCTCATGCTCGAGCCCGACTTCGGCGCCGTCGTCAGCCTGCTGCTCGTCGTCTCCGGGCTGTTGTGGGCCGGCGGCCTGCCCGGCCGGCTCTGGGGCCTCGGCATCGCGACCGCGGGCACGCTGGGCTACCTGCTGGTGAGCAGCTCGGAGTACCGCTGGGAGCGGGTGACCGCCTTCCTGCACCCCTTCGACGACCCCACCGACACCGGCTTCCAGGCCATCCGCGGCTTCTACGCGCTGGCCAACGGCGGCCTGTGGGGTGTGGGCCTCGGCAACAGCGCCATGAAGTGGAACCTGCTGCCCGAGGCCGAGTCGGACTACATCTTCGCCATCATCGGCGAGGAGCTCGGCTTGCTGGGCTGCCTCGTCGTGGTCACGCTCTACGCGGTGCTGGCCTTCGCCGGCTTCCGGATCGCCAACCGCTCGGCCGACCGCTTCGTGCAGCTGGCCAGCGTGGCGATCACCGTCTGGCTCGTCGGCCAGGCGGCCATGAACATGGGCTACGTGGTGGGGGTCCTCCCGGTCACCGGGGTCACCCTGCCGCTGGTCTCCGCCGGTGGCACCTCGCTGGTGCTCACCCTCTTCGTCGTGGGGATCCTCATCCGCTTCGCCCGATCCGAGCCCGAGGCCATCGAGCACGCCCGCAGCCGCGACCGCGGCCGGCTGGCGCGCTGGCTGCTGCCCGTGCCCGCACACGCCGTCGACCCGGTCCGCCCGGGCCGCACCCGTCCCACCACCCGGGGGGAGGACCCCGCCGACGGGCGCCCCCGCGGCCGCTCCGGTGAGCGCCCGCCGGTCCGCCGGCCCGTCGAGCCGCGCCCGGTGCGGCGGCCCGCCGAGGCCCGCGGCGCCGAGCGCCGGGTGCCGCCACCGGCCGCGCGCCGGCCCGAGCGGGTGCCCGCCCGGCCCGCCGACCGCCCGGGGCGGTCCCGGTGAGCGCGCCGACCGGCCGTCCACTGAGCGTCGTCCTGGCCGGCGGCGGCACCGGCGGCCACATCGAGCCGATGCTCGCGCTGGCCGACGCGCTGCGCCGCCGCGACCCCGCCCCGCGGGTCACCTGTCTCGGCACCGCCCGCGGCATGGAGACCCGGCTGGTGCCCGCGCGCGGCTACGACCTGCGGCTCATCCCGCCCGTCCCGCTGCCGCGCAAGCCGACGCCGGACCTGCTGCGGGTGCCCGGGCGGGTGCGCCGCGCCGTCGCCGACACCCGCGCGCTGCTGGCCGAGCTGCAGGCCGACGTCGTCGTCGGGTTCGGCGGCTACGTGGCGCTGCCGGCCTATCTGGCCGCCCGCCGCGCGGGCGTGCCGGTGGTGGTGCACGAGCAGAACGCGCTGCCGGGCCTCGCCAACCGCATCGGCGCGCGGATCGCCGCCCGGGTCGCCGTCACGGTGCCCGGCACGCCGCTGCACCGCGGCGAGCACGTCGGCATGCCGCTGCGCACCGCGATCAGCGGCCTGGACCGCGCCGGGCGCCGCGCCGAGGCCCGCGCCGCCTTCGGGCTGGACGCCGACCGGCCCACGCTGCTGGTCTTCGGCGGCTCGCAGGGCGCGGCCTCGCTCAACCGCGCCGCCGTCGCCGCGGCCGACGCGCTCACCGCCGCCGGTGTCCAGGTGCTGCACGCCCGCGGCCCCAAGAACACCGACGTCGAGGTGCCGGCGCGCCCGGCCGGCGCGGCGCCCTACGTCGTCGTCGACTACCTGGAGCGGATGGACCTCGCCTACGCCGCCGCCGACCTCGCGCTGTGCCGGTCGGGTGCGGTGACCGTGGCGGAGCTGTCCGCGGTCGGGCTGCCCGCGGCGTTCGTGCCGCTGCCCATCGGCAACGGCGAGCAGCGGCGCAACGCGCTGCCGGTCGTCGAGGCCGGCGGCGGGCTGATCGTCGACGACGCCGACCTGTCCCCGCGGTGGATCGAGGCCACCCTGCTGCCGCTGCTCACCGATCCCGCCGCGCTCGCCGGGTACGCCGCCCACGCCGCCGCGGCCGGGGTGCCCGACGCCGACGACCGGCTGGCCGACATCGTCCTGGAGGTGGCCGCCGGTGACCGCTGACGCGACCGCCGCCTGGACCGCGCCCGTCCCCGCCCTCGCCGACCTCGGCGCCGTGCACTTCGTCGGCATCGGCGGCGCCGGGATGAGCGGCATCGCCCGCATCCTGCTGGCCCGCGGCGTGCGCGTGTCGGGCAGCGACCGGCGCGACACCCCGACCCTGCTCGCCCTGCGCGCGCTCGGCGCCCGGGTGGAGGTGGGCCACGCCGCGGAGCACCTCGGCGACGCCGACTCCGTCGTCGTCTCCTCGGCGATCCGGGAGGACAACCCCGAGCTCGCCGCGGCCCGCGCCCGCGGTCTGACCGTGCTGCCGCGCGCGGTCGCCCTCGCCGCGGTGATGGCCGGAAGGCGCAGCGTCGCCGTCGCCGGCACCCACGGCAAGACGTCGACCACCTCGATGCTCACCGTCGCCGTGCAGGCGTGCGGCGTCGACGCGTCCTTCGCCATCGGCGGCAACCTCAACGAGTCGGGCAGCAACGCGCACGCCGGCGAGGGCGACGTCTTCGTCGCCGAGGCCGACGAGAGCGACCGCTCGTTCCTGCTGCTCGCGCCGCACGGGGCGATCGTCACCAACGTCGAGGCCGACCACCTCGACAACTACGGCGACCTCGCCGCCGTCGAGGCCGCCTTCGACCGATTCCTCGGCACCGTCTCGCCCGACGGGTTCGTCGTCGTCTGCGCCGACGACCCGGGCTCCGCCCGGCTGCGCGGCGTGCCCACCCCGGCGCGGCTGCGCACCTACGGCACCGCCGAGGACGCCGACCTGCGCCTGGTCGACCTCGACGTGGGCCCCGAGACCACCGCCTGGACCGCCGTGCTCGACGGCGCCGTCGTCGGGCGGGTGCGCATCCGGGTGCCCGGCGAGCACATGGCCCGCAACAGCGCGGCCGCGCTGCTGGCCGGCCTCGAGCTCGGCCTGCCCGCCGACGGGCTGATGGCGGGGCTCGAGCGCTTCGGCGGCGTGCACCGCCGGTTCGAGCTCAAGGGCACCGCGGCCGGCGTGCGCGTCTACGACGACTACGCCCACCACCCGACCGAGGTGACCGCGCAGCTGCGCGCCGCCCGGGCGGTGGCGGGGGAGGGCCGCGTGGTCGTGGCCTTCCAGCCGCACCTCTACAGCCGGACCCGCGAGTTCGCGACGGCGTTCGGCGAGGCGCTGGGCCTGGCCGACGAGGTCGTGGTGATGGACGTCTACGGCGCCCGGGAGGACCCGGTGCCCGGCGTCACCGGCGCGCTGGTCGCCGACGCCGTCCCGCTGCCGGCCGGTCAGGTGCACTTCGAGCCGTCCTGGTCCGCCGCCGCGCCGGCGCTGGCCGCCCGCGCCCGCCCCGGCGACCTGGTCATCACCATGGGCGCGGGCAACGTGTCGATGGTCGGCCCCGAGGTGCTCGCCGTGCTGTCCGGGGAGGCCGTGCCCGCCGCGGGGCCCGTGCCCGGCGGGGACTCCGGCCGGTGAGCCGCTCCGGCCGGACGACGGCCGACCGGGAGCGCGCCGCGCCGGTCGAGGTCGCCCGGCCGGCCCGCCGCCGGCGCCGCGACAGCCCGCGCGACCGGCGGCGCCGGCGCCTGCTCGCCGCCGCCGCGGCGCTGGCCGTCCTGGCGCTGGCCGGGTGGGCGCTGTGGGCGAGCCCGCTGCTGTCGGTGCGCGACGTCCGCGTCGACGGCGCGACCACGCTGACCGCCGACCAGGTGGTCACCGCGGCGGGGGTCGCCGAGGGCACGCCGCTGCTGCGGGTCGACGTCGACGCCGCCGAGGCGCGGGTGGCCCGGCTGCCCCAGGTGGCCTCGGTGCAGGTGGCCCGCGGCTGGCCGGGCAGCGTCGTCGTCACGGTGGTCGAGCGGCGGCCGGTCGCCGTCGTCGAGGAGGCCGGCACGCGCTCGCTGGTCGACGCCACCGGTGTGCTCTTCGACACCGTCACGGGCGAGCCGCCGGCCGGTGTCGTGCCCCTCGACGTCCGCTCGCCCGGGCCCGACGACCCCGCGACCCGGGCCGCGCTGGGCGCGCTCGTGGCGCTGCCCGGCGACGTCCGCGACCGGGTCACCGGCGCCGTGGCCCGCACCGCCGACGAGGTCACGCTGACCCTCGACGACGGCACCGTCGTCGTCTGGGGCGGCGGCGAGGAGGCCGAGGACAAGGCCGCGGTGCTCGCCGCGCTGCTGGCCGAGGTCGAGTCCGGTGAGCTGGAGCCGGCGGCGACCGTCGACGTCAGCGCGCCGGACGCCGTCGTCCTCCGCTGACGAGGTCTCCCGCCCAGCACGGGCGTCGCGCTGCGTGCGTGCCCGCCTCCGCACCGCTGACCGACCGGCGCGCCGCCGACACGCCCACGGCCGCGACACGCCCGACACGGCAGATCGGTACGGATCCGTCCACGGACGTCGCCGGCCGCGGGTCTCGACCTCGGATCGAGGGATCCGGCAGGCGGGTCGTCACCGGCTGTGGTGCAGATGTGACCAGCGGGTCGTGGGAGATCGGTGAGTTCCGGGACTCGCGACACGCCGGTGCGGGGAGGGTGCTTGATGGTCCCGACGCGCCCCACCTAACTTCGTCCGCGTCGACCCAGTTGACATAACACTAAGTCTCCACTTGAGGATGAGGGTCGAGGTCGGGAGCCCCACATGACACCTCCGCACAACTACCTCGCGGTCATCAAGGTCGTCGGCATCGGCGGCGGCGGTGTGAACGCGGTCAACCGGATGATCGAGGTCGGTCTGAAGGGGGTGGAGTTCATCGCCATCAACACCGACGCCCAGGCGCTGCTGATGAGCGACGCCGACGTCAAGCTCGACGTCGGCCGCGAGCTCACCCGCGGCCTCGGCGCCGGCGCGCAGCCCGACGTCGGCCGCCAGGCCGCCGAGGACCACCGCGAGGAGATCGAGGAGGTGCTCAAGGGCGCCGACATGGTCTTCGTGACCGCCGGCGAGGGCGGCGGCACCGGCACCGGCGGCGCGCCCGTCGTGGCCTCGATCGCCCGCAAGCTCGGCGCGCTCACCATCGGTGTGGTCACCCGCCCGTTCTCCTTCGAGGGCAAGCGGCGCGCGGTCCAGGCCGAGTCCGGGATCGAGGAGCTGCGCAACGAGTGCGACACGCTCATCGTCATCCCCAACGACCGGCTGCTCCAGCTCGGCGACCGCAACGTCAGCGTGATGGACGCCTTCCGCACCGCCGACCAGGTGCTGCTCTCCGGTGTCCAGGGCATCACCGACCTGATCACCACCCCCGGCTTGATCAACCTGGACTTCGCCGACGTCAAGTCGGTCATGTCCGGCGCGGGCTCGGCGCTCATGGGCATCGGCAGCGCGCGCGGCGACAACCGGGCGCTGCTGGCCGCCGAGCAGGCGATCGCCAGCCCGCTGCTGGAGGCCTCGATGGAGGGCGCCCACGGCGTCCTGCTGTCGATCTCCGGCGGCTCGGACCTCGGCCTGTTCGAGATCAACGAGGCCGCCTCGCTGGTGTCGGACGCCGCGCACGCCGACGCCAACATCATCTTCGGTGCGGTCATCGACGACGCCCTCGGCGACGAGGTACGCGTGACCGTCATCGCCGCGGGCTTCGACGGCGGCCGGCCCTCGGCCCGCAAGGACGCGGCGGCCACCCCGGCGCTGCCCACCCCGCCGGCCACCGGCCCGAGCCGGCTGCCCACCCCGCCGGTGGCGCCCGCGCCGTCGGCCGGCCTGCCGCGGGCCACCGGCGAGCGGCTGGTCGGCACCCCGCCGCCCGCGCCCGCCGCCCCGGCCCCCGCGCCGGTGCGCTCGGCCGGCATCACGGTGCCCCCGCTGCCGCCGGTGCAGAACGGCGGCCCGGCCGCCCAGGGTCGCCGCCCGCTGGGCAACGAGGACTTCGAGGAGGAGCTCGACATCCCGGAGTTCCTCCGTCAGTAGAAGGACCCCCGTGCCCCCCACCCCTCGCTCCGCTCGGGGCGGGCCCCTGCACGGGGGCCGTTCCAGCACCTCACCCGCCCCGCCGGCGGTGCGCCCCCGACGGGTGGTCACCGACCGGCGGGGCGGCCGCTCGCGTCCGCCCTACGACGCGTTCAACCTCGGTGTGCACGTCGGCGACGACCCGGCCGACGTCGCCGCCAACCGCGAGCGCCTGGCCCGCGAGCTCGGCGCGCCCGGCGACCGGCTGGTGTGGATGGACCAGGTCCACGGCACCGGGGTCGCCGTCGTCGACGGCCCGGTCGAGGGCCCGCTGCCGGCCACCGACGCCCTCGTCACCCGCACGCCCGGCCTGGTGCTGTGCGTGCTGGTCGCCGACTGCGTGCCGGTGCTGCTCGCCGACCCGGTCGCCGGCGTCGTCGCGGCGGTGCACGCCGGGCGCGAGGGCGTCCGGCAGGGCGTCGTCCCGGCCGCCCTCGCCGCCATGGGCCGCCTGGGCAGCCGGCCGGGCGACACCACGGCGCTGCTCGGCCCGGCCGTGTGCGGCGCCGACTACGAGGTGCCGCGCGCGATGCAGGCCGAGGTGGCCCGCGTGGCGCCCGCGGCCGCCGTCCGCACGCGGACGGGCACCCCCGGCCTCGACCTCCGCGCCGGCCTCGCCGAGCTCCTGACCCGCGCCGGCGTCGCCCAGGTCGTCCACGACCCGCGCTGCACCGTCGAGGACCGCCGGCTGTTCAGCCACCGCCGCGACGGCGTCACCGGGCGCCAGGCGGGCGTCACCTGGCTCGGCTGAGCCGGCGGGCAGGATCGGGGGCATGAGCACCCCGGCCCAGCGCCTGGCCGCCGTCCGGCAGCGGATCGCCGACGCCGCCCGCGCCGCCGGCCGCGACCCGGCCGGCGTCGCGCTCCTGGCGGTCAGCAAGACGTGGCCCGCCGACGACGTCCGGGCGCTGGCCGCCCTCGGGCAGACGGCGTTCGGGGAGAATCGCGCCCAGGAGCTCACCGCCAAGGCCGCGGAGCTCGCCGACCTGCCGCTGGAGTGGCACTTCGTCGGCCAGCTGCAGCGCAACAAGGCGGCGGCGGTGGCCCGCACCGGCGCCGTCGTGCACTCCCTCGACCGGGCGCCGCTGGCCCGCGCGCTGTCGCGTGCGGGGGAGGAGCGCGGCACGCCGGTCGGCGTCTTCGTGCAGGTCGACCTCGGCGGCGCGGCGGGGGAGCTCGCCGAGCGCGGCGGGGTGGACCCCGGGGACGTCGCCGCGCTCGCCGACGAGGTCGCCGGGCTGCCGGGCCTGCGGCTGCGCGGGCTCATGGCCGTCGCGCCCCGCGGCGAGGAGCCCGGCCCCGCCTTCGCCCGCCTCGCGGAGCTCGCGGCGCGGCTGCGCGCCGACCACCCGGGTGCGGACGAGCTGTCGGCCGGCATGAGCGGCGACCTCGAGGAGGCGATCGCGGCCGGCGCCACGCTGGTGCGTGTCGGAACCGCGCTCTTCGGCTCCCGGCCCCTAACCTCCCCCCGAGTCACACCAGTCACAGGGGCCCCACCCGGGGCGCCGGAGGAGGTCGTCTGATGGCCGGGGCCATGAAGAAGATGGGCATCTACCTCGGGCTCGTCGAGGACGACGACGCGCGCGCCTACGGGCGCTACGACGCCCGCCAGTCCGACCACCACGACCGGTACGACGACGGCTACGACGGGCGGTACGACGACGGCCGCTACGACGACGCGCGCTACGACGACCGCCGCCCCGCCCGCGCCGAGGGCCGGTACGAGGGCCGCTACGACGACCGCTACGCCGGCGGCACCGGCTACTACGACTCGCTGACCGGCGACCCCGGGTACGACGAGCGCCACGCCGACCGCCACCACGACGACCGGCACGACGACCGGCGTGACGACCGGCACCGCGACGAGCGCCCGGAGCCGGCCCTCGCCCCGGAGCCCGCCGTGCTGCGCCGCGGCGGGGCGACCCGCCTGGGCCTGGCCACCCCGCCGCCGGCGGGTGTCGCCTCCGGCCCCGTGCCGGCCGCGGCCGAGGTGCGCACGGCCTCCCCGGCCGGCGCCCGCCTGGGCACGGTCGGCGGCGCGGGCACCGTCGGCGGCGGCCAGGCCGGCGCCTCCGCCGGCCTGGCCGCGCGCGAGGCGGTCGCGGTCGCCGAGCCCGCGCCCGAGCCGGTCAAGCAGCCCTACCGGATCACCACGCTGTGCCCCAAGACCTACAACGAGGCGCGGGCCATCGGCGAGGCGTTCCGCGAGGGCAGCCCGGTGATCATGAACCTCACCGACCTCGACCACGCCGACGCGCGGCGGCTCGTCGACTTCGCCGCGGGACTGATCTTCGGGCTGCGCGGTAGCATCGAGCCCGTCACGGCCAAGGTGTTCCTGCTCAGCCCGCGGGACGTCGACGTGACGGCCGAGGACAAGGCGCGGATCCGCGAGGGCGGGTTCTCTCCCGAGTCCTGAGCCGTCGGCCGGGGCGCTGCAGCGTAGGCACTCACGGCACCGCAGGTGCCCCGGGACGAGCGAGGACAGTGGCTCTCTTCTGGCAGATCGTCTCGTCGATCCTGCTCGTCTTCCTCATCCTCCTGTTCGCGCGCTTCGTCGTGGACTGGGTGATGGTGCTGGCGCGCAGCTGGCGCCCGTCCGGCTTCGTCGCCGCGGGGCTGGAGGTCGTGTACGCGACCACCGACCCGCCGCTCAAGGCGATCCGGAAGGTCATCCCGCCGCTGAACCTGGGGTCCATCCGTCTCGACCTCGCCTTTATGGTGTTGTTGATCGCCGTCTACATCCTGCGGAGCATCACGTCCGGGCTCGCCCTCACCGCGTGACCGACGCGCGCCGCGGCGTGACCCGACAGACCCCGTATCCGCCGTCCGACCCGAGGTGAGCCCCTTGCCACTCACGCCAGCCGACGTGCACAACGTCGTCTTCAAGAAGCCGCCGATCGGGAAGCGTGGCTACGACGAGGACGAGGTCGACGCATTCCTCGACGTGGTGGAGGCCGAGCTCGCCCGCCTCATCGAGGAGAACAACGAGCTGCGCGCCGGCTCGGGCACCGGCCGCGTGGCCGCGCAGCCCGTCGCCCCGGAGCCGGTGGCCGCGCCGGCCCCGCCGCCGCAGCAGCCCGCCCCGCGCGAGGACGACACCACCCGCGCCTCCCGCATGCTGGCGCTGGCGTCGGAGACCGCCGACCGCTACGTCAACGAGGCCAAGGCGCAGGCCGACCAGATGGTCGCCGCCGCCAAGACCACCAGCGACCGCACCGTGGCCGACGCCCGCGCCAAGAGCGAGCAGATGGTCAACGAGGCGAAGATGCGCGCCGACTCGATGATCGGCGACGCCCGCACCCGCGCCGACACGATGGAGCGGGAGGCCCGCGCCAAGGCCGCCGCACTCGAGCAGGACGCCGAGCGCCGGCACCGCGAGGTCATGGGCCCGCTGGAGGAGAAGCGCACCAACCTCGAGCGCAAGATCGAGGAGCTGCGCACCTTCGAGCGCGAGTACCGCACGCGGTTCCGCTCCTACCTCGAGTCGCACCTGCGCGACCTCGACAGCCGCGGCTCGGCCGAGCCGTCGTCGACCAGCCGCCAGACGCAGCACGTCTCCGCCTGATCCGGCCTGACAGGGCCCCCCGGACACCCGTCCGGGGGGCCTGTCGCGTTCCCGTCCGTCCGCGCCGACGCGGAACGTGCCCGCCGTTACAGTCGCGCCGTGGTCCTCGTCGCCGCTTCGCTCGTCCTCGCGGGCCTCGCCCTGTTCGTCCTCGGCGTGATGACCGCCGTGACCGCCTGGTACTGGGCCTGCGTCGCCGCCTGCGGCCTGGCCGCCGTGCTGCTGGTCGTCGCCCGGTTGCGCGCGCCGGCGGGCACGCGGGTGCCCGCACCCCGGGAGCCGGAGGCGGCCCGCGCCCCGGCCGGGAGGACGGCGGAGCGGCCGCCCGCGGAGCGGGGGCCGGCCGCGGCGGAGGAGCGCCCCGCGGGCGACGCGGCCGCGGCGGAGCACCCCCCGTCGACGCCGGCCGCCGCCGCCCCCGCCGCCGCACCGGCCGGGGAGACCCCGGCGCGGACGCCTGCCGCCCCCGTGGCCGCCGCCGACGCCGGCGACCCGGCCGAGGAGGACGTCGAGGTCACCGATCTCCTGATGGTCGTCGACCTGCGCGACGAGGTGCTCGTGGTCGACGAGCACCCGCGCTACCACCTGGCCGACTGCCCCTGGCTGGCCGGGCGGGAGACCATCCCGCTGCCGGTGGACGAGGCGCGCACCGACGGGTTCACCCCGTGCGCGCGCTGCGGCCCCGATCGCTTCCTGGCCGACGCCGAGCGCGCCCGCCGCGCCGCCCGGCGGGACTGAGCCCGCACCCGTCCGAGCTCACCGCGACGCGTCCGAGCTCACCGCGGCGCGTCCTGGCTCACCGTCGGCCGTGAGCCAGGACGCGGCACGATCAGGCGGCCTGATCGTGCCGCGTCCCGGCGTCAGGCGCGGGCGAGCCAGAAGCGGGAGCCGTCGGGCCCCTCGACGCCGGGGCCCTCGCCGGCCGCGCCGGCGTGCACCGCGGTGGCCAGCACCTCGCCGGCCAGCGCCTCGCCCTGCTCGGTGAGCGCCTCGGCCATCGGGCCCTCGGCGGTCCACCACAGCGCGATCCGGTCGCTGACGGCCAGCCCGGCGTTCTTGCGGGCCTCCTGCACCAGCCGCACGGCCTCGCGCACCAGCCCGGCGCGCTCCAGCTCGGGGGTGAGCGTCAGGTCCAGCGCCACGGTGAGCCCGCCGGCGCTGGCCACGGTCCACCCCTCGCGCGGCGTCTCGGTGACCACGAGGTCGCCGTCCTGCAGCGGCACCGCCTCGCCGTCGACGTCGACGGTCGCGGTGCCGGCCCGGTAGGCGGCCACCAGCGCGGGGGCGTCGGCCGCGGCGACGGCCTTCGCCACCGCCTGCACCTGCTTGCCGAGGCGCCGGCCGACGGCGCGGAAGTCGACCTTCACGCTCACGTCGACGAGGTCCCCGCCGACGGCGCCCAGCTCGGCGAGCTCGGCCACGTTGAGCTCGTCGGCCACCTCGGCCACCAGGTCCCGGGCCAGCGCCGACCAGCCGGGGGCGGCCACCAGCGCGCGGGCCAGCGGCTGGCGGGTGCGCACCTTCGCCGAGGTGCGGGCCGCGCGGCCCAGCTCGACCAGCCGGCGCACCAGGTCCACCTGGGCCACGAGCTCGGGGTCGCGGGCGTCGGCGTCGACGGCCGGCCAGGACGCGAGGTGCACCGAGTCGGGGGCGTCGTCCCCCTGCCCGGCGACGAGGCCGGGGCGGACCACCCGCGTCCACACCTCGTCGGTGACGAACGGGCAGAACGGGGCCATGAGCCGGGTCAGCCCGTCGAGCACCTCGTGCAGCGTGGCCAGCGCCGCCGGGTCGCCGTCCCAGAAGCGGCGGCGCGAGCGGCGGACGTACCAGTTGGACAGGTCGTCGACGAACGAGGCGAGCAACCGGCCCGCGCCCTGGGTGTCGAAGGCCTCCAGCGCCGCGGTGACGCCCTCGGTGACGGCGGCCAGCTCCGCCAGCGCCCAGCGGTCCAGCAGCGAGCGCTCCGCCCGCGCGGGGGCGGGGGACGCGGCCGGGTCCCACCCGTTGGTCTCGGCGTACAGGGTGAAGAAGCTGGCGGTGTTCCAGTAGGTCAGCAGGACCTTGCGGACCACCTCGGACAGCGTCTCGTGCCCGACCCGCCGCGCCGACCACGGCGAGCCGCCGGCCAGCATGAACCAGCGGACGGCGTCGGCGCCGTGCCGGTCCATGAGCGGGATCGGCTCGAGGATGTTGCCCAGGTGCTTGCTCATCTTCCGGCCGTCCTCGGCCAGGATGTGGCCCAGGCACAGCACGTCCTCGTAGGAGTTCTTCCCGAACACGAGCGTGCCGACGGCCATGAGCGAGTAGAACCAGCCGCGGGTCTGGTCGATCGCCTCGCAGATGAACTGGGCCGGGTAGGCGGCCTCGAACTGCTCGTTGTTGCGGTGCGGGGCGCCCCACTGGGCGAACGGCATGGACCCGGAGTCGTACCAGGCGTCGATGACCTGCGGCACGCGCCGGTAGGTGCCCTCCTCGCCGTCGAGGGTGAAGGTCACCTCGTCGATGAACGGGCGGTGCGGGTCGAGGTCGGCGAGGTCGCGGCCGGCCAGCTCCGAGAGCTCGGCCAGCGAGCCGACGACGACCATCCGCGACGGGTCGGCGTCGTTGCGCCAGATCGGCAGCGGCGTGCCCCAGTAGCGGTCGCGGGACAGCGCCCAGTCGACGTTGTTGTTCAGCCAGTCGCCGTAGCGGCCCCACTGGATGGTCTCGGGGTGCCAGGACGTCTTCTCGTTCTCGGCGAGCAGCTGGTCCTTGACCGCGCTGGTGCGGATGTACCAGGACGGCTGCGCGTAGTACATGAGCGGCGTGTGGCAGCGCCAGCAGTGCGGGTAGCTGTGCTCGTAGCGCTGCTCGCGCCACAGCACCCCGCGGGACTGCAGGTCGACGACGAGCTCGTCGTCGGCGGCCTTGAAGAACCGGCCGCCCACCAGCGGCACCTCGGGCAGGAAGTGGCCCGAGGCGTCGATCGGGTTGACCACGGGCAGGCCGTAGGCGCGGCAGACGGCGAGGTCGTCGGCGCCGAACGCGGGGGACTGGTGCACCAGCCCGGTGCCGTCGTCGGTGGTGACGTAGTCGGCCAGGACGACGTAGTGGGTGTCCTGTGGTCGACCGTCGGGGCCCTCGGGGAAGTCGACCAGCTCGAACGGGCGCCGGTAGTGCGTGCGCTCCCACTCGCGGCCGGTCGTGCGGGCGAGCACCTCGACGTCGTCGAGGTCGCCGAAGACGGCGCCGAGCAGCGGCTCGGCGACGACGAGGGTGTCCTCGCCTCGCCGGGCGACGACGTAGGTCACGTCGGGGTTGACGGCGACGGCGGTGTTCGACGGCAGCGTCCACGGCGTCGTCGTCCAGACCAGCAGGTCGGCCCGGCCGGCCCACTCGCCGTCGGTGACCGGCAGCCGGACGTACACCGACGGGTCGGTGATCGACTCGTACCCCTGGGCGACCTCGTGGTCGGACAGCCCCGTGCCGCAGCGCGGGCAGTAGGGCGCCACGCGGTGGTCCTCGACGAGCAGGCCCTTGTCGAAGACCTGCTTGAGCGACCACCAGACGCTCTCGATGTAGGAGGGGTCCATCGTCCAGTAGGCGGTGGACATGTCCACCCAGTAGCCCATGCGGCGGGTCAGCTGGGAGAAGTCGCCGACGTGACGCTCGACGGACTCCCGGCAGCGGGCGTTGAACTCCGCGATGCCGTAGCGCTCGATGTCGGGCTTGCCGGCGAAGCCGAGCTCCTGCTCGACGGCGATCTCGACCGGCAGGCCGTGGCAGTCCCAGCCGGCGCGGCGGGGCACGTGCCAGCCCTGCATCGTCTTGAAGCGCGGGAAGACGTCCTTGAACGCGCGGGCCTCGATGTGGTGGGTGCCCGGGCGGCCGTTGGCGGTGGGCGGGCCCTCGTAGAACACCCACTGCGGCCGGCCCTCGGTGGCGGCCAGCGAGCGGGCGAAGACGTCGGCGTCCTCCCAGCGGCGCAGCACGTCCTGCTCCAGCGCGGGCAGGTCGACCTGGGGTGGCAGCGCACGGAAGACAGAACTCACACGCCCATTGTCCCCGAGCCGTCGAGCGCGATCCGGCGGGGCAACGGCCGCGACACCTGGGTACGGGACACTGCCCCCGTGATCGGGGGCGGGCGGTGAACACCACGGTCACCGCCGCCCTCGCCGTCGGCGCGCTGGTGGTGCTGGTGGCCGCCGTCGCCCTGCGCGTGGCCGACCGCCTCGGGCTGCCCAGCCTGCTGCTCTACCTGGCGCTCGGGGTGGCGCTGGGGGAGAGCGGGCTGGGCATCCAGTTCGAGGACGTCGCCCTCACCCAGACCCTCGGCGTCGCCGCGCTCGTCGTCATCCTCGCCGAGGGCGGGCTGACCACCCGCTGGGCCGACGTCCGGCGGGCGGTGGGCCCGGGGCTGGCGCTGTCCACGGTCGGCGTCGTGGTGAGCGTGGCGGCGACGGCGGCGGTCGCCGTCGTGCTGCTCGGGTTCGACTGGCCGTTCGCGCTGCTGCTCGGCGCCGTCGTCAGCTCCACCGACGCCGCCGCGGTGTTCGCCACCCTGCGCCGGCTGCCGCTGCCCCGGCGGATGGTCGCGGCGCTGGAGGTCGAGTCCGGGCTCAACGACGCCCCGGTGATCCTCCTGGTCGCCGCCCTGTCGGAGACGCTCACCGGCGGGGAGTCCGAGGCGTGGTGGGTGACCGCGGTGGTGGTGGTCGCCGAGCTCGCGGGCGGCGCGGTGATCGGGCTGGCGCTCGGCGCGGGCGGCGCGTGGCTGCTGCGCCGGTCGGCGCTGCCGCTGTCGGGCTTCTACCCGCTGGCCACCCTGGCGCTGTGCGTGCTGGCGTACGCCTCGGCGGCGCTGCTGCACACCTCGGGGTTCGTGGCCGTCTACCTGTGCGGGCTGGTGCTCGGCAACGCCGCGCTGCCGCACCGCTCGGTGACGATCGGGTTCGCCGAGGGCATGGCGTCGCTCGCCCAGATCGGGCTGTTCGTCCTGCTGGGCCTGCTCGTCTCGCCCGGGCGGCTGCCCGACGCGATCGGCCCGGCGCTGCTGGTCGGCGGCGCGCTGCTGCTGGTCGCCCGGCCGCTGTCGGTGGCGGCCAGCCTCGTGTGGTTCCGCATGCCGTGGGCGCAGCAGGTGTTCGTCGCCTGGGCGGGCCTGCGCGGCGCGGTGCCCATCGTGCTGGCCACGATCCCGCTCACCGCCCAGGTGCCCGGCGCCACCCGGATCTTCGACACCGTCTTCGTGCTGGTCGTCGTCTTCACGGTGGTGCAGGGCTCGTCGCTGCCGTGGGTGGCCCGCCGGCTGGGCATCGCCGCGCCGCTGACCCCGCGCGAGATCGAGGTGGAGTCCGCGCCGCTGGAGGAGCTCGACGCCGAGCTCATGCAGCTGCGGGTGCCCGCGGGCTCGCGGCTGCACGGCGTCTACCTGCCGGAGCTGCGGCTGCCCGAGGACGCCGCCGTCGTGCTGATCGTGCGCGACGGGCGGTCGTTCGTGCCCGACGAGACCACGCGCCTCATGCGCGGCGACCAGGCGCTGCTGGTGTCCGCCCGGGCCTCCCGTGCCGAGGCCGAGCGGCGGCTGCGCGCGGTCAGCCGGGCGGGCCGGCTGGCGAGCTGGCGCGGCGAGCAGGGCGCCGCCGGCGAGGCCGACTGACGGGTCCGTGCACGTCCGCGGAGATGCACGGGGCATCTCCGCGGAAGTGCACGGACGAGCCGCCGCGGGAACGGGACCTGTGGACAACCCGGTCCGGAGGTGGCCGCGCCAGCACGATCGCCGCGTGCTGCTGCGACCGAACCGACAAGAGGGCGTCTTCATCGGCGCACACGCCGTCTCCGAGGGGCGACTCACCCGGCGCCAGTTGGCCGACGGGCCGTACGTCCGAGTGCTGCACGGCGTCTACGCCGACGTGTCCGTCGCGCGGGACCACCTCCTGCGGTGCCGAGCCGCCGCCTTGCTGATGCCGCCGGCGGCCGTGATCGGCGGCAGGTCGGCGGCGGCCCTGCTCGGAGCACCGGCGCCGGAGTGGCGTGACCCCGTGACGGTGGTCCTGCCCGAGCCGCACAAGTGGCGGGGACCGGAGGGCGTACGCGTGCACCGTGGTCACCTGTCCCCGGGCGAGGTCCGCGGCGACGGCTACGGGCTGCGCTGGACGGCGCCGCTGAGGACGGCCTGGGACGTCGCGGTCCTCGAGACGACGGCGACGGCGGTCGGTGTGGTCGACGCGATGCTCCGGGCCGAACTGATCGGCGTCCCGGAGATGGACGACCTGCTCCGCGGCCGGGTCGGGCGGCGGGGCTCTCGCCGATTCCGGCGGGTGGTGGAGCTGGCGGACGGGCGCAGCGAGTCGCTCCCGGAGTCGACGGTCCGGGTCGCGTGCCACCTGGGCGGCCTGCCGGCTCCCGTGCCGCAGTACGAGGTGGTCGAGCGGGACCGCTGGCTGGCACGGGTCGACCTCGCCTGGCCGGACCTGAAGGTCGCGGTGGAGTACGACGGTGAGCACCACTTCGAGGACGGCCGGATCCCGAAGGACGATGCCCGGCTGGCGCGGCTCACCGCAGCGGGCTGGCTGGTGATCCGCCTGGCCGCGCCGGACCTACGCCGGCTGGACGACGTCGTCGACCGGATCCGTGTGGCGCTCAGCGAGCGATCCGCTCGCACCTGACCGTGCACTTCCGCGGATGTGCCCGGTGTACATCCGCGGAAGTGCACGGAGAGGCGGGTCAGCCGTTGAGCTCGAGGGTCTGCATCGTGTCCGCGCGGACGGCGGCGAGCAGGCCGGGGTCGGCGGACAGGTCGCGCCCGTAGGACGGGATCGCCTCCTCCAGCGCCGCCCGGTTCGCCGCGACCCGCTCGGGGAAGGCGCGCTGGACCAGCGTGAGCATCGCCGAGACCGCCGTCGAGGCACCCGGGGAGGCGCCCAGCAGGCCGGCGATCGTGCCGTCGCCGCCCACGATGAGCTCGGTGCCGAACTGCAGCACGCCCTTGCCGCTCGTCGGGTCGCGCTTGATGACCTGCACCCGCTGCCCGGCGGTGATCATCTCCCAGTCGGCCTGCTCGGCCAGCGGGACGAACTCCAGCAGCGTGCGGTGCCGGGCGGAGCGCGACTGCAGCAGCTCGGTGACCAGGTACTTCGTCAGCGCCATCTCGGTGCGGGCGACGCCGAGCATCGAGGAGAGGTTGTTCGGCTTGACCGACAGCGGCAGGTCGAACATCGAGCCGGCCTTGAGGAACTTCGGCGAGAAGCCGGCGTACGGGCCGAACAGCAGCGAGTACTCGCCGTCGACCAGGCGCAGGTCCAGGTGCGGCACCGACATCGGCGGCGCGCCGACGGCGGCCTGGCCGTAGACCTTGGCCTGGTGCCGGGTGACCAGCTCGGGGGAGCGCGTGCGCAGGAACAGGCCGCTGACCGGGAAGCCGCCGAAGCCGCGGATCTCGGGGATGGCGGCCCGCTGCAGCAGCGGCAGGGCCCCGCCGCCGGCGCCGACGAAGACGAACCGGGTGCGCACCGAGCGCTCCTCGCCGGACCGCTTGTCGGTGACGGTGACCTTCCACCGGCCGTCGTCGAGCTTCTCCAGGCCCGAGACCCGCTGGCCGGTGTGCACCTGCACGCCGCGGCCCTCGGCCTGGGTGAGCAGCAGCCGGGTGAGCTCGCCGAAGTTGACGTCGGTGCCGGCGACCGAGCGGGTCGCGGCGACCACCTGCGCCGGGTCGCGGCCGTCCATCACCAGCGGCACCCAGTCGCGCAGCTCGGCGTGACCGTCGGCGTACTCGAGGCCCGCGAACAGCGGCTCGGCCGACAGCGCCTGGTGGCGGGCGCGCATGTAGCGGCGGCCGTCCTCGCCGGTCACGAAGCTGACGTGCGGGACCGGGGAGATGAAGTCCTTGGGCGAGCCGGTCAGGCCCGTGCGCACCAGGTGCGACCAGAACTGCCGCGACACCATGAACTGCTCGTTGATGGTGCGGGCCTTGGTCGTGTCGACCCGGCCGTCGGCCCCGGCGGGCGTGTAGTTGAGCTCGCACAGCGCCGCGTGGCCGGTGCCGGCGTTGTTCCAGGCGTCCGAGCTCTCGCCGGCGACCGCGTCCGCGGACTCGAAGACGGTGATGCTCCACTCCGGCGCGACGACGCCGAGCAGCGACGCGAGGGTCGCGCTCATGATGCCGCCGCCGACGAGGACTACGTCAGGGTCGGTTGCTGAACCGAGGTCGGGGGACACGACTGCCTTCCTGCCGGGGGACGTGCGCCACCTCCGACGATCGGCCGATCGGCGCGCGGAGACGTCATCGGCGGGGTGTGAGATTCGTCTACCCCAGCATGAGCTCCGTCACCCGGGGGGACCGGTACCGGCCCGGAGCGCATCCCCGGGGGCCGCGCGGCGGCCCGGGGAGCGGGGCCCCGCCGACTATCGTCGGGCCCGTCGGGCGGCCCGCGCCCGGCCCGACCGAGGAGCCCCGCTGAGCGAGCAGCCCGAGGACGCCGCCCGAGCGACGCCGGCCCGCCGGCCGCGCACGCGGCTGCTGCTGGCCCTCGCGGCGCTGCTGTTCCTCGTCGACCTCGCCACCAAGCTGCTCGTCGTCGCGACCATCGACCGCGGGGAGAACATCCGGCTGCTCGGCGGGCTGGTCTACCTCACCCACGCCCGCAACACCGGCGCCGCCTTCTCCTTCGCCGAGGGCTTCACCGTCGTCTTCACGCTCATCGCCGCCGTGGTGGCCGTGGTCATCGTCCGGGCGGCGCGGCGGCTGTTCTCCACAGCCTGGGCCGTGGCGCTGGGCCTGGTGCTCGGCGGGGCGCTGGGCAACCTCGTGGACCGCGTCTTCCGCGACCCCGGCTTCCTGCGCGGCGGCGTCGTCGACTTCGTGTCGGTGTTCGCGCCGAACGGGGAGGTCTACCCGATCTTCAACGTCGCCGACTCGGGCATCGTCGTCGGCGGCCTGCTCGGGGCCTACCTGGCGCTGCGCGGCGTCGAGTTCGACGGCACCCGCAGCCGCGACCGCGGCGACGGCGCGGTCACGTCCTCCTGAGCGGCCCGCTCCCGGGCACCGCCCCGAGCCCGCGAGGGGGAGGGAGGAGGGGGTCCTCCCTCTGTCACGATGGACCGGTGAGCGCTCCCGGGCTGCACCGCGCCCTGCCGGTGCCCGACGGACTCGAGGGCCAGCGCGTCGACCAGGGGCTGGCCCGGCTGTTCGGCCTGTCCCGCGCCGCCGCCGCCGACCTCGCCGACGCCGAGCGGGTGTGGGTCGACGGCCGCGTCCGCGGCAAGGGCGACCGGCTCACCGGCGGCAGCTGGCTGGAGGTCGAGCTGCCCCCGCCCCCGGGTGAGGCGCCGCCGCCGGAGCCCGTCCCCGGCCTGACCGTCGTCCACGACGACGACGACGTCGTGGTCGTCGACAAGCCGGTCGGCGTCGCCGCGCACCCGAGCCCCGGCTGGGACGGGCCGACCGTCTCCGGCGGCCTGGCCGCCGCCGGCTACCGGATCTCCACCTCCGGCGCGGCCGAGCGGCAGGGGATCGTGCACCGCCTGGACGCCGCGACGACGGGGCTGATGGTCGTCGCCAAGAGCGAGCGGGCCTACACGCTGCTCAAGGCGGCGTTCAAGGAGCGCACGGTCGACAAGGGCTACCACGCGCTGGTGCAGGGCCACCCCGACCCGTCGCGCGGCACGATCGACGCCCCGATCGACCGGCACCCCCGCGCGGACTGGAAGTTCGCCGTGGTGAGCGGCGGGCGCCCCTCGGTCACCCATTACGAGGTCATCGAGGCGTTCGCGGCGGCCAGCCTGGTCGACATCCACCTGGAGACCGGCCGCACGCACCAGATCCGCGTGCACTTCTCCGCGCTGCGCCACCCCTGCGTCGGCGACACCACCTACGGCGCCGACCCGACGCTGGCCGCCCGGCTGGGCGTCTCGCGGCAGTGGCTGCACGCCGTCCGGCTCGGCTTCGCCCACCCCGCCGACGGCTCCTGGGTCGAGTTCACCAGCGACTACCCGGCCGACCTCGCCGGCGCCCTGGCGATCCTGCGCGCCGAGTCCTGAGGGCCGCCCGCCCGCCGTGACCCTGCACCCGTGACCCTGCAACCGTGACCGCGCACCCGTGACCGACCTGCCCGCCTCCCTCGCCGACTTCGGCCCGGCCGCGCTGTCGGCCGTCGTCGTCGCCGGCTACCTGGTGGCGGGCGAGCCGGTGGTCGGGCACGTGCTGCACCGCCGGTTCGAGGGGCGGCTGCGCACCGATCCGGCGGCGCGGCGGTCGTTCTACCTGCGCCTGCTGGTCCTCGAGTGGGGGCTGGCGCTGCTCGCCCTGGTCCTGTGGCTGTCCTCCCCGGGGGTCGACGCCGCCGCCGTCGGGCTGGCCTGGCCCACCGGGCTGCCCGGCCCGGTGACGGGGGCGGCCACCCTGCTGGTCCTGCTGCTCTCGCTGGCCTCGGTGCGGGCGCTGCGCTCCGGCGCGCTCGCCCGGGCCGCGGAGCCCCGGCCGGGCACCTCCCCGCCCACCCGGGGGCGGCACGCCGAGCCCGCCGGGCACGCCACGCTCGCGCTGCTGCCGCGCTCGCCCGCCGAGCGCCGGCTGTTCTCCGTCGTCGGCGTGACGGCGGGGATCTGCGAGGAGTGGCTCTACCGCGGCTTCTTCCTCGCGGTGGTGGCCGCGGTCGCGGGCGACGTGCCGCAGGTCGTGCTCGTGGCGGTCGGGGCATTGGCGTTCGGGCTGGCGCACGCCTACCAGGGCCTGCCCGGCGTGGTGCTCACCGGCGTCCTCGGGGCGGTGTTCGCCGGCCTCTACCTGGAGACCGGGTCGCTGCTGCTGCCGGTGCTGCTGCACGCCGCCGTCGACCTGCGCTTCCTGCTGGTCCCCGAGTCGGCGCTGCCCGGCGGCACGCCGCTGCCCGGCATGCGCCGCGGCCGGCCGGCCGGGGGAGCGCCCGCGTGAGCCGGCCGACCGCGGCGGTGGCGACGGCGGCCGACCGGCCCGAGGTGGTCGCCCTGCGCACCCGGGTCTTCGTCGAGGAGCAGGGCGTGCCGCCGGAGATCGAGCAGGACGCCGCCGACGCGACCGCGGTGCACGCCGTCGCCCGGGACGGCGCGGGGCGGGTGGTGGCCACCGGCCGGCTGCTCGAGCGCGACGGGCGGGCGGTGATCGGCCGGATGGCGGTCGACGCCGGCGCGCGGGGCGGCGGCTACGGCGCCGCGGTGCTCGGCGTGCTGCACCGCGAGGCGCGGGCACGGGGCCTGACCGAGGTGGAGCTGCACGCGCAGGTGACCGCCCGCGGCTTCTACGAGCGGGCCGGCTACACCGCGGTGGGCGGCGAGTACGAGGAGGCCGGGATCGTGCACGTGACGATGCGGCGCGCGCTGGAGGAGCTCCTGTGACGGGGGCGACGTGCCCGGCCGAGACACGTCCTGTCAGACCCTCGGCGTAGAACGGACCCGGTGCGAGGATCGGGGGACCGGCCCGGGCACGCGCCGGTCCCCCGGCCGGCACCGTCCGCGCCCGCACCGCACCGCCCGGTCTTCCCCGCCGGTCGCCCGCCGGAGCACCCGACGGCCGGGCCAGCACGACCCGTGAGGAGCACCGCACCCCCGTGAGCAGCACAGCCGCCCAGGGCAACGACTCGTTCGTGCACCTGCACGTCCACACCGAGTACTCGATGCTCGACGGGGCGGCGAAGCTGCCCGAGGTGACGAAGGCCGCCGCCGAGCAGGGCATGCCGGCGCTGGCGATGACCGACCACGGCAACGTGTTCGGCGCCTACGACTTCTACAAGCAGGCCAACGCCGCCGGCGTGAAGCCGATCATCGGCATGGAGGGCTACTACACGCCCGGCTCGCGTTTCGACCGCGCGCCCTACGACTTCGGCGACAAGCTGATCGACGAGGAGGGCGACGGCGGGTCCAACCGCGGCAAGGCGGCCTACACCCACATGACGCTGCTGGCCCGCACCACCGAGGGGATGCACAACCTCTTCCGCATCTCCTCGCTGGCCAGCCTCGAGGGCCAGTACCGCAAGCCGCGCTTCGACCGTGACCTGCTCGAGCGCTACGGCACGGGCCTCATCGCCACGACCGGCTGCCCCTCGGGCGAGGTCAACATGTGGCTGCGCGCGGGCAAGCACGACCGCGCCCGTCAGGCGGCGGCCGACTTCCAGGACATCTTCGGGAAGGAGAACTTCTACGCGGAGCTGATGGACCACGGTCTGTCGATCGAGCAGAAGACCCGCCCGGCGCTGCTGGAGATCGCGAAGGACCTCGACATCCCGCTGCTGGCCACCAACGACCTCCACTACACGCACAAGGAGGACGCCGAGGCCCACGACGCGCTCCTGTGCATCCAGACCGGCTCGCGGCTCAACGAGCCCAACCGCTTCAAGTTCAACGGCGACGGCTACTACCTGAAGAGCGCCGCCGAGATGCGCGCGCTGTTCCCCGGTGACCTGAGGTCGGCCTGCGACAACACGCTGCTGATCGCCGAGCAGTGCGAGGTGACCTTCACCGAGGGCGCCGACCTCATGCCGCGCTTCCCGCTGCCGCCGGGGGAGGACGAGACCTCCTGGTTCGTCAAGGAGGTCGAGCGCGGGCTGCACAAGCGCTGGCCGAACGGCATCCCCGACCACGTGCGCAAGCAGGCCGACTACGAGGTCGGGATCATCACGCAGATGGGCTTCCCGGGGTACTTCCTCGTGGTCGCCGACTTCATCAACTGGGCCAAGGACAACGGCATCCGCGTCGGTCCCGGCCGTGGCTCGGCCGCGGGCTCGCTGGCCGCCTACGTCATGGGGATCACCGACCTCGACCCGCTGGCGCACGGGCTGATCTTCGAGCGGTTCCTCAACCCCGAGCGCGTCTCGATGCCCGACGTCGACATCGACTTCGACGACCGCCGCCGCGGCGAGGTCATCCAGTACGTCTCGCAGAAGTACGGCGAGGAGCGGGTCAGCCAGATCGTCACCTACGGCACCATCAAGGCCAAGGCCGCGATCAAGGACGCCGCCCGGGTGCTCGACCGGCCCTACTCGGTGGGCGACGAGCTGACCAAGCTCATGCCGCCGGACGTCATGGGCAAGGGCATCCCGCTGTCGGGCGTCTTCGACCCGGCGCACCCGCGCTACAAGGAGGCCGCGGAGTTCCGCGCCCGCTACGAGTCCGACCCGGGCGCGGCCGAGGTGGTCGACCAGGCCCGCAAGCTCGAGGGCCTGAAGCGCCAGTGGGGCGTGCACGCGGCCGGCGTCATCATCGGCCGCTACCCGCTGATCGACTCGATCCCGATCATGCGCCGGGAGGCCGACGGCGCGATCATCACGCAGTTCGACTACCCGACCTGCGAGACGCTCGGCCTGCTCAAGATGGACTTCCTGGGCCTGCGCAACCTCACGGTCATCGACGACGCGCTGCGCAACATCGTCGCGAACGGCAAGGAGCCGATCGACCTCGACGAGATCAGCAAGGACCTCACCGACAAGGCCACCTACGAGCTGCTGGCCCGCGGCGACACCCTCGGCGTCTTCCAGTTCGACGGCGGCCCGATGCGCTCGCTGCTGCGGCTGATGCGGCCGGACAACTTCGAGGACATCTCCGCCGTCGGCGCGCTCTACCGCCCGGGCCCGATGGGTGCGAACTCGCACACCAACTACGCGCTGCGCAAGAACGGCCAGCAGGAGATCACGCCGATCCACCCCGAGCTGGCCGAGCCGCTCGAGGAGATCCTGGGCGGCACGTACGGCCTGATCGTGTACCAGGAGCAGGTCATGGCCATCGCGCAGAAGGTCGCCGGGTACTCGCTCGGCAAGGCCGACCTGCTGCGCCGCGCGATGGGCAAGAAGAAGAAGTCGGTCCTCGACGCGGAGTTCGTCGGCTTCGAGGCCGGCATGGTGGCCAACGGGTTCTCCCCGGCGGCGGTCAAGACGCTGTGGGACATCCTCGTCCCGTTCGCCGACTACGCGTTCAACAAGGCCCACTCGGCCGCCTACGGCCTGGTCAGCTACTGGACGGCGTTCCTCAAGGCGAACTACCCGGCCGAGTACATGGCCGGCCTGCTCACCAGCGTCGGCGACGACAAGGACCGCCGGCCCATCTACCTGGCCGAGTGCCGGCGCATGGGCATCAAGGTGCTCCCGCCCGACGTCAACGAGTCCTCGTGGGACTTCACCGCCGTCGGCACCGACATCCGCTTCGGCCTGGCGTCGGTGCGCAACGTGGGCACCAACGTCGTCGACTCCATCGTGCGCGCGCGCGAGGAGAAGGGCGCGTTCAAGGACTTCGCCGACTTCATGCGCAAGATCGACACGGTCGCCTGCAACAAGAAGGTCATCGAGTCCCTCGCCAAGGCCGGCGCCTTCGACTCCCTCGGTCACTCGCGCCAGGGGATCGCCGCGATCCACGCCCAGGCCGTCGACGCCGCCATGTCGCTCAAGCGCAAGGAGGCCGAGGGCCAGTTCGACCTGTTCGGCAGCTTCGGCGACGAGGGGGGCGCCGACGACCCGTTCGGTGGGGCCCTCGACATCGCCGTCCCGACGGCGGACTGGTCGAAGTCCGAGCGGCTGGTGTTCGAGCGCGACATGCTCGGCCTCTACGTCTCCGACCACCCGCTGCACGGCGTCGAGCACGTGCTCGCGGCCAACGCCGACACCCCGATCGCGGAGATCAACGCCGGCGGGGTCGAGGACGGCGCCAACGTGACGATCGCCGGCATCCTCACCGGGGTCTCGCCGCGGACGAACAAGCAGGGCGCGCCCTGGGCGATCGCCACGCTGGAGGACCTCGAGTCCGGCATCGAGGTGCTGTTCTTCCCCAAGACGTGGGCCGAGGTGTCGGAGAAGGTCGTCCGCGACCAGATCGTCGTGGTCAAGGGCCGGATCAGCCGGCGCGACGACCAGCCCTCGCTGTTCGGCTCCGAGGTGACCATCCCCGAGCTCACCGAGGGCCCGCGCGGCCCGGTGATGGTGCAGATGGCCGCGGCCCGCTGCACCCCGCCGGTGGTCGAGCGGCTGCGCGAGGTGCTCGGCAGCCACCCGGGCACCACCGAGGTGCACCTGAAGCTGGTCAACGGCGGCCGGGAGACGGTGCTGCGGCTGGACCAGGGGCTGCGCGTGCGCCCCAGCACGGCCCTGATGGGCGACATCAAGGCGCTGCTCGGGCCCACCAGCGTCGCCCTGCTGTGAGCCGCGGGTGAGCCCGGCGGGCCCGCCCCCGGCGGCGGGCCCGCCGGGGAGCGGGGTTCACTGGGTGCCGTGACCAGCCCCGCGCCGCTCCCCGACGGCCCGTACCCCGGTCCGGTGCCCGCGGCCGCTGTGGGCCCCCTGTCCGGGCACGCCGGACACGGTGGGCACGCCGGAGGCACGGCCGGGCACGCCGCCGCGTCGCTCGCGGAGGCGCCGGCCGCCGCGCGCCCGGCCGCGGGGCGGTGGCTGGCCGAGGCCCGCGCCGACCTGCGCGGCGCGATCGCCTGGGGCTGCGCGCTGGCGCTGTGCGGCCTGCCGGCCGGGCTGCTGTGGGTGTGGCTGGCCCCGCGCGCGGAGTTCGACGTGGTCGAGGGCGGCGCCGTGCCGGTGGGCCGGCCCTCGCCCGAGCTGCTGGTGGCCGACGACGGCGTGCTGGTCCTCGTGCTCGCGGGCCTGGGCCTGCTCGCCGGCACCCTCGCGTGGGCGTGGCGCCGGCGCCGCGGCGTCGCCACCGTGGTGGCCACCGCGGCCGGCACCGCCGTCGCCGGGCTGCTCGCCTGGCAGCTGGGGGAGCTCGTGGCTCCCGGCCCGACGGCCGAGCAGCTGGCCGACGTCGGCGCCCGGGTGACCACCGGCCTGCAGCTGTCCTCGCTGCCCGGGCTCGCGGTGGGCCCGTTCGCCGCGCTGCTCGTCTACGTCGTGGCGGCGCTGTTCGCCGGCCGGGACGACCTGGGCCGGGACGACCTGGGCCGGGACGACCTGGGCCGGGACGACCTCGGCCGGGACTAGTTCAGGCTGGTCTCGCCGGCGAACTGGTGCAGCGCCGCGGGCACCGCGCCCACGGTCTCCAGCAGCGTCAGCTCGCGGCGCAGCATCCGGCTCTCGGTGGCCAGCCGCCGCCGGGTGGCCGACTCCGCCAGCAGCGCCTGCCGGTCCTCGGTGGTGAGCAGCGCCGCCGAGGCCACCAGGTAGGACAGCGCCCGCGGGTCGCCGGCCACCGCCTCCAGCAGCGCCGCGGCACCCGTCGGGTCCTCCCCGGCGCCGGCCAGCTCCGCCGCCCGGCCCACCTCCTCGCCGTCGAGGCCGGCCTGCAGCCCGGCGACGGCGGTCACGTAGCGGGTGAACAGGTCGCCCACGCCGCGCTCGAGCAGCCCCAGCGACCCGCGCGCCGCGGCGGCCACCAGCCCCTCGTCGAGCTGGTCGGGTGCCGGGGCGCCGCTGTCGGCCGGCTCGTCGAGGACCTCCTCGCGGTCGCCCGCGGCCTCCTCGGCGGCCTCCTCGTCGGCCAGCCACTCGACCTCGGCCTGCAGGTAGGGCGGGTCCTCCCCGACGACGACGTCCAGCAGCCGGAACCGCTCACCGCCGACCGCGACGATCCGGAACCCGCCGTCGGGCTGCGGGCGCACCGCCTGCAGCAGCGCGGTGCAGCCGACGTCGTAGAGCGCCTCGGCGGGCGCCACCCGCTCGACCTCCCAGCCCTGGCGGATGGCCACCACGCCGAACCGCCGCTCGCCGCCCTCGGGCAGCGCCAGCAGGTCGCGCACCAGGGCCCGGTAGCGCGGCTCGAAGACGTGCAGCGGCAGCACGATCCCCGGGAACAGCGGCGTCCCGAGCGGGAACAGCGGGACGAGGTCACCCACGGGCCGGAGCCTACGGGCGGCCGGGCGGCCCGGGCGCGACGGCGAGGCCCCCGGCCGCCCCGACTACCCTGGGAGGTCGTCCCCTCCCCGTCCCGCCCTCCCGGAGGCCCGCCCGTGCTCGCCCGCATCGACCTGCGCGGATCCGCGCTGCCGGGGGTCCGCGACCTGGCCGGCCTGCTGCCGCGCGCGGCCACCGACATCGACTCGGTCCTGGCCACCGTCCGGCCGCTGTGCGAGGACGTGCGCCTCCGCGGCGCCCGGGCGGTCCGCGAGATCACCGCCCGCCTCGACGGCGTCGACGCCGAGGACTTCACCGTCCCGCCGGCGGCGATCCAGGCGGCGCTCGACGGCCTGGCCCCCGAGGTCCGCGCCGCGCTGGAGGAGTCGATCGCCCGGGTGCGGAAGGTGCACGCCGACCAGGCCCGCACGGACGTGACCACCCAGGTCGTGCGCGGCGGCACGGTCACCGAGCGCTGGGTGCCGGTGCGCCGCGTCGGCCTCTACGTGCCCGGCGGGCTCGCCCCGCTGCTGTCCAGCGTGGTCATGAACGTCGTCCCGGCGCAGATCGCCGGCGTCGAGTCGATCGCCGTCGCCAGCCCGCCGCAGCGCGACCACGGCGGGCTGCCCGACCCCGGCGTGCTCGCCGCGTGCGCCCTGCTCGGCGTCACCGAGGTGCACGCCGTCGGCGGCGCCCAGGCCATCGCCGTCTTCGGCTACGGCGCGGGCTCCTGCGAGCCGGTCGACATGGTCACCGGCCCCGGCAACGTCTACGTCACCGCCGCCAAGCGGCTGCTGCGCGGCCTCATCGGCATCGACTCCGAGGCCGGCCCCACCGAGGTCGCGATCCTCGCCGACGACACCGCCGACCCGGTGCACGTCGCCGCCGACCTGATCAGCCAGGCCGAGCACGACCCGCTGGCCGGCGCGGTCCTGGTCACTCCCAGCGAGGAGCTGGCCGACGCCGTCCTCGACCTCGTGCCCGCCCAGGTGGCGGCCACCAAGCACTCCGAGCGCATCCTCACCGCGCTCGACGGCAGCCAGTCGGGGATCGTGCTGGTCGACGACGTCGACGCCGGCCTCGCGGTGGTCGACGCCTACGCCGCCGAGCACCTGGAGATCCAGACCCGGGACGCCCGCGAGGTGGCGCTGCGGGTGCGCAACGCCGGCGCGGTCTTCGTCGGCGCCTGGTCCCCGGTGTCACTCGGCGACTACATCGCCGGCTCCAACCACGTGCTGCCCACCGGCGGCTGCGCCCGGCACTCCAGCGGCCTGTCGGTGCAGTCGTTCCTGCGCGGCATCCACGTCGTCGAGTACGACGAGCAGGCCCTCGCCGAGGTGGCCGGCCACGTCGACGCGCTCGCCCACGCCGAGGACCTGCCCGCGCACGCGGCCGCCGTCCGGGTGCGGCAGGAGCGGTGACGTCCCTCGACGAGCTCCCGCTGCGGCCGGAGCTGCGCGGCCGGACGCCCTACGGCGCCCCGCAACTGCAGGTCACCCACCGGCTCAACACCAACGAGAACCCGCACCCGCTGCCCGCGGAGCTGCTCGCGAGCCTCGGCGAGGCGCTCGGGCACGCCGCGCTGGAGCTCAACCGCTATCCCGACCGCGACGCCGTCGCGCTGCGCACCGACCTCGCCGCCTACCTGTCCCGCGGCGGGGAGCGCGTCGAGCCGGCGCAGGTGTGGGCGGCCAACGGCTCCAACGAGGTGCTGCAGCAGCTGCTGCAGGCCTTCGGTGGCGCCGGGCGCACCGCGCTGGGCTTCACGCCGTCGTACTCGATGCACCCGATCATCTCCGCCGGCACCGGCACGGGGTGGATCGACGGGCACCGCCGCGCGGACTTCACCATCGACGCCGAGGCCGCGGTCGCGCAGGTGCGCGAGGTGCGCCCCGACGTCGTCTTCGTGACCAGCCCGAACAACCCCACGGGCACGGCGGTCGCGCTGCAGACGATCGAGCGGCTGTACGACGCCACCGAGGGCGTGGTCGTCGTCGACGAGGCCTACGCGGAGTTCGCCCGCACCGGCACGCCGTCGGCCCTGGCCCTCCTGCCCGGCCGCCCGCGGCTGGTGGTCAGCCGCACCATGAGCAAGGCGTTCGGGATGGCCGGCCTGCGGCTGGGCTACCTCGCCGCCGACCCCGCCGTCGTCGACGCGGTGCAGCTGGTCCGGCTGCCCTACCACCTGTCCTCGCTCACCCAGGCCGCCGCGCGCGCCGCGCTGGCGCACACCGACGCGCTGCTGGCCACCGTCGCCGCGGTCAAGGAGCAGCGAGACCGGATCCTCGCCGCGCTGCCCTCCCTCGGCCTGACCAGCGTGCCGAGCGACGCCAACTTCGTCCTCTTCGGCCGGTTCGCCGACGCGTCCGCCGCCTGGAAGGCGTTGCTGGCGCACGACGTCCTCGTCCGCGACGTCGGCATCCCCGGCTGGCTGCGGGTCACCGCCGGCACGCCCGCCGAGACCGACGCCTTCCTCACCGCCCTGGGTGAGGTGGCCCCCGAGCACCGCCTGGGAGACTGAGCGCCATGAGCCGTACCGCCCGCGTGGAGCGCGCCACCAGCGAGACCAAGCTCGTCGTGGAGCTGGACCTCGACGGCACCGGGAAGAGCTCGGTCAGCACCGGGGTCGGCTTCTACGACCACATGCTGACGGCGCTGTCCAAGCACAGCGGCATCGACCTCACCGTGCGGGCCGACGGCGACCTGCACATCGACGCCCACCACACGGTGGAGGACGTCGCCATCGCCCTGGGACAGGCGTTCGCCGAGGCGCTGGGCGACAAGAGGGGCATCACCCGCTACGGCGACGCCACGATCCCGATGGACGAGGTGCTCGTGCAGGCCGCCGTCGACCTCTCCGGCCGGCCGTACTTCGTGCACGCCGAGCCCGAGACCATGACGCCGATGATCGGCCCGGACTACCCGACGTCGCTCACCAAGCACGTGCTGGAGTCCTTCGCGTTCAACGCGCGGATCACCCTGCACGTGCGCGTGCTCTACGCCGGCCGCGACGCCCACCACATCGTCGAGGGCCAGTTCAAGGCCCTGGCCCGGGCGCTGCGCACCGCCGTCGCGCTCGACCCCCGCATCACCGGCGTGCCCTCCACCAAGGGCGCGCTCTAGGTGAACTTCGGCGTCGTCCTCGTCGTCCTCGGCGGGTTCCTGCTCGGCGGGGCGTGGAGCATCTGGCGGGCCGACCACGACACCCGGGGCCGCACCGGCCCGCAGGTGTTCTTCGCCCTCGTCCTGCTGGTGGCCGCGCTGCTGGCCACCGCCTCGGGGATCCTGAGGCTCGTCTGAGCGACGCCGACCGGTTCCTCGGCCTGGTGCTCGGCGACCCGACGGTCGCCGCGGTGCTCGAGCGGGCGCCCGCGCTCGGCGCGGGGGAGTGGTGGCTGACCGCCGGGCTGCTGTTCCAGACGGCGTGGAACGGGCTCACCGGCCGCCCGCCGGGCACCGGCATCCGCGACGCCGACCTCTCCTACTGGGACGACGACCCGTCCTGGGACGCCGAGGACGCGGTCATCCGGCGCGGCGCGGAGCTGTTCGCCGACCTGGCCGTGCCGGTCGAGATCCGCAACCAGGCGCGGGTGCACCTCTGGTACGCCGGCCGCTTCGGCACCGCGCCGCCGGCGCCGTTCCGCTCGTGCACCGACGCCGTCGACGTGTTCGCCGCGCCGTGCTGCGCGGTCGCCGTGACGGTCGAGGACGGCCGGCCGCGGCTGTACGCGCCGTTCGGCCTCGGCGACCTGCTCGGCCTCGTCGTCCGCCCCAACCCGGCCAGCCCCGCGCCGCGGGCGGTCTACGAGGCCAAGGCCGCCCGCTGGCGGTCGGTGTGGCCGGAGCTCACCGTGCTGCCCTGGGCGCCCGGGAATCCCGGCGGGCGCCCGGCACCTTCCACGTACCGTGGCTGACGTGAAGAAGGTGGTCGTCCTCGACTACGGCTCGGGCAACCTGCGGTCCGCGGAGCGGGCGCTGACCCGCGTCGGCGCCGACGTCACCGTCACCGCCGACCGGCAGGCCGCGCTGGACGCCGACGGCCTCGTCGTGCCCGGCGTCGGGGCGTTCGCGCACTGCATGCAGGAGCTGCGCGCCGTCGACGGACCGCGCACCATCGGCCGTCGGCTGGCCGGCGGGCGCCCGGTGCTCGGCATCTGCGTGGGCATGCAGGTGCTCTTCGAGCACGGCGTCGAGCACGGGCGCGACGCCGAGGGCTGCGGCGAGTGGCCCGGCACGGTGGAGGCGCTGCAGGCGCCGGTGCTGCCGCACATGGGCTGGAACACCGTCTCCGCACCCGAGGACACCGTGCTGTTCGACGGGATCGCCGACGAGCGCTTCTACTTCGTGCACTCCTACGGCGTGCGGGAGTTCCCCCTCGGCCAGGACGGCCGCCCCGGCCCGCTCGCGCCGCCGAAGGTCACGTGGGCCGAGCACGGCGACCGGTTCGTCGCCGGGGTGGAGAACGGCGCGCTGTCGGCCACCCAGTTCCACCCGGAGAAGAGCGGCGACGCCGGCGCCCAGCTGCTGACGAACTGGCTGGCGACTCTCTAGCTACTGGAGCGGCACGGGCGGCTGCAGCCACCACGGCGCGTCGACCACCTCCACCCGCGCCACCCACTTGACCCACCAGTAGCCGCGCCGGCCCGGCGCCACCAGCCGCACCGGCGCGCCGTGGCCCGCCGACAGCCGCTCCCCGGCGCAGTGCGTGGCCAGCAGCAGCGACCCGGCGTCGGCCAGCGGCAGCCGCCGGCGGTACCCGGTGACGCTGACGACGTCGACGCTGCCGCCGGCGGGCAGGCCGGTGCCGGCCAGGAGCCGGTCCAGCCGCACGCCGCGCCACTCCTGGTCGGCGTACCAGCCGCCGGTGCAGTCGAGGACGGCGGTGACCGTGTCGCCGCGGTCGAGGGCGGCGACCCGCAGCGCGCTGGTGCGCCCGCCGGCGACCAGGTCGAGCGTGCGCCCGGGCTCGTCGGGCACGACGTCGGTGAACCACTGGGTCACCGGCATGGCCGCCGGGTCGCCGCTGCCGCGCTCGTGCGAGCCCGTGGCCCGCCGCCGGGCGCCCGGCGCGCCGGTCAGCCGCAGGACGCCCTCCAGCCCCGCCCACAGCGCGAGCGACCCGGCCGCGAGGCCGCCGGTCCGCAGCAGCGCCCGCCGGGACGCGTCGGTGCGCCGCGGCCGCTGCCGGCTGCCCACGGCGTGCAGCACCACGAGCAACCCGGTGGCCACGCCGGCGGCGACGTGCACCTGCAGCACCCCGACGCCGCCGACGGTGGTGCCGGCGACGCCGTGCAGCACCCCGGTGGCGACGGTGAGCCCGGTGAGCCCGGCCAGCGCCCAGGCGACCGCCGGGTCGCGCCGCCCGCGGGTGCGGGCCCGGGACCGGCGCACGACGACGGCCTTCCACGGCACGAGCAGCAGCAGGCCCAGGCCCGCGGCGCCGTGCGCGACGGCGACCACGCGGGAGGGCAGCGGCGTGCCCACGCCGAAGGCGAGCACCCCGGTGACGCCGGCGAGCGCGAGCAGGACCAGCAGGCCCAGGTTGGTGCGGCGCCCGGCTCGGCGGGTCCACGCTGCGGCCGGCATCCCCGGAGTCTCCCCCCGCCGCCCCTAGGGTTGCCCGGTCCCGCACCCGGCACAGGAGGCCCGTTGCCCGCGTCGCGCCCGTCCGCCCCGGTCCCGGAGCGCCGCGGCCGGCTGCTCGGGTCGCTCGCCGTCCTCCTGCTGCTGGCGGGCCTCGCGGCGTGGAGCGTGCTCGCGCTGCAGCCGCCGGCCCCCGCGCCGGCCGACGCCCCCGCGACCGCCTTCAGCGCCGCCCGCGCCGGCGTCACCGTCGAGGAGATCGCCGGCGAGGTGCACCTGACCGGCAGCGACGCGCACGCCCGCGTCGTCGACGGGCTGGTGGCGCAGCTGACCGCGCTCGGGCTCGACACCCGGGTGCAGAACGCCGTCGGCACCGGGCAGGCCGGGCCGGGGGAGACCGAGATGGCCCGGCTGCGCAACGTCGTCGCGGTCCTGCCGGGCACGGCGAGCACCGGCCGGCTGTTCCTCGTGGCGCACACCGACTCGGTGGAGACCGGCCCCGGGGCCGCCGACGACGCCGCGGGCGTGGCCGCGCTGCTGGAGACGGTGCGGGCGCTGACGGCGGGCGAGCCGCTGCGCAACGACGTCGTGGTGGTCCTCACCGACGCCGAGGAGGCCTGCCTGTGCGGCGCCGAGGCGTTCGCCGCGAGCCACCCGCTGGCCGCGCAGGGCGGGGTGGTGCTCAACCTCGAGGCGCGCGGCACGTCGGGCCCGCCGATCGCGTTCGAGACCTCGCGCGGCAACGCCGCGCTGGCCGAGCGCTACGCCGCCGCCGTGCCGCACCCGGTGGCCAGCAGCTTCGCCGTCGAGGTCTACCGGACGCTGCCCAACGACACCGACCTCAGCGTGCTGCTCGCCGACGGCGGCTTCACCGGCGTCAACACGGCCTTCATCGACGGCAGCGCGGCGTACCACACCCCGCAGGACACGCCGTCGCGGCTGGACCGCCGGACGCTGCAGGCGCTCGGCGACAACACCCTGGCCCTGACCCGGGAACTGGGCGGCGCCGACCTCGCCGCCCTGGCCCGCCCGGCCCCCGACGACGCCACCTACTTCCCGCTGCCGACGGGGCTGGCGCGCTACCCCGGGTCGCTGATCTGGCCGCTGGCCGCCGCGGCGGTGCTCGGCGTCGTGCTGCTGGCGGCCGTCGACCGGCGGCGCGGGTCGTCGCTGCCCCGGACGCTGCTCGGCACGGCCGCCGCGCTGGTGCCGCTCGTCCTGGCGCCGTTGGCGGTCGGCGGGCTGTGGCGGCTGCTGGCGCTGGTGCGGCCCGGCTACGCGGGGATGACCGACCCCTGGCGGCCCGGCTGGTTCCGGCTGGCGGCGGTCGCCCTGGTCGCCGTCGTCGTGCTGGCCTGGTACGCGCTCCTGCGCCGCCGGCTCGGCGAGGCGGCGCTGCGCACCGGGGCGCTCGCGGTGCTCGCCGTCCTCGCGGCCGTCCTCGCCGGGCTGGCGCCGGGCGGGTCCTACCTGGCCGCGCTCCCGGTGCTGGCCGGGGTGCTCGCGGGGCTGCTGCCGGCGCGGGTGGCCCTCCTCGGCGGCGCGGTCGCCGGCGCGGTCGCCGTCGTCGTGCTCGCTCCCACCGTCGCGCTGTTCTTCCCGGCCCTCGGGCTGGCCGGCGCGGCCGCGCCCGCGGCGGTCGTGGCCCTGCTGCTGCTCGCCCTGCTGCCGGTGCTGGAGGGCCTGTTCCCCGCCGGCCCGGCGCCGTGGCGGACCCTGGCCGTGCCCGCGGCCGCCGCCGGCCTGGCGCTGCTGCTGACGGCGGCGGGGCTCGCGGTGGACCGCTTCGACCAGCAGCACCCGGTGCCGAGCCGGCTGGCGTACGCGCTGGAGGCCGACACCGGCGAGGCGTGGTGGTTCAGCACCGAGGCGCGGCCGGGCGAGGAGGCGGCGCGCTACGTCGGCACCCCGCGCACGCTGCCGCACGACTACCCGTACGTGCGCGGCGTCCCGGTCGCGGCGGGACCCGCCGAGGACGCCGGGCTGACCCCGTCGACGGTCGAGGTGCTCGAGGACCGGAGGACCGGCGACGAGCGGACGGTGACCGTGCGGGTGACGCCGCAGCGGGCGGTCGGCTTCGTCGTGCTCGACCTGGACACCGGCGGCGGCCGGGTCGTGGCGGCGCGCGCGGAGGCCCGCGACGTGCCGGCCGGGGCGGTGGGGGAGGACCGGCTGTGGCTGACCTTCCACGCCCCGCCGGAGCAGGGCCTCGAGGCGACGGTGACCGTGGCGGGCGGCGGGCCGCTGCGGCTGCGGGTCGTCGACGGCAGCACCGGGCTCGACGGGCTGCCCGGCTTCGAGCCGCGCCCGCCCACGGTGGACACGGCCGGGTCGCACACCGCCGACCTCGTCGTCGTGGGGGCCACCACCGACCTCGGCTGAGCAGGAGATGGCGGCGGCCCCGGTGGATGAGAGTGCTCTCACCGCCGTCTCACCGGCCGGCCACCGCGGCGGGCGAGGCTCGGCGCCGTGCGCTCCCGCCTCCTGCTCGCCGTCCTGGCCGGCCTCGCCGTCGTCCTGCTGGCCGGCGGCACCGCGTGGGCGCTGCTCGGCCCGGCCGGCGGGGGCCCGCCGGCGGTGCCCGCCCGCATCGACGTGCCGGCCCGCGAGCCGTCCGGCCCGTCGCCGTTCCCGGACCCCGGCCCCTCGGCGGAACCGGCGCAGGAGCCCGTGCCGACGTCCGCGCCGACGCCCGCACCGCAGCCCGCCCCCGCCCCGCAGCCCGCGCCGCCGGCCACTGACGTCGTCCCGCCGCCGCCGCTGCCCGACGACGGCCCGGGGGACGACGGTGACGACGACGGCGGGGACGACGACGGCGGCGACGACGTTGACGACGACGGTGACGACGACGGGAACGACTGACCGATGAGCGAGGAGCCGGCCCCGGCGGCCGGGTGGCGCGCGGCCGCCCGGCGTCGGCTGACGCCCCGCGCCGCCCGCGTGCGCATCATCGGCTGGGCGCTGCTGCTGGTCCTGCTGGCGCTGGCCCTGGTGACGCTGGTGACCTGGCGGCTGCTGGTGCGCGCCACCGACGAGCGGATGGACGTGGCGCTCGCCGCGGAGGTCGAGGAGTTCGACCGGATCACCGCCTCGGGCATCGACCCCGACACCGGGGAGCCCTTCGCCTCGGTCGCCGACGTGCTCCAGACGGTCATCACCTACAACCTCGCCCGGCCGAACGAGAAGTTCCTCGGCTACGTCGACGGCGCCTACCGCTTCCAGAGCCGCATCGAGGCGCCGGTGCTGCTGAGCGAGGACGCCGCGTTCGCCCGCCTCGCCGGTGACGTCCGCGAGCCCACGTCCGGCCGGTACGCCAGCGGCGCCGGCGAGGTCCGCTACCTCGCCGTGCCGGTGACGCTGGAGGGCGACCCGGCGCGCGGGGTCGCCGTCGTCGCCTACTTCGCCGACCAGGAGCGGCAGGCCGCCGACGACACCGCGCAGCTGATGCTCGCCGTCGGCGCGGTCACCGTGCTGCTCGCCGCCGCCGGCGCCTGGGTGGTGGCCGGGCGCGTGCTCGCCCCGGTGCGGGAGGTCGCGGCCACCGCCCAGGGCATCACCGAGACCGACCTGTCCGGCCGGATCCCCGTCGAGGGCCGCCCCGACGACGAGCTCACCGGCCTCGCCCGCGCCGTGAACGCGATGCTCGACCGGGTCGAGGGCGGGGTCGCCGCGCAGCGCCGGTTCCTCGACGACGCCGGACACGAGCTGCGCACGCCGATCACCATCGTCCGCGGCCACCTCGACGTCCTCGACCCCGCCGACCCCGACGACGTCCGGGCCACCGTCGCCCTCGTCGACGACGAGCTCGAGCGGATGAACCGCATGGTCTCCGAGCTGCTGCTGCTCGCCCGCGCCGAGCAGCCGGAGTTCGTCCGCCCGCAGCCGGTCGACGTCGCCGAGCTGACCGCCGAGGTGTTCGGCAAGGTGCGCCGGCTCGGGGACCGCGACTGGCGGCTCGGCGCCGTCGCGCGCGCCGACCTGCTGCTCGACCCGCAGCGGCTCACCCAGGCCGTGGTGGCGCTCGCGGACAACGCCGTCCGCTACACCGGGCCCGGCGACCGGGTGGTGCTCGGCAGCCGGCTCAGCGGCGCCGACCTGTTGGTGTGGGTGGACGACGCGGGCCCCGGCATCGCCGCCGCCGACCAGGAGCGGGTCTTCGAGCGGTTCGCCCGTGGCAGCGCCGGTGCCCGCCGCAGCGACGGCGCGGGGCTCGGCCTGTCGATCGTGCGGGCGATCGCCGCCGCGCACGGCGGCCGCGTCGAGCTGCACAGCCGCCCGGGGGAGGGCGCCACCTTCACGCTGGTGCTCCCCGCGCGCGTCGCCCCGCCCGAGCCGGACGACCAGGGTGACGACCCGCTGGACACCGTGGACGACGACCTGGCGACCCCGGCGCTGTCCGACCGGGTGCCCGACCCCGTACCGACCGAGGGAGGTCCCCGGTGAGCCGGGTGCTGATCGCCGAGGACGAGCCGCGGATCGCCGCGTTCGTCGAGAAGGGCCTGCGGGCCAACGGGTTCGCCACCACGGTGGTCGGCGACGGACTGTCCGCGCTCGACCACGCCCGCGGCGGGGAGTTCGACCTCGTCGTGCTCGACATCGGCCTGCCCGTCCTCGACGGGTTCGCGGTGCTGCGCGCGCTGCGGGCCGAGCGCAACGCGGTCCCGGTGGTCGTGCTGACCGCCCGCGACAGCGTGCAGGACACCGTCGCCGGGCTCGAGGGCGGCGCCGACGACTACATGGCCAAGCCGTTCCGGTTCGAGGAGCTGCTGGCGCGGGTGCGGCTGCGGCTGGCCGGCGCGCGGCAGGGCGAGGTCAGGGTGCTCACCGCCGGCGACCTGTCGCTGGACCTGCGCACCCGCCGGGCCAGCGTGGGCGACCGCACCGTCGACCTCTCGGCGCGCGAGTTCGCCCTCGCGGAGACCTTCCTGCGCCACCCGGGGCAGGTCCTCGCCCGGGAGCAGCTGCTCAGCCACGTCTGGGGCTACGACTTCGACCCGGGCTCCAACGTCGTCGACGTGTACGTGCGGTACCTGCGCCGCAAGCTCGGCGCCGACCGCATCGAGACGGTGCGCGGGATGGGCTACCGCCTCGCGGCCTGAGACGCGCCGCGGCCCCGGCCCCCGCGAGGGGACCGGGGCCGCGGGGTGCCGGGGGTCAGTCGAGCGGGGTGTCGTCCGCGTCGGGGGTGACGTCGTCGGGGGTCGCGTCGTCGGGGGTGGTGTCCGGGGTGTCGACGGCGCTCTCCGCGGGGGAGTCGGCGGTCTCGGGCGAGGCGTCTGCCGCGGGGGCGGCGGGCACGGCGTCGGGAGCGGCGTCGGGGGTGTCGTCGGCCGTGTCGACGGCGGCGGCGACGGCCGCGGTCGGCTGCGCGGAGCCGTCGTCCGCGGCGGCGGCGACACCGATCCCGGCCAGGCCGAGGCCGGTGAGCGCGGTGCCGAGGGTGACGACCTTCCAGGTGGCGGGGCGGCGGGTCACGGGGTCCTCCAGGGTCTCGTCTCGCTGTCGGGGTCCACGGTCCCCACCCGGGGTGAGGGGACCGGGAGAGGCGGATGAGCGGTTCCTCATCCGCGGGCCGCGCCGGCGGGGGCCGGCGCGGCCCTCCGGTCAGTCGTCGGTGTCGGGGGTGTCGGTGTCGGGGGTGTGGACGTCCGGCGTGTGGACGTCGGGCGTCTGCACGTCCGGGCTGTCGACGTCGGCGACCGGCGGGGCGGGGACGACGTCCGGGCTGTCCACGGCGCTCTCGGCGGGGGAGTCGGCGGTCTCGGGTGAGGCGTCGGCGGCCGGGGCGACCGGGGCGGCGTCGGGGCTGTCGACGGCGCTCTCGGCGGGGGAGTCGGCGGTCTCGGGCGAGGCGTCGGCGGCCGGGGCGGGAGCGGCCGCGGCGTCGGGGGTGTCGTCGGCGCCGTCGTGCGCGGCGACCGACACGGCGGCCGGCTGCGGGGCGGGCCGGTCGTCGTCGGCCGCGGCGGCGCCGGCGCCGGCGATGCCGAGGCCGGCGAGCGCGGTGCCGAAGGTGACGACCTTCCAGGTGGCGGGGCGAGTGGTCACGGGGTCCTCCTCAGGGGTCGAACTGCTGACACCTCCCACGGTGTCCGCCGCCGGTGAGGCCCCCGGGAGACCGCGGTGAGCGCCCGCTCATCGGGATGAGGACGTCCTCATGACCTCCTCGGCCAGCGCCACCCGGGCCTCGGTCGCCTCCGCCCACCCCGCCTGCTGCACCCGGAACGGGCCGGTGGCCAGGCCCACCAGCACGCCGGCCACCCGCGCGGCCAGGTCCGCCCCGCCGCCGGCCACCGCCTCCACCCGCGCCCGGTAGGCCGCGACCGGCGCCGGGTCGGCGGCCAGCCGCTCGAGCAGCAGCAGGTGGCCGAGCAGCGTGGCCCGGTCGTCGGCCCGCGCGCCCGGCCCGGCGGTGTCGACGTCGAGCAGCCCCACGACCGCGCCGCCGTCGACCAGCAGCTGGGCCTCGTAGAAGTCGCCGTGCACCGGCACCACCGGCCGGCGCTCCACGGCGGCCGCCACCACGGCGGTCAGCCGCTCCAGCCGGGGCGCCAGCCCCGGGCACACCATCCCGAGCACCGCAGCGTGCCCGCGCAGCCGGGGCAGCGGGTCGGTGGGGTCGCGGCGCCCGGGCGGGGCGAGCGCCGGCAGGCCGAGCGGGGGCAGAGCGTCGAGCAGCTCCTCCAGCGCGGCCGGGGGCGGCAGGACGGCGGGGTCGCCGCCGAGCGCCTCGCGCATCGGCGTCCCGGCCAGCGCGGGCAGCACGAGCACGCCGTCGTCGGTGGCGGCGAGCACCGGGGGCACCGGCACCGCCGGGACGAGCGCGGCGTGCCGGGCGGCGAGGCCGGCGGCCGCGGACGGGCGGACCACCTTGAGGAACCAGCGCCCGGCCGGCGAGGTCACCTCCACCACGGCCCGCCGGACCGGCCGGTAGGCGCGCAGCCGCAGCCGCGGCGCCCCGGCGTCGACGCCCAGCTCCGCCAGCCGCCGCGCCACCCCGGCCGCCGAGGCCGCCCAGGCCAGCCCGGGCAGCGCCGGGTCCAGCGGCCAGCGCCACAGGCCCACGGTCACCGTCTCCCCGCCGACGTCGCCGGCCAGCACGGCCGCCCCCGCGGGGACCTCCGCGCCGGTGGTCGCGGCGAGGGACTCCCGCGTCGCGCGCCCGTCGGCCCAGTCGACGACGGCGCTCCAGCGCACCGTGGCCGCGGCGTCGGGCCGCAGCGTGACCGTGACCGGCGCGAGGGTGCGCAGCCGCCCGCCGAGCGGGCCGAGGACGGCGGACCACAGCTCCGGCGCCTCCTCACCGAGCAGGACCTGCAGCGACGGCGGCCACGACGGCGGCACGGGGGCGGGGGCGAGCACGGCGGAGTCCACGCCGCCACGCTCCGGGGCCGCGGTGACGGCGGGGTGAGACGGCGATGAGGCCGCTCTCACCCGCGGTTGCGCTCGACCAGCTCCGCCCCGATCGCGGCCAGCTCCGCGCGCACCGCGGCCGGCTCCGACACCTCGACCGCGCCGCCGAACCCGGCCAGCTGCTCCGCGACCGACCGGGCGGTGTGCGCGGCCACCCGCAGCACCGCCCGGCCGTCGCCGTCCAGGTCGTCGTCCGGGCCCGCCGCCTCGCAGTGCCGGCCGAAGCGGTCCCGCAGCACGGGCGCGAGCCGGGCGGGCACGCGCACGCGGGCGCCCACGAGCGAGCGGCGGCGCTCCAGCTCGCCGACCACCTCCTCCCACACCCCCGGCAGGTCGAGGCCGTCCGGTCGCTCGAAGACCTCGCCGGTGGGCGCTACCGCGCCCATCCGGTCGACGCGGAAGGTGCGCCGGCCCCGGGCCGTGCCGGCGACGAGGTACCAGGTGCCGTCCTTGTCCACGAGGCCCCACGGCTGCGCGCGCCGCCGGGCCGGGGGACCGCCGCGGCCGGCGTAGTCGAACGCCACCTCCCGCCGCCCGACGACCGCGTCGAGCAGCGGCGCGAGCTCCGGCCGGTCGCGGGCGCGCTCGCCCCACCCGGCCGGGTCGACGACGACCGCCTCCGCGGCGGCCGCGGCCTCGGCGCGGAAGGTGCCGGGCAGCGCCCGCAGCAGCTTGCGCAGTGCCGCCCGGGAGTCCGGCGCCGCCGGGGCGGACCCGGACGCCGGGCCGAGCAGCAGGAACAGCGCGCGGGCCTCCGGCGCGGTGAGCCCGGTGAGGTCGGTGCGGGCGCCGCCGAGCAGCTGCCACCCGCCGCCGCGGCCGGCCTGCGGGTAGACGGGGAGGCCCGCCGCCGACAGCGCCTCGAGGTCGCGGCGCGCGGTGGCCACCGACACCTCGAGCTCCGCGGCCAGCGACGCGGCGGTCACCCGGCCGCGGGCCTGCAGCACCAGCAGGGCGGCGACGAGGCGGTCGGCTCGCATGGTGGTGAGGATGCCGTGGAAAGTGCTCAGGAGGTGAGCACGTTGCGCGGCAGTGTGGTCGGCGAGCGGGACGCACCGGGCGGCCCGCCGGACGGAGGGACCCTCCCGTGCTCCGAGGCCTGGCCACCGTGACCCTGACCGCCGACGACGTGCCCGCCGCCGTGCGGTGGTACGCCGACCTGCTCGGCGTGCAGCCCTACTTCGCGCGGCCGGTGGAGGGGCCGCCGGCCTACGTCGAGTTCCGCCTCGGCGACGACGAGGACGAGCTCGGCGTCATGGACGCCCGCTACGCCGCCTGGCCGGTCGGCCGGCCCGCCGGCGTCGTCGTCCACTGGCACGTCGACGACCTGCCCGCCGCCGTCGACCGGTTCGAGGCGCACGGCGGCACCGTGGTGCAGCCGCCCACCGTGCGCGGCGAGGGGTGGGCGACCGCCGTCGTCGCCGACCCGTTCGGCAACCTGCTCGGCCTGATCACCAGCCCGCACTGGGCCGGGGCGCACGCCGGGTGAGGCTCAGCTGCGCAGGTAGGAGGCGCCGTTGACGTCGACGATCGTGCCGGTGCTGAAGCGGGCCTCCGGCGAGGCGAGCCACAGCACCGCCGCGGCCACCTCCTCGGGGCGGGCCACCCGGCCGAACGGCGACTGCGCCCGCACGGCGTCGCCGCCGGGGCCGTCGAGCACCTCGCGGGCCATCTCGGTCTGCACGAAGCCCGGCGCCACGGCGGTGACCGAGATGCCCAGCGGCGCCAGTGCCAGCGCCATCGACTGCGCGAAGGCGTTCATCCCGGCCTTCGACGCCCCGTAGGCGGGGTTCTGCGGCTCGCCGCGGAAGGCGCCGCGGCTGGACACGTTCACCACGGCGCCCCCGCCGGCGGCCCGCAGGTGCGGCACGGCGCGGAAGGTGGCGTGCGCGGCGCCGAGCAGGTTGACCGCGAGCGTCCGCTCCCACACCTGCCGCCAGTGCTCGAACGAGGACTCCAGCGGCGGGGAGGCCACGAAGACGCCGGCGTTGTTGACCAGCACGTCGAGGCCGCCGAGCGCCCCGGCGGCCTCGTCGACCATGGCGCCCACCGCGGCGGCGTCGGCCATGTCGGCCTGCACCAGGACGTGGCCGTCCCCGGGCAGCTCCGCGAGCACCGCCTCGGCGCGCTCGCGGGAGCTGCCGAAGTGGACGGCGACCCGGTCCCCCCGCCCGGCGAAGGCCCGGGCGATCGACCGGCCGATGCCGCGGGAGCCACCGGTGACGAGGACGGCGCGCGAGGAGGTCACGGCGGGGGAGTCAACCAGCCGCGCCCCAGCGGCCCCGGTGCACGACCTCCTCGACGCCCCGCCGGCCGCGCTTGAGCGACGGCGAGCGCCGGTCGCCGTCGCCGGGGTAGCCGACCGAGACGACGCCCACCGGGCGGTGGGTGGCGGGGACGCCGAAGGCGTCGCGGAAGGGGTCCACCCGCTCGGCGGGGATCCCGAACAGGCAGGCGCCGAGCCCCTCGTCGACGGCGGTCAGCAGCACCATCAGCGCGGCCATCCCGGCGTCGACGTCCCAGTAGGGCACCGGCCAGCGCGCCTCGTCGCGGTCGGTCCAGCCCTTGTCCGGCTCGGCGTAGCGGTCGAGGTAGGCGTCCTTCGACGACAGCGGCACCACCAGCAGCGGCGCGCGGCGCATCCGGGTGAGCCACGCGTCGGGGGCGCCGTCGGAGGCGGTCACCGACCAGAACAGGTCCCGCTCCTCGGGCGACTCGAGCACCAGGAACGCCCAGCCCTGGGTGAACCCGGCCGACGGCGCCCGGATGGCGTGCGCGAGCAGCCGCTCGCGGACCTCCGGGGGCACCGGCCGGTCGGGGTCGTAGTCGCGCACCATGCGGCGCCTGCGGACGACGTCGGCGAACTCCACCGCCGCAGCCTGCCGGAGGCGAGGCAGGTCACCCTCGCCCGGTCCCTACGCTGGTCGCCGTGCCGACCCTGCAGCTGCTCCCCGCCGTCGACGTCGCCGACGGCCAGGCCGTCCGTCTCGTGCAGGGGGAGGCCGGCAGCGAGACCTCCTACGGCGACCCCCTCGACGCCGCCCTGCAGTGGCAGCGCGACGGCGCCGAGTGGGTGCACCTGGTCGACCTCGACGCCGCCTTCGGCCGCGGCACCAACCGCGAGCTGCTGGCCCGCGTCGTCGGCGAGCTCGACGTCGACGTGGAGCTCTCCGGCGGCATCCGCGACGACGAGTCGCTGGCCGCGGCCCTGGCCACCGGCTGCCGCCGGGTGAACCTCGGCACCGCGGCGCTGGAGTCGCCCGAGTGGTGCGCCCGCGCCATCGCCGAGCACGGCGACCGGATCGCCGTCGGCCTCGACGTGCGCGGCACCCGGCTGGCCGCCCGCGGCTGGACCCGCGAGGGCGGCGAGCTCTACGAGACCCTCGCCCGCCTCGACGCCGAGGGCTGCGCCCGCTACGTGGTCACCGACATCACCAAGGACGGCACGCTGCGCGGCCCGAACCTCGAGCTGCTGCGCGAGGTCTGCGCCGCCACCCCGAAGCCGGTGGTCGCCTCCGGCGGCGTCAGCTCGCTCGACGACATCCGGGCGCTGGCGGGCCTGACCGCCGTCGGCGTCGAGGGCGCGATCGTCGGCAAGGCGCTCTACGCCGGCGCCTTCACGCTGCCCGAGGCCCTCGCCGTCACCCGCGAGGCGTCGTCGTGACCGTGCGGCGGATCGGCTCCGGCGGGCCGTGGGAGGACGTCGTCGGCTACAGCCGCGTCGTCGTCGCCGGGGACTCCGCCTGGGTGAGCGGCTGCACCGCCACCGTCGACGGCGAGGTCGTGCACCCCGGCGACATGGCCGCGCAGGCCCGGGTCGCGTTCGGCGTGCTGGTCGACGCGCTGGAGTCGGCGGGCCTGTCCGCCGCCGACGTCGTCCGCACCCGCATGTACGTCACCGACACCGGCCGCTGGGAGGAGGTCGGGCGCGTGCACGGCGAGGTGTTCGGCGCGGTCCGGCCGGCCACCGCGATGATCGGCGTCGCCTCCCTCCTGCACCCCGACATGCTCGTCGAGGTCGAGGCCGACGCGGTCCGGGGGGCCGGGTCGTGAGCCTCGCCGTCCGCGTGATCCCGTGCCTCGACGTCGACGCCGGCCGGGTGGTGAAGGGCGTCAACTTCGTCGACCTGCGCGACGCCGGCGACCCGGTGGAGATGGCGCGCGTCTACGACGCCGAGGGCGCCGACGAGCTGACCTTCCTCGACATCACCGCCAGCTCCGGCGACCGCGAGACCACCTACGACGTCGTCCGGCGCACCGCCGAGAGCGTCTTCATCCCGCTCACCGTCGGCGGCGGCGTGCGCAGCCCCGACGACGTCGACCGGCTGCTGCGGGCGGGTGCGGACAAGGTCGCGGTCAACACCGCCGCCGTGGCCCGGCCCGAGCTGATCAGCGAGATCGCCGACCGCTTCGGCAACCAGGTGCTGGTGCTCTCCCTCGACGCCCGCCGGGCGCGCGACGGCGCGGTCACCGACTCCGGCTTCGAGATCACCACGCACGGCGGGCGCCGCGGCACCGGCCGCGACGCCGTCGAGTGGGTCGTGCAGGCCGCGGAGCTCGGCGTGGGCGAGGTGCTGCTCAACTCGATGGACGCCGACGGTACCCGCGCCGGGTTCGACACCGAGCTGATCCGCGCGGTCCGCCGCGAGGTGAGCGTGCCGGTGATCGCCAGCGGCGGCGCGGGCGCGGTCGAGCACTTCCCGCCCGCGGTGGAGGCCGGCGCGGACGCGGTGCTCGCGGCCAGCGTCTTCCACTTCGGCACGCTCCGGATCGGCGACGTGAAGGCCGCCCTGGCCGGCGCCGGCGTCCCCGTCCGGCACGAGAGGGACACCCCGCTCACCTGACGGCGTCCCCTGCACCCCCGCGGACCTGCACGGGACTCACTCCGCGGGGGCGCCCCCGCGGACCGCGACCCGGGCGACCTCGCGCCGGCCGGTCGCCCACAGCAGGACCTCGAGCGGCTCGCCCTCGACGGTCGTGACGTCGGAGCCCGCGCGGATCCGCTTGCCGGGACCGGGGACGTCGCTGCGCTGCAGCACCAGCCCGCCGGGGTACCGCGGCGCCATCGAGCGGGCGAACAGCTGCGCCGCGCCCCACAGCCGGTCGGCGTCGCGCAGCGGCAGCGCCCGCGGCTCCCAGTCCGGCTGCGCCCGGCGCACGTCCTCGTGGTGGATGGCGAACTCCGGCCCGTCCACCAGCGACGCCGTCGCCCAGGAGCCCGGCATCCACACCGGCGCGCCCGCCCGCACGCGGGACACCAGCTCCGGGTAGGGCGTCGTCGCCCGCAGCCGCTCCTCCAGCCGGGTGGCGTGCGCGTGCAGCCGGTCGCCCACCGGGGTGCGCTCCAGCGCGTAGCCCGGCAGCGCGTCGGGCCGCCGGTCGCGGGTCACCAGGTGGGCGGCCAGGTGGGCCGTCGTCCAGCCCGAGCAGCAGGTCGGGGCGTCGGGCCCGAGCTCGTCGAGGAGGTCGGCGAGCCCGGCGCGCTCCCGGGCGGCGAGGGGGCGGGAAGCATCGGTCACCGCGCGGGGTTACCGATCCCGTCGAGCCGGAAAACCCGCAGGCCCCTGTCGGCGGTACCGGTTAGCCTGACTAACGACCGCGGACCTCCGCGGTCGGACCCCGAGGAGAACCGTGCCCCGCGCCAGAGACGCCGTCGTCCGGCGGGGTCTGCGCCACGTCGGCCTGGCCATCCGCGAGCAGCGGACGATGTTCACGCTCGCCGTCCTCGCCAGCAGCCTCTACGCCGGCATGACCGTGCTGTCGGCGTTCGTCATCGGCGGGATCACCGACCGCGTGGTGCTCCCGGCCTTCGCCGACGGCGACACCACCGCCGGCGCGCTCACCCTCGCCGTCGCCGTGCTCATGGGCGTCGCGCTGCTCAAGATCCTCGGCATCCTCGGCCGCCGCCTGTTCGCCGGGATCATGGCCTACCGGCTGCAGGCCGACTACCGCCGCCGCGTCACCGCGCAGTACCTGCGGCTGCCGCTGTCCTGGCACCAGGGCCACCCCACCGGGCAGCTGCTGTCCAACGCCAACTCCGACGTCGAGTCGGCCTGGTACTTCGTCTCCCCGCTGCCCTTCGCCTGCGGCACGCTGGTGATGATCGCGATCACCGTCGTCGCGCTCGTGCTCACCGACCCGCTGCTGGCCCTGGTCGGCCTCGTCGTCTTCCCGCTGGTGTTCGTGCTCAACGCCGTCTACTCGCAGGTGATGAGCCCGCGCATGCAGCGCGCGCAGCAGCTGCGCGCCGAGGTCAGCGAGATCGCCCACGAGAGCTTCGACGCCGGCCTCGTGGTGAAGACCCTCGGCCGCGAGGACGTCGAGAGCGCCCGGTTCACCGAGCGCGCCGAGGAGCTGCGCGACGGCCTGGTCGCGGTCGGCCGGGTGCGCGGCCTGTTCGACCCGCTCATGGAGGCGCTGCCCAACCTGGGCACCCTCGCGGTGCTGGTGGTCGGCGCCGGCCGGGTCGCCTCGGGCGCCACCGACGCCGGCGACCTGGTGAGCATCGCCTACCTGTTCACCCTCCTCGCGCTGCCCATCCGCGCGATCGGCTGGGTGCTCGCCGACCTGCCCCGCGCGCTCGCCGGCTTCGACCGGGTCACCCCCGTCCTCGACGCCACCGGGGAGACCCCGCACGGCCCGGAGGCCGCGGCCCCCGGCGACGGCGGCGCGCGCCTGGGCCTGCGCGCGGTCGACCACGTCTTCGACGGCGCGAGCCGGCCGGTGCTCTCCGGGGTCACGTTCGAGGTGGCCGCCGGCTCCACGGTCGCCGTCGTCGGGCCCACGGGCTCCGGCAAGTCCACGCTGGCCGGCCTGCTCGTCCGGCTGGTCGACCCGGCGAGCGGCGAGGTGCTGCTCGACGGCGTCGACGTCCGGCGGCTGCGCGAGGGCGAGGTCAGCGGCCAGGCGGCGTTCGTGCCGCAGGGCACCTTCCTGTTCGACGACACCGTCCGCGGCAACGTCACCCTCGGCGCCGGGTACGACGACGACGAGGTCCGCGCCGCGCTGCGGGTGGCCGCCGCCGACGACTTCGTCGACCGGCTCCCCGAGGGCCTCGACACCCGGGTCGGCGAGCGCGGCGCCACGCTCTCCGGCGGCCAGCGGCAGCGCCTGGCGCTCGCCCGCGCCGTCGTCCGCCGGCCCCGCCTGCTGGTCCTCGACGACGCCACCAGCGCCGTCGACCCCGCCGTGGAGGCCCGCATCCTCGACGCGCTGCGCTCCGCCGACCGCCCCTCCACCGTGGTCGTGGTCGCCTACCGGCAGGCCACGATCGCGCTGGCCGACAAGGTGGTGTGGCTGGAGAACGGGCGGGTCACCGCCCGCGGCAGCCACGAGGAGCTGCTGGCCACGGTGCCCGGCTACGCCGCCCTGGTCCGCGCCTACGCGCAGGCGGAGGTGGCGGCGTGAGCGCGGTGAGCGCGACCGGCGAGCGGCGCGAGGGCGCCTTCGCCACGCTGCGGCGCGGGCTGCGGATGCTGCCGGAGTTCCGCCGCGGCCTGCCCGCCACCTTCGCGCTCGCGCTCGTCGCCACCGCCGGCCGCGTGGTCGTGCCGATCGCCGTCCAGCAGGTCATCGACCGCGGCCTGCTCGCCCCGGGCGGCCCCGACCTCGGACTGGTCCGCACGCTGGTCCTCGTCTGCGCCGTCGTCGTGCTGGTCACCGGCGTCGCGGTCTACCGGATGAACGTGCGGCTCTTCCGCACCACCGAGACCGCGCTGGCCGGGCTGCGCGCGCGGGCCTTCCGGCACGTGCACGACCTGTCGGTGCTGCACCAGCAGGGCGAGCGCCGCGGCTCGCTGGTCTCCCGCGTCACGAGCGACGTCGACCAGCTGTCGACCTTCATGCAGTGGGGCGGCGTCATCGGCGTGGTGAGCCTCGGCCAGCTGGTCGTCGCCACCGTCGTCATGTCGATCTACTCGTGGCAGCTGACCCTGCTGGTCGTCGTCTGCTTCGTGCCGCTGGCGATCGCGGTGCGCTGGTTCGCCCGCCGCCTGCAGGTGGCCTACGGCATCGTCCGCGAGCGGGTCGGCGACGTGCTGGCCGCGGTCTCGGAGTCCGTCGTCGGCGCCTCCACGGTCCGCGCCTACGGCATCCGCGAGCGGACGGCGGCCCGCCTCGACCGCTCCATCGGCCGGCACTACCGCGCCCAGGTCGACGCGCAGAAGGTGACCGCCGCGGTGTTCGTCAGCGGCGAGCTCGTGGCCGCCGTCGCCAACGCCGCCGTCATCGTCGTCGGCGTCCTGCTCGGCCTCGCCGGGCAGGTCAGCGCCGGAACCCTCGTGGCCTTCCTGTTCCTCGTCACGCTGTTCGTCGCCCCCGTGCAGACCGCCACCGAGGTGCTCAACGAGGGCCAGAACGCGATCGCCGGGTTCCGCCGCGTGCTCGACGTCCTCGACACCGAGCCCGACGTCCGCGACCCCGCCGCCACCGGCGCCGCCCGCGAGCTGCCCGCCGGGCCGCTCGGCGTCGCGCTGGAGCACGTCACCTTCCGCTACGCCCCGGGCGCCCGCGCGGCGCTCGACGACGTCGACCTCGTCCTCCCGCCGCAGCGCCGCTACGCCGTCGTCGGCGAGACCGGCTCGGGCAAGACGACGTTCGCCAAGCTCGTCACCCGGCTCATGGACCCCACCGCGGGCCGCGTGCTGCTCGGCTCCGACGCCGGCGGCTGGGTGCCGCTGACCGAGGTCGCGTTCGCCTCCCTGCGCCGCCGGGTGGGCATGGTGCCGCAGGACGGGTTCCTCTTCGACGCCACCGTCGCCGACAACGTCCGCTACGGCCGGCCGGGCCTCACCGACGCCGAGGTGACGGCGGCCTTCGAGGAGCTGGGCCTGGGCGACTGGCTCTCCGGCCTGCCCGACGGCGTCGCGACGGCGGTCGGCCAGCGCGGCGAGTCGCTGTCGGCGGGGGAGCGGCAGTTGGTCGCCATCGCCCGCGCCCACGTCGCCGCGCCCGACCTGCTGGTCCTCGACGAGGCCACCAGCGCCGTCGACCCGGCCACCGAGCGGCGGCTCACCCTGGCGCTGGACCGGCTCACCGAGGGCCGCACCACGCTGACGATCGCCCACCGGCTGTCCACCGCCGAGCGCGCCGACGAGGTGCTCGTCGTCGACGGGGGCCGGGTGGTCCAGCGCGGCACGCACGCCGACCTGGTCGACGCCGTCGGCCCCTACGCGCGGCTGCACGCCTCGTGGCGGCGCTCCTCGGCCGCGGCGCCCGAGCGCGTCGGTTGACGCGCCCCGTCTCAGGCTCAGGGGACAGTCGAACCGGCCGCTGACCTGCCCTTTCGCCTTGTGTGGCCGCTCCCGATCGGCTAGTCTCGAACACACGTTCGATGCGATGCCGGGAGGTGGTCGGGGTGGGTGAGCTGGCCTCCGCGCTCGACGCCCTGTCCGCGGTCGACCTGGACGAGGTGGGCGACGCCGAGCTGCTCGACCGGGCCCGTGAGCTCGTCGCCGCCGCCCACCGGGTGCACGCCGAGCTGACCCGGGTGGTTCGCCGCAGCGACGTGCGCGGCGCGAGCGAGCACGACGGCGCGCGGACCGTCCGCGGCTGGCTGCGCGGCGTCCCGCGGATCTCCGGCGCCTGGGCCGGTGACCTGGTCCGGCACGGCCGCGCCCTGGAGCTGCTGCCGGCGACCGCCCGCGCCTACGCGCAGGGATGCATCGGCGCCGACCAGGTCGACGTCATCGCCGTGATCGTCACCCCCGCCCACCTCGATCTGGCCCGCGCGCAGGGCATCGACGTCAGCGCCGTGGAGGCGGCACTCGTGCAGCTGGCCTGCACCGGCACCCACCGGCAGCTGCAGCAGGCGGTCGGGGACTACCTGGCCAAGCTCGACCCCGACGGCACCGAGCCCGACCCGGCGACCGAGCGGGCGGTCACCCTCGTGCAGCACCCCGACGGCACCTGAACCATCGGCGGGCACCTCGACGCCGTCGGCGGGCAGAAGGTCGCCACCGCCCTGGAATCGGTGCAGGCCGCCTCCCGCTGCGCCGGCGACGACCGCTCCCGTCCCCAGCGCACCGGCGACGCGCTGGTGCAGCTGGCCGACAACCAGCTCGCCACCGGCGACCTGCCGGTCCTGCGGGGCAGCAAGCCGCAGGTGGTGGTCACCGTGCCGCTGGCCGACCTCACCGGCAGCGCCACCGCACCCGGCGCGGCGCGCACCGCCACCGGCGCCACCCTGTCGGCCGCCCGCGCCCGCTGGATCGCCTGCGACGCGGGCCTCACCCGCGTCGTGCTCGACCCCGACGGGCTGCCGCTGGACGTCGGCCGCACCCAGCGGATCGTGCCGCCGCACATCCGCCGCGCCGCCGAGCTGCGCGACGCCGGCTGCGTGTTCGCCGGCTGCCAGGCCCCGACCTGGTTCTGCGACGTCCACCACCTCCTGCACTGGGCACATGGCGGCGAGACGAGCCTCGGCAACTCCGCCCTGCTCTGCGAGCGCCACCACACCAAGGTCCACTCCGGGTACCGGGTGCAACGCGTCGGCGACCGGTGGCGCACCTGGCGGCCCGACGGCACCGAGATCCTCATCGCCACCACCCGGCTGCGCACCTGACTCCACGACCCGTCGCGCCGCCGCCCGCCCCGGGACGGCGGCTCGCAGGCATGCCCGGCGGACGGGGAGCGGTCCACGAGGCGACCGGCGTGATCACCGGTCTCCTAGGCTGCGCCGCATGAGCGCGCCCTCGCGGATCCCCGGACCGGCCCTGGCCGCGGCCATCGTCGCCGCGCTCGGCGTGCTGCCGCTCGTCGTGGTGGCGTTCCTGGTCATCGCGCTCGGCGGGCTCGAGGCCGACGCGGGGCGCAACTGGCTCGAGACCGGCCTGCTGCTGCTCCTGCCGCTGCTGCAGCTGTTCGCCCTGGGCTGGTTCCTGCTGCGGCGCGGCCGCGTCCCGCTGGTGGTCGCCGCGCTCGCCACCGTCGCCGGGGCCGTGCTGATCGCCGTGATCTCCGCGTCGGTCGGGCAGTCGGTGGGTGCCGGGCCGTTCGTGCTGGCCCTGTGCCCGGTCGTCGCCGCAGCGCTGGCGATGACGCCGGCGGTGGGCCGCTGGTCGGCCGAGGCCCGGGCGGCGCGCCGCGGCCGCCGGGCCTGAGGACACGGGCCTGACACGGGCCTGACAGGGACCGTCCAGGCGGCGCTCCTACGCTGCGCGGCATGCCGTCGTCCTCCTCCCGCCGGACGACGACCCGGACGACGACCCGCCGCTCGCCCCGTGCGGCGGCCGCGCCGTCGTCGGCGGTCCGGCGGACCGGTCCGCCGCCGCTCCCGCCGGGCCGCCCGCTCACCGCGCCGTTCGCCGCCGTGTTCGGCCTGCTCGTCGCCGCCGAGGACCTCTACCTCGGCTGGCTGCTGTGGGAGCCCGACCCGGGCCTGCACTGGTACGTCGTCGTCTCCGCCGCGCTGGCGCTGCTGGCCCTCGCCGGGGCCGCCCTCGTGCTGCGCGGCCGGGGCCGCGGCTGGCTGGTGCTGGCGATGGCCGCCGTGCTGCCGATGCTCCTGCTGCTCGCCTCCGCGCTGCTGTTCGGCGCCATCGGCGACGGCAGCGGGGTGGGGTGGTCGCTGCTCCTGCTCGCCGGCCCGCTCGGCTGCCTGGTGCTCGCCGTGCGCCGCCCGATCCGGGAGTGGACGCGGCCCGGCCGGGGGAACCCGGCCCCCGCCCCGGCTCGTCCCGGCCGCACCGGGAGCCGCGGCCGCTAGCGTGCCGCCCGTGGCTGACACAGACGTCGTCGTGGTGGGGTCCGGGCTGGCCGGGCTGGTGGCGACCGCCGAGCTGGCCGACGCCGGCACGCGGGTGGTGCTCGTCGAGCAGGAGCCGGAGGCCTCCTTCGGCGGCCAGGCCTGGTGGTCCTTCGGCGGGCTGTTCCTGGTCGACTCCCCCGAGCAGCGCCGGCTGCGGGTGCGCGACTCCCTGGAGCTCGCCCGCCAGGACTGGTTCGGCACCGCCGGCTTCGACCGCGCCGAGGACCACTGGCCGCGGCAGTGGGCCGAGGCCTACCTGCAGTTCGCGGCCGGTGAGAAGCGCGCGTGGCTGCGCGAGCAGGGCATCGGGTTCTTCCCGATCGTCGGCTGGGCCGAGCGCGGCGGCTACACCGCCACCGGCCACGGCAACTCGGTCCCGCGGTTCCACATCGTGTGGGGCACCGGCCCCGGCATCGTCGAGCCCTTCGCCCGGCGGGTGCGCGCCGCCGTCGACCGCGGCCTGGTGGAGCTGCGCTTCCGCCACCGGGTCACCGGCCTGGTCGTCACCGACGGCGCTGTCACCGGCGTGCGCGGCGAGGTGCTCGAGCCCAGCGACGCCGCCCGCGGGGAGGCCAGCTCGCGCACCGCGGCGGGCGAGTTCGAGATCGGCGCGCAGGCCGTCGTCGTCACCTCCGGCGGCATCGGCGGCAACCACGACCTGGTGCGCCGCAACTGGCCGGCCCGCCTCGGGCCGGCGCCGCAGCGGCTGCTGTCGGGCGTGCCCGCGCACGTCGACGGGCTGATGCTCGAGGCCACCCAGGCCGCGGGCGCCAACGTCGTCAACGCCGACCGCATGTGGCACTACACCGAGGGCATCGCCAACCACTCGCCGGTGTGGGCGCGCCACGGCATCCGGATCCTGCCCGGGCCCTCGTCGCTGTGGCTCGACGCGACCGGCAACCGCCTGCCGGTGCCGCTGTTCCCCGGCTTCGACACCCTCGGCACGCTCGCCCACATCGGGCAGACCGGCCACGAGCACACCTGGTTCGTCGCGACGAAGAAGATCGTCGAGAAGGAGTTCGCGCTGTCGGGCTCCGAGCAGAACCCGGACCTGACCGGCAAGGACGTCCGCCTCCTGCTGAACCGGGTCAAGGCGGGCGTGTCCGCGCCGGTGCAGGCGTTCCTCGACCGCGGCGAGGACTTCGTCACCGCCACCTCGCTGCCCGAGCTCGTCGCCGGGATGAACCGGGTCACCGGCGGCAGCCCGGCCATCGACCTCGCGACCGTCGAGCGCGAGGTGCTCGCCCGCGACCGCGCGGTGGACCACGCCTTCACCAAGGACCTGCAGCTGACCGCCGTCCGCGGCGCGCGCAACTACCTCGGCGACAAGCTCATCCGCGTCGCCCCGCCGCACCGGCTGCTCGACCCCGAGGCCGGCCCGCTCATCGCCGTCCGGCTCAACCTGCTCACCCGCAAGTCCCTCGGCGGGCTGGAGACCGACCTGTCCGGCCGCGTGCTGCGGCCCGGTGGCGAGGTGTTCCCCGGCCTGTACGCGGCGGGCGAGGTCGCCGGGTTCGGCGGCGGTGGCGTGCACGGCTACCGCTCGCTCGAGGGCACCTTCCTCGGCGGCTGCCTCTTCTCCGGGCGGGTGGCCGGCCGCGCGCTGGCGGCCGCCCTGTGACGCACCCGGGCAGCCCCTGGTCGGACCCGGCCACGGAGACCGAGCCGGTCGCCTACGCCGGGCCGCCGGTCTCCGCCCCGCCGCCGCAGCCGTACGGCGGCTGGGCCCCGCCCGGATACGGCTGGCCGCCACAGCAGTGGCCGACCTACGGGCCCCCCGCACCGGCCCGCCCGCGCCGGCCCGGGCAGGTCGTGGCGGCCGCGGTGCTGTCGTTCGTGCAGGCGGCCGCGGTGGCCCTCTCCTCGGCCTACCTGCTCCTCCTGGCCAGCACGTTCGGGTTCCTGGCCACCGAGTTCGGCGGCGACGCGCAGGCCGACGCGCTCGTCACCGAGGCGACCGTCGTGACCGTCGTGCAGCTGCTGTCGGCCGTCGCGCTGGTGGTCGGTGGCGTCCTCGTGCTCAACCGCCGCGGCCGGGGGAGCTGGGCGACGCTGGTCGCCGCGCTCGGCGTCCAGCTCGCGCTCTCCCTGTACTGGGTGGTCCGGCTCAGCACGCTCGACGGCTTCTCGGACGACGTCGTCGGCCCGGTCGCGGTGCTCGTCGTCGGGGTGCTGTTCTTCACCGCCGCGCCCGCCGTCGCCCTCGGCCTGCTGCTCGTCGGCCCGGTCCGGCGGTGGGCCGCCGGCACCGACGAGGCCGTCCGGCGATGACCGGCCGGATCCCGCTGCCGCCGCGGCCCGGGTCGGTCCACCAGGCCGGCTGGACGGCGGTCGTGCTGGCGCTGGCCGCGCTGCCGGGCGGGTTCCTCGCCCTCCTGGTCGGGCTGTCGGTGCCGTGGCGGGAGCTCGACGGGCTCGCCGCCGTCCTCTTCGACGTCCTCGTGCCGGTCCTCGGCGTCACCCTGGTCGCCGGGCTGCTGTTCCTGGGCGGTGCGCTGCTGCTGCTCACCGGCGCCGGGCGGGGCCTGCTGTACGTCGCCGTCGCGGTGCAGGTCGCGGTGACCCTCTACTGGCTGCTGGCACTGGCCGCCGGGATGCTGTCCGGCGAGGACGGCGACGGGCTCGTCCTCGCCGGGCTCCTGGCTGCCCTGCCCGGCGTGGGAGCGGTCTGGGTCGCCTCGCGCGCCCGGGCGGCGTCCACGACCGCGTGGCTGGCCGCCCGCGCGTCCGCCGGGGGACTCCCGCAGGCCCGCTGAGCGGCACCGCCCCCGCCCGGTGGGACGATCGGGCGCATGTCCGCCGTCCCCACCGCCTCCGGGCTGGACCCGGAGGTGGCCGCGCTCCTGACCCGCGACCCCGCCGGGCTCGTCGCCGCCGTCGTCCAGCAGCACGACACCGGTGAGGTCCTCATGGTCGCCTGGATGGACGACGAGGCCCTGCACCGCACTCTGACCACCGGCCGGGCCACCTACTGGTCGCGCAGCCGGCAGGAGTACTGGGTCAAGGGCGAGACCTCCGGGCACCGCCAGTGGGTGCGCGACGTGCGCCTGGACTGCGACGGCGACGCGCTGCTGGTGCTCGTCGACCAGGAGGGCCCGGCCTGCCACACCGGCGAGCGCAGCTGCTTCCACCGCGACCTGGGGGCCGGCCGTGCGGCTCGGTGAGACCACGCCCTCGCGGGAGGAGTTCGCCGCCGCGCAGCAGACGGTCGTGCCGGTCACCCGGCGGCTGCTGGCCGACGGCGAGACCGCCGTCGGCGTGTACCGCAAGCTCGCCGGCAACCGCCCGGGCACCGTGCTGCTGGAGTCCGCCGAGCAGGGCAAGCGGTGGTCGCGCTACAGCTTCGTCGGCGTGCGCAGCGCCGGCGTGCTGACCGAGCGCGACGGCCGCACCCTGTGGCTCGGCGACCCGCTGCCCGGCCTCACCGACGACCTGCCCGACGACCCGCTGGCCGCCGTCCGCACGCTCGCCCGCCGGCTGCGCTCGCCGCGCACCCCGGGCCTGCCGCGGCTCACCGGCGGACTGGTCGGGTACCTCGGCTACGACGTCGTCCGGCGGCTGGAGCGGCTGCCCGCCACGGCCACCGACGACCTGGGCATGCCCGAGCTGGCGCTCAGCCTGGTCACCGACCTCGCCGTCCTCGACCACACCGACGGCACGGTGCTGCTCATCGCCAACGCGCTGCCGGGCGCCGGCGACCGCCATGCCGCCAGGGACGCCGCCCGGGAGGCCGCCGGGGAGGCCGCCCGGGAGGCCGCCTGGGACGACGCCGTCGCCCGCCTCGACGCGATGGCCGCCGACCTCACCAAGGCCGTCCCGCCGGGCGTCGCCACCTTCACCCCGGCCGACCCGCCGCCGGTGCGCAGCACCATGGCGCCGGGGGAGTACGAGGCCGGCGTCGAGACCGTGCGCGAGCACATCCGCGCCGGCGACGCCTTCCAGGTCGTGCTCGCGCAGCGGTTCGAGACCGACACCGGCGTCGACGCGCTCGACCTGTACCGGGTGCTGCGCGCCACCAACCCCTCGCCGTACATGTACCTGCTGCGCTTCGCGGGGCGGGAGTCGCCGTTCGACGTCGTCGGGTCCTCCCCGGAGGCGCTGGTCACCGTGACCGGCAGCTCCGCCGTCGTCCACCCGCCGGCCGGCACCCGCCCGCGCGGGGCCACCGAGGAGGAGGACATCCGCCTCGCCGAGGGACTGCTGGCCGACCCCAAGGAGCGCGCCGAGCACGTCATGCTCGTCGACCTGGCGCGCAACGACCTCGGCCGGGTGTGCGTGCCGGGCACGGTCGAGGTGCCCGACTTCATGCGGGTCGAGTACTACAGCCACGTCATGCACCTGGTCTCGACCGTCTCCGGCGAGGTCGAGCCCGGCCGCGATGCCCTCGACGTCTTCGACGCGACGTTCCCGGCGGGCACCGTCTCCGGCGCCCCCAAGCCGCGGGCCATGGAGATCATCGAGTCGCTGGAGCCCACGCGGCGGGCGCTGTACGCGGGCACCGTCGGCTACGTCGACGCCAGCGGCGACATGGACATGGCCATCGCCATCCGCACCGCCGTGCTGCACCAGGGTCGCGCCTACGTGCAGGCCGGCGCCGGCGTCGTCGCCGACAGCGACCCCGCCACCGAGGAGGCCGAGACCCGGCACAAGGCGCGCGCGGTGCTGTCGGCGATCGCGACGGCGGAGGGCATGCGGGAGGTCCGGTGAGCACCGCCCGGCGGGAGACGGGGACGGCGCTCGCCGGCTGCGCGCTGGCCGGCGCGCTGGCGCTGTCGGCCGGCGGGCAGACCTGGTCGACGGTGACCGTCACCCGGCGCCCGCCGCTGCCCCCGGTCACCGAGACGCTCACCGGGTCCTCGCTCGCGCCGCTGGTCCCGGCCGCCGGCCTGCTGCTGCTCGCCGCCGCCGTCGCGGTGCTCGCCGTGCGCGGCGCCGGGCGGGTCGCCGTCGGGGTGCTCGTGGTGCTGGCCGGCGGGGCGCTGGCCTGGTCGGGGCTGCGGGTGCTCACCGGCGGCGCCGACCCCGGAACGGCCGGAGCGGGGGAGGAGCGGTCCGCCGAGGTGGCCGCGGCCTGGCCGGTGCTGGTCCTGGTGGCCGCCGCCGTCGCGGTCGCGGCCGGGGTGCTGGTCGTGCTGCGCGGGCGGCGCTGGCCCGGCATGGGCCGCCGCTACGAGCGCGCCGGCGCGCCGGCACCCGCCCGTGCGCGCACCGACGAGGACCGGGCGCTCGACGCCTGGCGCGCCCTCGACCGCGGCGACGACCCGACCGACGACCCGACCGACGGGGACCGGCCGGGGGACGGCGCCGGGGGGACCGCCGGTGACCCGGCGGCCGGGGCCCCGGGCCGCCGTCGCTAGGCTGGGTCCACCGTCCGACCGGCACCGGGACCGGCCGACCCCCAGCAGCGAGGAGGCGGTGTGACCGTCCTCGACGACATCGTCGCCGGCGTCCGCGAGGACGTCGCGGCGCGCGAGGCGGCCACCCCGCTGGCCGAGGTGCGGGCCGCCGCCCGCGACGCCTGCCCCGCCCGCGACGCGCTCGCCGCCCTGCGTGCCCCCGGCGTCGGCGTCATCGCCGAGGTCAAGCGCCGCAGCCCCAGCAAGGGCGCGCTGGCCGACATCCCCGACCCGGCGGTGCTCGCCCGCCAGTACGCCGGCGGCGGCGCCCGGGTCATCAGCGTGCTCACCGAGCGGCGCCGGTTCGGCGGCTCGCACGCCGACCTCGCGGCCGTCCGCGCCGCGGTCGACGTGCCGGTGCTGTGCAAGGACTTCGTCGTCAGCAGCTACCAGGTGCACGAGGCACGCGCCCACGGTGCCGACGTCGTCCTGCTCATCGTCGCCGCGCTCGAGCAGAACGCCCTGCTGGGCCTGCTCGAGCGGGTCGAGTCCCTCGGCATGACCGCGCTGGTCGAGGTGCACACCGAGGCCGAGGCCGACCGGGCGCTGGACGCCGGGGCCTCGGTGATCGGGGTCAACGCCCGCGACCTCACCACCCTCGCCGTCGACCTCGGCACCTTCGAGCGGATCGCCCCCGGCCTGCCCTCGGGGATCGTCAAGGTCGCCGAGTCCGGCGTCCGCGGCCCGCGCGAGCTCATCGCCTACGCCGCCGCCGGCGCCGACGCGGTGCTGGTCGGCGAGGGCCTGGTCACCGCCGGCGACGCCCGGCAGGCCGTGGCCGACCTGGTCACCGCCGGGTCGCACCCCGCCGTGCCGCGCACGACCCGCTGACCCCCTCCACCACCAGCGCCGCCGGGCGCGGGACACTGGGCGCATGACCAGCAGCGCCGTGCACCCGACCCAGGAACGACCCGCCCCGCCGGCGCGGCCGTCCTGGCCGGATGCCACGGGCCACTTCGGCGTCTTCGGCGGCCGCTTCGTGCCCGAGGCCCTGATCGCCGCGCTCGACGAGCTCACCGAGGCCTACGAGGCCATGCGCGTCGACCCGGCGTTCCTCGCCGAGTTCGCCGCCCTCCAGCGCGACTACACCGGCCGCCCCAGCCCGGTCACCGAGGTGCCCCGCTTCGCCGAGCACTGCGGCGGCGCGCGGGTGCTGCTCAAGCGCGAGGACCTCAACCACACCGGCTCGCACAAGATCAACAACGTGCTGGGCCAGGCGCTGCTCACCAGGCGGATCGGCAAGCAGCGCGTCATCGCCGAGACCGGCGCCGGCCAGCACGGCGTCGCCACCGCCACCGCCGCGGCCCTCATGGGGCTGTCCTGCACCGTCTACATGGGCGAGGAAGACACCCGCCGGCAGGCGCTCAACGTCGCCCGCATGCGGCTGCTCGGCGCCGAGGTGGTGCCGGTGACCACCGGCTCACGCACCCTCAAGGACGCCATCAACGAGGCGTTCCGCGACTGGGTGACCAACGTCGAGACGACGAACTACGTCTTCGGCACCGTCGCCGGGCCCCACCCGTTCCCGGCGATGGTCCGCGACTTCCAGCGGGTCATCGGCGACGAGGCGCGCGCCCAGGTGCTCGAGCGCGAGGGCCGGCTGCCCGACGCCGTCCTCGCCTGCGTCGGCGGCGGCTCGAACGCGATCGGCATCTTCACCGCCTTCGTGCCCGACGACGGCGTGCGGCTGATCGGGCTGGAGGCCGGCGGCGACGGCGTCGACACCGGCCGGCACGCCGCCACCATCACCGGCGGCGCCCCGGGCGTGCTGCACGGCGCCCGCTCGTACCTGCTGCAGGACGACAACGGCCAGACCGTCGAGTCGCACTCGATCAGCGCGGGCCTGGACTACCCGGGCGTCGGTCCCGAGCACAGCCACCTGCACGACATCGGCCGCGCCGAGTACCGCCCCGTCACCGACGCCGAGGCCATGGAGGCCTTCGCGCTGCTGTGCCGGACCGAGGGGATCATCCCGGCGATCGAGTCGGCGCACGCCCTGGCCGGCACGATGCGGCTGGGCCGGGAACTGGGCCCGGACGCGCTGCTGCTGGTGAACCTCTCCGGCCGGGGGGACAAGGACGTCGAGACCGCGTCGCGCTGGTTCGGCCTCGGCGACCGCACGGAGGTCGACCCCGGCCCCGGGATGGACACCGACCAGCACGCGACCGAGGGCGCCGTCGCCTCCGGCGACGCGGTGCCCGGGCAGGACGCGGGGGGAGTGGCGTGAGCCGCCTGGAGGAGCGCATCCGCGCCGCGCGCGCCGAGGGCCGGGCCGCGCTGGTGGCCTACCTGCCGGTGGGCTACCCCGACGTCGAGGCGTCGATCGCCGGCATGGTCGCGGCCGTGGAGGGCGGGGCCGACGTCGTCGAGATCGGCGTCCCCTACTCCGACCCCGGCATGGACGGCCCGGTCATCCAGCAGGCCGTGGAGCCCGCGGTGCGCGCCGGCGTCGGCATCCGCGACGTGCTGCGCGCCGTCGGGGCCGTGGACGCCGCCGGCGCCGTGCCGGTGGTCATGAGCTACTGGAACCCCATCGAGCGCTACGGCGTCGAGCGGTTCGCCGCCGACCTCGCCGCCGCCGGGGGAGCGGGCGCCATCACCCCCGACCTCATCCCCGACGAGGCGGGAGCCTGGCTCGCGGCGTCGGAGGAGCGGGGCCTGGACCGGGTGTTCCTCGTCGCGCCGTCGTCCACCGACGCCCGGCTGCGCTCCACCACCGCGGCCTGCCGCGGCTTCGTCTACGCCGCCTCCACCATGGGCGTCACCGGCACCCGCGCCACCGTCGGCGACGCGGCCGAGACGCTGGTGACGCGCACCCGGGCGGTCACCGACGTGCCGGTCTGCGTCGGCCTCGGCGTCTCCAACGGCGACCAGGCCGCCGAGGTGGCCGGCTTCGCCGACGGCGTCATCGTCGGGTCGGCCTACGTGCGCGAGATGCTCGAGGGCCGCGGCGCCGACGGCGTCCGGCGGCTGTCGCAGGAGCTGGCCGAGGGCGTGCGCCGCCAGGCGGTGCGCCCGTGAGCGTCCTCGCCGCCATCCCGAGCCCGTCGCAGGGCGTCTGGCACCTCGGGCCGTTCCCGCTGCGCGCCTACGCGTTCTGCATCATCGCCGGCATCGTCGCCGCCTGCTGGATCGCCGAGAAGCGCTGGGTGGCCCGCGGCGGGCGGCCCGGTGAGGTGCTCGACATCGCCATCTGGGCGGTGCCCTTCGGCATCCTCGGCGGCCGGCTCTACCACGTCATCACCACCCCGCAGCCCTACTTCGGCGAGGGTGGCGACCCGGTGCGGGCGCTCTACATCTGGGAGGGCGGCCTCGGGATCTGGGGCGCCATCGCCCTCGGCGGCGTCGGCGCCTGGATCGCGTGCCGCCGCCGCGGCATCCCGCTGCCGGCCTTCGGCGACGCGATCGCCCCCGGCCTGCTCGTGGCCCAGGCCATCGGCCGGCTCGGCAACTGGTTCAACCAGGAGCTCTTCGGCCGGCCCACCACGCTGCCCTGGGCGCTGGAGATCGACCCCGAGCACCGCCAGCGGGGCTACGAGCAGTTCGCCACGTTCCACCCGACGTTCCTCTACGAGCTGCTGTGGAACCTCGCCGCGGCCGCCGTCGTCGTGTGGGCCGACCGCCGCTTCCGGCTCTCCCACGGCCGCGCCTTCGCGCTCTACGTCGCTCTGTACTGCGCCGGCCGGGTGTGGATCGAGGCGCTGCGCATCGACGACGCCAACCGGCTGCTCGGCGTCCGGCTCAACGTGGTCACCTGCGTCGTGGTCGGACTGCTCGCCGTGGCCTATCTCGTCTGGCAGCGCGGCCGTCCCGGTGAGGTGCTCGACCGGGACGGAGACGGGATCGGCGACGACGCCGGTCGCACGGCCGGTCTCGCCGCCGGTGGCACCTCGGACCGTGATGCGGACGACACCGCCGCCGTGGTCCGGGGGGACGCCGACGGGGCCTCCACCAGCACCGATGCCGGCCGCCGGTCGCGCGGGAGTGACCGGTCTCACGACACGCCGGGGACGCCCTGACGGGACGCGCCGACGAACCGGTTTACGCCGGTGAGCGGGGTGTTACGGCTGTGTACCCTTCCGTTCAGATCCCCCAGTGATCCTGGGTGGTCACCGCGTCGGAACCGGGCCAGCGCTGCCCCGCGGGACGACGACCCCGCGGCACCACCCGCGGGGCCGCCGGTCCCCGACCGGCCCGGGCCACCGTGTCCCGGCCGGCGGTCGGCTCCTCGCTGTCCTCGCCTGCTCCTGTGCACCGCATCTGACGCACCGCACCCTCTGACCACCGGCCGGGCCGAGAGCCCCACGCCGTCCCCTGGACGGCGTCCGCGCCGACGACGGGAGTGATCATGTCCGGGTCCACCACCCCCGCGCCCCGCACCACCGGTACCGCCGTGCCGTTCTCGGCCACCCCGCCGGCCGCCGGCCTCTACGACCCGGCGAACGACTCGGACGCCTGCGGCGTCGCCTTCGTGGCCGACGCCCGGGGCCGCCGCTCGCGCGCGATCGTGGCCGCGGGCCTCACCGCGCTGCACAACCTCGACCACCGGGGTGCCGCCGGCTCCGAGCCCAACTCCGGCGACGGCGCCGGCATCCTCACCCAGGTGCCCGACGCGCTGCTGCGCGGCAGCGTCGACTTCGACCTGCCGCCGCTGGGCGAGTACTCCGTGGGCATCGCCTTCCTCCCCACCGACGAGGCCGAGCGGGCCGCCCGCTACGCCGACGTCGCGCGGATCGCCGCCGAGGAGGGCCTGACCGTCCTCGGCTGGCGCGACGTGCCGGTCGACCCCGACGGCGCCGACCTCGGCCCGACCGCCCGCGCCGTCATGCCGCACTTCGGCCAGCTGTTCGTCGCCGAGACGATGGGCGCCCGCGCCGACGCCGCGGCGTTCGGCGGCCCGCGCGCGGTCAACGGCGTCACCCGGCTCGAGCGGCGCTCGTTCGTGCTGCGCAAGCGCGCCGAGCGGGAGGCCCGCGAGGCCGGCAGCTCGCTCTACGTCGTCTCGCTGTCCAGCCGCACCATCACCTACAAGGGCATGCTGACCACCGACCAGCTGCCCGCGTTCTTCCCCGACCTGCGCGACGAGCGCTACGAGTCGGCGATCGCGCTGGTGCACAGCCGGTTCTCCACCAACACCTTCCCGAGCTGGCCGCTGGCCCACCCGTTCCGGTTCATCGCCCACAACGGCGAGATCAACACGATCAAGGGCAATCGCAACCGGATGCGCGCCCGCGAGGCCAAGCTCGAGACCGAGCTGTTCGACGGCCCCGCCGGCCCCGCCACCGAGCTCGGCCTGGAGCGGATCTTCCCGGTCACCGCCAGCGACTTCAGCGACTCGGCGACCTTCGACGAGGTGCTCGAGCTCCTGCACCTGTCGGGCCGCTCGCTGCCGCACGCGGTGCTGATGATGATCCCGGAGGCGTGGGAGAACCACGACGAGATGGACCCGGCCCGCCGGGCCTTCTACCGGTTCCACTCCTCGATCATGGAGCCCTGGGACGGGCCGGCCTGCGTCGCGTTCACCGACGGCACGCTCATCGGCGCCGTCCTCGACCGCAACGGCCTGCGCCCGGGCCGCTGGTGGCGCACCCGCGACGACCTCGTCGTGCTGGCCAGCGAGGCCGGAGTGCTCGACATCCCGGCGAGCGACGTCGTCGCCAAGGGCCGGCTGCAGCCGGGCCGGATGTTCCTCGTCGACACCGCCTCCGGGCGCATCGTCTCCGACGAGGACGTCAAGGGCGCCCTGGCCGCCGAGCACCCCTACGAGGACTGGCTGCACGCCGGCCTCGTGCACCTGCCCTCGCTGCCCGAGCGGCGGCGCGCGCGGCCCAGCCACGAGTCGGTCGTCCGCCGGCAGCTGCTGTTCGGCTACACCGAGGAGGACCTCCGCGTCCTGCTCACCCCGATGGCGTCCTCGGGCGCCGAGCCGATCGGCTCCATGGGCACCGACACCCCGATCGCGGCGCTGTCGGACCGCTCCCGGCAGCTCTACGACTACTTCGGGCAGCTGTTCGCCCAGGTGACCAACCCCCCGCTGGACGCCATCCGCGAGGAGCTGGTGACCAGCCTGGGCCGCACCTTCGGCCCGGAGCAGAACCTGCTCACGGCCACCCCGGCGTCGTGCCGGCAGGTGTACCTGCCCTACCCGGTCATCGACAACGACGAGCTGGCCAAGATCCTGCACATCGACGACGACGGCGACCTGCCCGGCTTCGCCGCCGTCCGGATCACCGGCCACTTCGACGTCACCGGCGGCGGCCCCGCGCTGGTGCAGGCGATCGAGGACCTGCGCACCAAGGTCAGCAAGGCCATCTCGGCCGGCGCCCGGGTGATCGTGCTCTCCGACCGCGACTGCGACGAGAAGCGCGCCCCCATCCCGTCGCTGCTCATGACGGCCGCCGTCCACCACCACCTGGTGCGCGAGCGGACCCGCATGGAGGTCGGCCTGGTCGTCGAGTCCGGCGACTGCCGCGAGGTGCACCACGTCGCGCTACTGCTCGGCTACGGCGCGGCCGCGGTCAACCCCTACCTCGCGTTCGAGTCCATCGAGGACCTCATCCGCGACGGCGTCCTCACCGGCGTGCAGCCGGCGCAGGCCGTACGCAACGTGGTCAAGGCGCTCGGCAAGGGCGTCCTCAAGGTCATGAGCAAGATGGGCATCAGCACCGTCGGCTCGTACACGATGGCGCAGATCTTCGAGGCCGTCGGCCTGTCGCAGGACGTCGTCGACGAGTACTTCACCGGCACCTCGTGTCCCCTCGGCGGCGTCGGTGTCGACGTCCTCGCGGAGGAGGTCGCGATGCGGCACCGCCGCGCCTACCCGGAGAACCCGACCGAGCGGGCGCACCGCCGGCTGGAGACCGGCGGCGAGTACCAGTGGCGCCGCGAGGGCGAGGTGCACCTGTTCAACCCCGAGACGGTGTTCCTGCTCCAGCACGCCACCCGCTCGCGGCAGTTCGAGGTGTTCCAGCGCTACACCGAGACCGTCGACCAGCTGTCGGAGGACGCCGGCACGCTGCGCGGCCTGTTCTCGATCAGGACGGGCGAGCGCCCGCCGGTGCCGATCGAGGAGGTCGAGCCGGTCAGCGAGATCGTCAAGCGCTTCCAGACCGGCGCGATGAGCTACGGCTCCATCTCGCAGGAGGCGCACGAGACGCTCGCGATCGCCATGAACCGGCTGGGCGCCAAGTCCAACACCGGTGAGGGCGGCGAGGACCCCGACCGCTTCGTGCCCGACCCGAACGGCGACCTGCGCCGCTCGGCGATCAAGCAGGTGGCCAGCGGCCGGTTCGGCGTCACCAGCGAGTACCTGGTCAACGCCGACGACATCCAGATCAAGATGGCGCAGGGCGCCAAGCCCGGTGAGGGCGGCCAGCTGCCCGGCGGCAAGGTCTACCCGTGGGTGGCCCGCACCCGGCACTCGACGCCGGGCGTCGGCCTGATCAGCCCGCCGCCGCACCACGACATCTACTCGATCGAGGACCTCAAGCAGCTCATCCACGACCTCAAGAACGCGAACGACGGGGCGCGGATCAACGTCAAGCTCGTCGCCGAGGTCGGCGTCGGGACGGTCGCGGCCGGCGTCAGCAAGGCGCACGCCGACGTCGTGCTCATCTCCGGGCACGACGGCGGCACCGGCGCCGCCCCGCTGACCTCGCTGAAGCACGCGGGCTCGCCGTGGGAGCTCGGTCTCGCCGAGACGCAGCAGACGCTGCTGGCCAACGGGCTGCGCGACCGGATCGTGGTGCAGGCCGACGGGCAGATGAAGACCGGCCGCGACGTCGTCATCGCGATGCTGCTCGGCGCCGAGGAGTACGGCTTCGCCACCGCCCCGCTGGTCGTCTCCGGCTGCGTGATGATGCGGGTCTGCCACCTCGACACCTGCCCGGTCGGCGTGGCCACGCAGAACCCGGAGCTGCGCAAGCGGTTCACCGGGCGGCCGGAGTTCGTCGTCACGTTCTTCGAGTTCCTCGCCGAGCAGGTCCGGCAGCACCTCGCCGAGCTGGGCTTCCGCTCGGTCGACGAGGCGGTAGGCCACAGCGAGCTGCTCGACACCCGGCGCGCGGTCGACCACTGGAAGGCCAGCGGCCTGGACCTCTCGCCGATGCTCGCCCGGCCGGCGCTGCCCGAGGGCGCGGCCCTGCGGGCGGTCCGCACCCAGGACCACGGCCTCGACGTCGCGCTGGACCAGACGCTGATCCAGCTGTGCGAGGGCGCCCTGCTCGACGCGCGGCCGGTGCGCCTGGAGCTGCCGGTGCGCAACGTCAACCGCACCGTCGGCACCATGCTCGGCTCGATGGTCACCCGCCGCTTCGGCGGCGAGGGTCTCCCCGACGGCACCATCGACCTGACCTTCACCGGGTCGGCCGGCCAGTCCTTCGGCGCCTTCGTCCCGCGCGGCATCACCATGCGGCTGCTCGGCGACGGCAACGACTACGTCGGCAAGGGCCTGTCCGGCGGGCGGATCGTCGTCCGCCCGGCGCCGGAGGCGACCTTCGCCGCCGAGGACAACGTCATCGCCGGCAACGTGATCGGCTACGGCGCCACCGGCGGGGAGATCTTCCTGCGCGGGCGGGTCGGCGAGCGGTTCTGCGTGCGCAACTCCGGCGCGCTGGCCGTCGTCGAGGGCGTCGGCGACCACGCGCTGGAGTACATGACCGGCGGCCGCGCGGTGATCCTCGGGCCGACCGGGCGCAACGTGGCGGCCGGCATGTCCGGCGGCGTCGGCTACGTCCTCGACCTCGCCCGGCACCGGGTGAACACCGAGATGGTCGACGTCGAGCCGCTGGACGGGGAGTCCTCGCAGTGGCTGCGCGAGGTCCTGGTGCGCTACCAGGCCGAGACCGAGTCGCCGGTGGCCGGCGCCCTGCTGGCCGACTGGGGCCGCTGGTCCGAGCAGTTCAGCGTGATCATGCCGCGCGACTACCGTCGCGCCCTCGAGGCCCGGCGCGCCGCCGAGGCCGCCGGTACCGACGTCGATCGAGCAGTGATGGAGGCCGCACGTGGCTGACTCCACGGGGTTCCTGAAGTACGAGCGGGCGCTGCCGCCCCGGCGGCCGGTCGACGTCCGCATCCTGGACTGGAAGGACGTCTACCTCTCCCGCCAGAACGGTGAGGACGGCGTCTACCCGGTCGCGGCGCTGCGCCAGCAGGCCGCGCGGTGCATGGACTGCGGCATCCCGTTCTGCCACCACGGCTGCCCGCTGGGCAACCTGATCCCGGAGTGGAACGACCTCGCCCGCCGTGACGACTGGCGCGACGCCATCGAGCGGCTGCACGCGACGAACAACTTCCCGGAGTTCACCGGGAAGCTGTGTCCCGCGCCCTGCGAGGGCTCCTGCGTGCTGAACCTGCAGGACTCGCCGGTCACGATCAAGCAGATCGAGTGGGAGATCATCGACCAGGCCTTCGAGCGCGGCCACGTCGAGCCCCAGGCCCCGGCCGAGCGCACCGGCAAGAGGGTCGCCGTCGTCGGCTCCGGGCCGGCGGGCCTCGCCGCCGCCCAGCAGCTCACCCGCGCCGGGCACGACGTCACCGTGTACGAGCGGGCCGACAAGGTGGGCGGCCTGCTCCGCTACGGCATCCCCGAGTTCAAGATGGAGAAGGCCGTCCTGGACCGGCGCCTGGACCAGATGCGCGCCGAGGGCACCCGCTTCGTCACCGGCGTCGAGGTCGGCGGCTCGGGGGAGCAGGACCTGTCGGCCGAGCAGCTGCGCGGCGAGTACGACGCCGTCGTCGTGGCCGCGGGCTCGACCATCGGCCGCGACCTGCCCGCGCCGGGCCGGGAGCTCGACGGCATCCACCTGGCCATGGAGTTCCTGCCCTTCGGCAACCGCCAGGCGCTCGGCGAGCTCGACGACCCGCCGATCTCCGCGAAGGGCCTCGACGTCGTGATCATCGGCGGCGGCGACACCGGCGCGGACTGCCTGGGCACCTCGCACCGGCAGGGCGCGCGCTCGGTCACCCAGCTGGAGATCATGCCGGCGCCGCCGGACCAGCGGTCCGAGGGCAACCCCTGGCCCACCTACCCGATGATCATGCGCGTCTCCTCCGCGCACGAGGAGGGCGGCGAGCGGCTGTACTCGGTCAACACCGAGCGGTTCCTCGGCGACGAGCAGGGCCGCGTGCGCGCCCTGGTCATCCACGAGGTCGAGCGGGTCGACGGCCGGTTCCAGAAGGTCGAGGGCACCGAGCGCGAGCTCCCCGCCCAGCTCGTCCTGCTGGCGATGGGCTTCACCGGCGTGCAGCGCGAGGGCCTGGTCGAGGCGCTCGGGCTCGAGGTCGACGGGCGCGGCAACGTCGCCCGCGACGGCGAGTTCATGACCACCGTGCCGGGCGTCTTCGTCGCCGGGGACGCGGGCCGCGGACAGTCGCTCATCGTGTGGGCGATCGCCGAGGGCCGCGCCGCCGCCGGCGCCGTCGACTCCTGGCTGACCGGCAGCTCCATGCTGCCCCGGCCGGTCACCCCGACGGCGGTCGCGCTGCGCTGAACCGTCGTCCTCCGGACGACACCGGCCAGGGCCGGGCCCCGCGACACCGCGGGGCGCGGCCCTGCCCGTTCTCCTTCCGGAAATCTCCGCCGACTAGCGTTCCCCCCATGAGCCGCCGCGCGAAGATCGTCTGCACCCTGGGTCCGGCCACGAGCTCCCTGGAGCAGATCACCGCCCTCGTCGAGTCGGGGATGGACGTCGCCCGGCTCAACTTCAGCCACGGGTCGCACGCCGACCACGAGGCCGCCTACCTCCGCGTGCGGCAGGCCTCCGACGCCACGGGCCACGCCGTCGCCGTCCTCGCCGACCTGCAGGGCCCCAAGATCCGCCTCGGCACGTTCGCGAACGGCCCGGTCACCTGGGTCACCGGCAGCCGGGTCTGCATCACCGTCGAGGACGTCGAGGGCACCGCCGAGCGCGTCTCCACCACCTACAAGGGCCTGGCCAACGACGCCCGCGTGGGCGACCGCCTGCTCGTCGACGACGGCAAGCTCGCCCTCTCCGTCGTCGGCATCGACGGCCCCGACGTCTGGTGCCTGGTCGTCGAGGGCGGCGAGGTCTCCAACAACAAGGGCCTGTCGCTGCCCGGCGTCGCCGTCAGCGTGCCCGCGCTGTCGGAGAAGGACGAGGAGGACCTCCGCTTCGCCCTGCACCTGTCGGTCGACTTCATCGCGCTGTCGTTCGTCCGCTCGCCGGCCGACGTCGAGCTGGTGCGCGACATCATGCGCCAGGAGGACGTCAACGTCCCCGTCATCGCCAAGCTGGAGAAGCCGGAGGCGGTGGCCAACCTGGAGGCCATCGTCGAGGCGTTCGACGGGATCATGGTGGCCCGCGGCGACCTGGGCGTGGAGCTCGCGCTCGAGCAGGTGCCGCTGGTGCAGAAGCGCGCCGTACAGGCCGCCCGTGAGCGCAACAAGCCGGTCATCGTGGCCACCCAGATGCTCGAGTCGATGATCGTCAACTCGCGGCCCACCCGCGCCGAGGCCTCCGACGTCGCCAACGCCGTCCTCGACGGCGCCGACGCCGTGATGCTGTCGGGCGAGACCTCGGTCGGCCGCTACCCGGTCGGGGCGGTCCGCACGATGGACCGCATCATCAGCGCCGTCGAGAGCGACGACCGCTGGGTGCCCGAGCTGGTGCGCCGCTCCCGGTCACGGTCGGGCGCCATCGTGCGCGCGGCCCGCGACATCGGCGAGTCCCTCGACGTCAAGGCGCTGGCCACCTTCACCCAGACCGGCGAGACCGCCCGCCGCCTGGCCGCCCTGCACCCCCGCCAGCCGCTGCTGGCCTTCACCGTCGACGCCCGGGTGCGCAGCCAGCTGGCGCTGTCCTGGGGCGTGGAGACCTTCCTCGTGCCCGCCGTCGAGCACACCGACGACATGGTCGAGCAGGTGGACTTCTCGCTGCTGTCGATCGGGCGGCTGCGGGTCGGCGACCGCGTCGTCGTCGTGGCCGGCAGCCCGCCGAACACCGTCGGCTCGACCAACCTGATCCGGGTGCACGAAGTCGGCACGGACTCGTGACCGGCGGCGGGACCCAGGCCGCCGCCCTCATGACCGTCCTCGACCTCGAGGAGCGGGAGCCCGGCGTCTTCGTCGGGCAGACGCCGACGACGACGCTGCAGCGCATCTTCGGCGGGCAGGTCGCCGGTCAGGCGCTGATGGCCGCCGTCCGCACCGTGCCGGCGGGGAGGGGCGTGCACTCGCTGCACTCCTACTTCCTGCGGCCCGGTGACCCGCACGAGGAGCTGCGCTACACCGTCGAGCGGATCCGCGACGGCCGCTCCTTCTCCACGCGGCGGGTGATCGCCCACCAGCGCCGCCGCGGCGAGGAGGTCGCCGTCTTCGCGCTGACTGCCGACTTCCACGCCGGGGAGACCGCCGTCGTCGCCCACGCCAGGCCCATGCCCGGCGTGCCCGGTCCCGACGGCCTGGCCTCGCTCGCCGAGCACGCCGCCGGGCACGGCGCGGTGGCCGCCCCGGCGCTGGAGATCAGCCGGGCGGTCGAGCAGCGGCCGCTGGCCGACCCGTTCGCGCCGGAGCCCAAGTCGCCGCCGGACACCCGGTCGCACGCCTGGTTCCGGGTGGCCGGGCGGCTGCCGGAGGACCCCGGGGTGCACGCGGCCGCGCTGACCTTCGTCAGCGACCTGACGTTGCTGTCCGCGGGGCTGGCGCGCGAGGGCGGGGGCTGGGGCGGCCGCTACGTCGGGGCGAGCCTCGACCACGCCGTCTGGTTCCACGCGCCGGTGCAGGCCGACGAGTGGTTCCTCTACGAGACCGACAGCCCCGCGGCCTCGGCCGGCCGCGCGCTGTGCTTCGGCAGCATCTGGGCGGCCGACGGCACGCACGTGGCCACCGTGGCCCAGGAGGGGCTCATCCGGTCACTGGGGGAGTAGCCGCCGGCTCGGCGTCCTCCCGGGGCTCCCGGTCCGCGGGCTCCCGGTCCGCGGGCTCCTGGTCCGCGGGCTCCGCGGCCGGCTCCTCCCGACCCGGCTGCTGCGCGGCCCGCTCGGCGGCCTCCCGTTCGGCGGCCTCGCGCTCGGCGGCCTCCCGTTCGGCGGCCTCCTGCTCGGCGGCGTGCCGGCGGGCCGCCTCCTCCTCGGCGGCCCGGCGCTCGGCCTCCTTGCGCTCGGCCTCGGCCCGCGCGCGCTCGGCGGCCTGCTCGGCGAAGTCGGCGGCCAGCCAGTCGTGGCCCTCGCACAGCAGTGCCCACGCCCGCTCGACGTGCGCCCGCGTCGTCGTCGGGGCACCGATCGCCACCCGCAGCACCACCTGCCCGCGGACGGTGGTGTGGGTCAGGAACACCTCGCCGCCGTCGTTGAGCCGCTCGAGCAGCGTCATGGTGGCCACGTCGGCGTCGACGTCGGCCGGCCAGCGCGGCTTGAGGCACACCAGCGACAGCGGGTGCGGCGTCGCGACGTCGAAGCGGTCGTCGTCGCGGGCCCACCCGGCCAGCTCCTGCGCCAGCGCGACGCCGGACCGCACGTGCGCCCGCAGCCCCTCGGCGCCGTACCAGCGCACCACCGACCACAGCTTCAGCGCCCGGAACCGGCGGCCGAGCTCGATCTGCCAGTCGCGGTAGTCGACGACGGCGCCGGCCTCGGTCGCGGCGTTCCGCAGGTACTCGGGGAGGATCGCCAGCGCGCCGGTGAGGGCGGCCCGGTCGGCGACCCAGAAGAGGGTGGCGTCGAACCCGGTGAGCAGCCACTTGTGCGCGTCGGTGGTGTAGCTGTCGGCCTCCTCGACGCCGGCCTGCAGGTGCCGCAGCTCCGGCGCGACGGCGCTCACGCCCCCGTAGGCGGCGTCGACGTGCAGCCACGCGCCGTACCGCCGGCAGACCTCCCCGATCGCGGCGAGCGGGTCGACGGCGGTGGTCGACGTCGTGCCCACCGTCGCGCACACCAGCACCGGCCGGTACCCGCGGGCGGTGTCGCGCTCCAGCCGCGCCGCTAGGGCCGCCGGGCGCATCGCGAGGTCGCCGTCGACCTCGACGATCCGGATGGCGTCGGTGCCGAGGCCGGCGATCCGGACGGCCTTCTCCATCGACGAGTGCGTCTCGGACGAGACGTACACCGTGTACTCCTCCGGCAGCACGCCGTGCCGGACGGTGGCGCCGCCGCTGGCCCGGTGCAGCGCGGCGAGCAGCGCCACGAGGTTCGCCCCGGAGCTGGAGTCCTGGACGACGCCGCCGCCGGTGCCGGTGCTCCGGAACGACGCGGGCAGCGCGAGGAGCTCGGCGAACCAGTCCAGGACGTGCTGCTCGAGCTCGGTGGCCGCGGGGCTGGTCACCCACGACATCCCCTGCACGCCGAGGCCCGCCGACAGCAGGTCGCCGAGGACCGAGGGCCCGGAGGTGTTGGCCGGGAAGTAGGCGAGGAAGCCGGGGTGCTGCCAGTGCGTGACCCCGGGCAGGACGACACGGTCGAGGTCGGCGAGGACGGCGGAGAACGGCTCGCCCTGCTCGGGGGCCGACGGCGGGAGCGCGGCGCGCACGTCGCCGGGTGCCACCCGCGAGCGGACGGGGAAGGACTCCAGCCGGGACCAGTAGTCGGCGATCCAGTCGACCACCTCGTGACCGTGCTGCCGGAACTGCTCGGGGGTCATGTGGGGGACGGGCTCGCTCACTCCGTCACCGTATTGGGTGGTCCGGACGGGGCGGCGCAGCCGCCCTGGCACGGTGCCCCCGGTGCGACTCGAACGCACACTGCGCGGGTTTTGAATCCGCTCCCTCTGCCGATTGGGGTACGGGGGCCGCCCGCCGCGACCGAGGTCACGGCGCGGCCAGCCTAACCGGCAGGCCACTCCCGGCCGTCGTGACTAGGCTCTCCGCCCGTGAGCAGCGAGCCGACCCGGGTCCTCATCGCCGAGGACGAGGCCCTCATCCGCCTCGACCTCAAGGAGATGCTGGAGGAGGAGGGGTACGTCGTCGTCGGCGAGGCGGGGGACGGCCAGACGGCCGTCGACCGCGCCCGCGAACTGACGCCGGACCTCGTCATCCTCGACATCCAGATGCCGGTCCTCGACGGCCTGGCCGCCGCCGAGCAGATCGCCTCCGACCGCATCGCCCCCGTCATCGTGCTCACCGCCTTCAGCCAGCGGGAGCTGGTCGAGCGGGCCCGCGACGCCGGCGCGATGGCCTACCTGGTCAAGCCGTTCTCCAAGAACGACCTGGTGCCGGCGATCGAGGTCGCCCGCGCCCGGTTCACCGAGATCTCCGCCCTCGACGACGAGGTCCGCACGCTCGAGGAGCGCCTGGAGGCCCGCAAGGTCGTGGAGAAGGCCAAGGGCCGGCTCATGGCCGAGCAGGGGATGACCGAGGCCGAGGCCTTCCGGTGGATCCAGCGCACCGCCATGAACGAGCGCACCTCGATGAAGGCACTGGCCGAGCGCGTCCTCGCCACCGACGCGGCGGCTGCGGAGGGTGCACCCTCCTGAGGGACGCCGTAACCCGCCCGGAACAGGGGAGGTCACGACCTAATCACGGTCCACTGGCCTCCCCTTCCGCTCCCTATGACAGCGGTTACGTTCTGCGGACTGACGGGGCCTGGGCGCTCGCGCCCGGCCCGCCGGACCGACGTACGACAACTGGGAGTTGCTGGATGCGCACGCGTACCTACGCCCGCAGCATCGCCGTCACGTCTGCCGCTCTCGTCGCCCTCACCGCCTGTGGCGGCGGGAGCGACGACAGCGGTGGCGGCTCGGGCGGAGACGCCTCGGGTGACGCCGAGAAGCAGGTCAACATCTACGGGACCGACGGCAACATGGGCAACGCGCTCGGTGAGGACTTCACCGAGCAGGGTTCCCTGGCCGGCATGAAGGGCACGACGCCCCTCACCGAGCTCGGTTCCGACTTCACCGACCGGCTCCTCGAGGTCGACCCCGCCCTGCAGGACTACAACTACGCGGGCGAGACCTACGACGCGGTGATCGTCACCGCCCTGGCCGCCCAGGCCGCGGGCACCAACGACGCCAACGTCTTCAAGGCCTACGTCAACGGCATCACCGCCGGTGGCGAGAAGTGCGACAGCTTCCAGGCCTGCCTCGACATCATCAACGCCGGCGGGAACGTCGACTACGACGGCATCTCCGGCCCGCTGGCCTTCACCGACGCCGGTGAGCCGGCCGCGGCGAGCTTCGGCCTGCTGCAGTTCGGCGACGACAACGCGCTGGACAACGACGCCACCGAGTTCGTCATCGCCGGTGACGAGGCCAACGCCACCAGCGACGAGGGCCCGGCCTACGCGCCGGCCGGCGCCACGGGCGGCCCGCTGGTGATCGGCACCCTGCTGCCGCTCACCGGCAACCTGGCCTTCCTCGGCCCGCCGGAGGTCGCCGGCGCCAAGCTGGCGGTCAACGACATCAACGCCGCGGGCGGCGCCCTGGGCGCGCCGGTGCAGCTCGTCGAGGGTGACTCCGGTGACGCCTCGACCGACACCGCCACCCAGACCGTCGACCGGCTGCTGCAGTCCGGCGTCAACGCGATCATCGGTGCGGCGTCCTCGGGCGTGAGCCTCACGGTCATCGACGCCATCACCGGCGCCGGTGTCCTGCAGTTCTCGCCGGCCAACACGTCGGACCAGTTCACGACGTACAACGACAACGGGCTGTACTTCCGCACCGCCCCGCCGGACACGCTGCAGGCCCGCGCCCTCGCCGACCTGATCATCGCGGACGGCAACAACACCGTGGGGATCCTCGCGCTCAACGACCCCTACGGCACCGGCCTCGCCGAGAACACGCTGAACAACCTGGTCAGCGCCGGTCTCTCCGAGGACGACATCGTCAGCGTCACCTACGACCCGCAGGCGGCGAACTTCGACGCCGAGGTCCAGCAGATGGTCGACTTCAACCCCGACGCGATCGTCGTCATCGGGTTCGAGGAGTCCTCGCGGATCCTGCAGGGCCTCAACGACCAGGGCATCGGCCCGCAGCGTTGATCCTGCCGCGGGGCAACCCGCAGCGGTGACCTGAACACCAGGCAGCAGCCCGGTACCCCTCACGGGGTGCCGGGCCGCTGTCGTGTCCGGACGGGTGGCGGGCCCGTCGGGAAGCTGCTCGGCCGGCTCCCGCACGCGCCCGACCCCGTTCGACCTCGCGCTGCGGTGCCCGGCCTCGCCCCGCAGCACGAGGCCGGGCACGACGGCGCGAGGACGGCGGCCCTCCGGCGCCCTGAGCTGCCTCGAGCGCCCCGCGGGCCGTCGTCAGCGCTGCAGGTGCTGCCCCTCGGGCGCCCAGTCGGCCGGGCGGCCGCGGTGGTTGGAGAACTCGACCGCCCAGCGCCACCAGCTGCGGTCGGGCGCGTGCTCCCAGCGCAGCAGCACCCCGACCTCGCCGCCGGGGAGCAGCACCGGCAGCCCCAGGTGGCTCTCGTCGGGCCAGACCTCGCTGCGCCGCACGCCGCCGTCGGCGAGCTCGAGCAGCGTCACGGGGGAGTAGTCGCCCTCCCGGTCGGCGTCGCCCCGGACGACGACGGTGTCGTCGTCGGCCGTCACGCGGACGCCCAGCCGCGCGGGCGCGGCGTGCACCAGCACGCCGGAGAAGCCGCCGGCGGTCAGCGCGCGGCAGAAGTCGAGGCCGTTCATGCCGCCGTCGCGGCTGCGCAGGTCCCAGGTCCAGTTCACGGCCCGTGCCTACCCCGCGGGCTCCCCGGACGCCCACGGACGCCCACGGACGCCCACGGACGCACAGAGGCCGGCGCCCCCGGAGGGGACGCCGGCCTCTGCCGGTGCTCAGGAGGTCACTGCGCCTTGGCGAGCGTCCCCAGGTAGAGCTCGATGACCTTCGGGTCGGTCATCAGCGACTTGCCCGTGTCGGTGTAGGCGTTGCGGCCCTGGTCCAGCACGTAGCCGCGGTCGCAGATCTGCAGGCAGCGCCGGGCGTTCTGCTCGACCATGATGATCGAGACCCCGGTGGCGTTGATCCGCCGGCAGCGGATGAACACCTCGTCCTGGTAGGCCGGCGACAGACCGGCCGACGGCTCGTCGAGCAGCAGCACCGACGGGTCCATCATCAGCGCCCGGCCCATGGCGACCATCTGCCGCTCACCGCCGGACAGGGCGCCCGCCTTGCCCTTGCGCCGCTCGCCGAGCAGCGGGAAGAGGTCGATGACGTAGTCGAAGCGCTCCTTGAACGTCTTCGGCCGCAGGTAGACGCCCATCTGCATGTTCTCCTCGATGGTGAGCGAGGGGAACACGTTGTTGTTCTGCGGCACGTAGCCCACGCCCATCGAGACCAGCCGGTGCGCGGGCGCCGAGGTGATCTCCTCGCCGCGCAGCGTCACCGACCCCGAACGCACGGGGATGAGCCCGAACAGCGTCTTCAGCAGCGTCGACTTGCCGGCGCCGTTGGGGCCGATGATCCCGACGAGCTCGCCGTCCTGCAGGTAGAAGTCGGCGCCGCGCAGGATGTTGACGCCCGGGACGTAGCCGGCGACGAGGTCGTCGGCGCGCACCAGGGCGCCCTCGGCGAGGCGCAGGTGCTCCTCGCGGGTGGCGGCCTTCTCCGCGGGGGAGAGCTCGGTGGTGCCGGCCGCGGCCTCGTCGGCGCGGGTGACGTCCTCGCCGGACTCGTCGACCTGGAACAGCGGGTCGCTCATCGACCGGTCTCCTTGTGCACGTCGGACCCCAGGACCTCGCCGCCGCCGTGCTCCTCGGCGGCGATCTGCGCCTCGGCCTCGGCGAGGACCTGGTCCTCCTCCTCGACGGTCAGCGGGGCGTCGTGGTGGGCGCCGAGGTAGGCGTCGACCACGGCCTGGTTCTGGCTGATGGACTCGGGCGGGCCCTCGGCGATCACCCGGCCGGCGGCCATGACGACCACCCAGTCGCTGATGTCGCGGACGACGTCCATGTCGTGCTCGACGAAGATGACCGTCATGCCCTCCTCGCGGAGGTCCTTGACGTGGCCGAGCAGGCTCTGCGTCAGGGCGGGGTTCACCCCGGCCATCGGCTCGTCGAGCATGACGACCTTCGGGTCGCTCATGAGCGCCCGCGCCATCTCGAGCAGTTTGCGCTGACCGCCGGAGAGGGTGCCGGCGAACTCGTCCTTCTTGGCGTCGAGCTTGAACCGCCGCAGCAGGTCCATCGCCTTGTCGGTGTTCGCCTTCTCCTGGCTCTTCCAGGTCCCGGGCACCAGGGCGCGCAGGAAGCTCTCGCCGCGCTGGCCCTGGGCGCCGAGCAGCATGTTCTGCAGCACGGTGAGCCGGGACAGCGCCTTGGTGAGCTGGAAGGTGCGGACGACGCCGAGCCGGGCGACCTGGTGCGGCGCCAGCTTGCCCAGCGGGCGCCCGTCGAAGCTCCAGGTGCCGGTGTTGGGCTGGTCGAAGCCGGTCAGCAGGTTGAACAGCGTCGTCTTGCCGGCGCCGTTCGGCCCGATCAGGCCGGTGATCCCGCCGCGCTGCACCTCGAGGTGGTCGACGGCGACCGCGGTGAGGCCGCCGAAGGTGCGCGTGACGCCGTCGACGACGATCGCCGGGTCCGGCTTGGCGACGCCGACCTCCCACGGGACGTCGCGCAGCGCGGCCTGGGCCAGTCGCTGCGGCGCCGCGCGGTGGACGCCGCCCTTGTCCAGCGACGCCGCGTGGGCGCCGGCCGGGGTGTTCTCAGCGGGCATCGAGCATCACCTCTCGTCGGTCCCCGAAGATGCCCTGCGGGCGGAAGACCAGCAGCAGCATCAACCCGACACCCACGAGCACGAAGCGGATCTGCGCGACGTCGGTGGAGGACAGCAGGCCCTCGGGGATGATGCCGTTGTCGATGAGCAGCCGCAGACCGGTGTCGGCGAACTGCAGGATGAACAGCAGGATGATCGACCCGACCACCGGACCCAGCACGCGCGCGGCGCCACCGAGGATCAGGGCGGCGTAGGCGAGGAACGTGTTGGCGTTCTGGTACTGGTCGGGGACGGCCGATCCGGTGCCCACGGCGTACACCATCCCACCGAGCGCGCCGAGGATGCCGCCGAGGACCAGCGCCTGCATCTTGTAGACGTAGACGTTCTTGCCCAGGGCGCGGACGGCGTCCTCGTCCTCGCGGATCGACTTGAGCACGCGGCCCCAGGGGCTGCGCATGAGCGCCCAGACGAGCAGGCAGGCCAGGATGACCAGCACCCAGCCGACGACGGCGACCCAGAGCTCGCCGCCGGACCAGCTGGTGCCGAGGATGCGGTAGCGCTCGTTGGTCGCCCACGGGGCGAGGGAGATGAAGTCGCCGTTGAACGACGACAGGCCCCGGGTGCCGTTGGTGACCGGCGTGGCCGACACCGACCGGAACAGCAGCCGCAGGCCCTCCGCCGTCGCGATGGTCGCGATGGCCAGGTAGTCCGCGCGCAGCCGCAGGGTCGGCAGGCCGAGCAGGAGGGCGAGGACGACCGCGGCCGCGAGGCCCACGACGACGCCGACCCAGAAGGGCAGGCCCCACTGGCTCACCGAGATCGCGATGCCGAAGCCGCCCAGCAGGGCGAACGCGATCTGACCGAAGTTCAGCAGGCCGGCGTAGCCGAACTGCACGTTGATGCCGATGGCCAGCAGGGCGAAGAAGATCGCCTGGAAGCCGAGGCCGGCCTTGAGGGCGACGGCCAGGGCGTCGATGAGGTCACCCATGGCTCAGCCGATCCGGACCCGGCTGCCCAGGATGCCCTGGGGCCGGATGACGAGGATGACGATCAAGAGCAGCAGCCCTCCGACGTACTTCACGTCATTCGGGATGACGAGGGTCGACATCTGCACGAACACGCCCACGATGAGGCTGCCCACGAGGGCGCCGTAGGCGGTGCCGAGGCCACCGAGGGTGACGCCGGCGAACATCAGCAGCAGCAGGCGGAAGCCCATGTCCCACTGCACCTGGTCGGACAGGCCCAGCAGCACGCCGCCGAGCGCGGCCAGCGCGCCACCCATCATCCAGACGACGAGGATGACGCGGTTGACGTCGATGCCCGAGGACGCGGCCAGGTCGCGGTTGTCGGCGACCGCGCGCATGGCCTTGCCGATCTTGGTGCGCTGCAGCATCACGGCCACCAGCACCAGGACGACGAGCGACACGACGATCGACACGAGCGCACGGTTGGTCAGCGTGAACAGGCCGTAGTCGACGGCCCGCCCGGTGGCGACCTGGTACGGGCTCGACCGCCCGCCGTAGACGATCTGGATCAGGTAGCGCAGCAGCAGCGACAGGCCGATCGAGACGACGAGCGCGGCGATCAGGCCGGTGCCGCGGCGGCGCAGCGGGCGCCACAGCGCGAGTTCGTTGAGGGCGCCGACGGCTGCGCCGGCGACCATCGCGATCAGCGTCGCGGCGATGAGCGGGACGCCGCCGGAGACGTTGACGTACCAGGCGACGACGGCGCCGATCGTGACCAGCTCGCCGTGCGCGAAGTTGGTCAGGCCGGTGGTGCCGAAGATCAGCGACAGGCCGACGGCGGCCATGGCGATCAGCAGGCCGAACCGGATGCCGTCGACGAGCAGCTGGACAGCGCGGACCGTGCCGCCCCCGCCGCCGCGGCTGCCGTCCTCGAGCCCGATGATGACCGCCTGGCGGCGACCCTCGTCGACGGTGACGGTGCGGTTGTCCGCTCCGGCCAGCTCCACGCCCTCGGGCAGGTCGTCGGCGTCGATGGTGACGGTGTAGTCCCCGGGGCCGGGGAGGTCGACCGACCAGCGGCCCTCCTCGTCGGTCTCGACGCTGTCGATCTCCTGGCCGCCGGCTTGGGTGACGGTGACCTCGACGCCCTCGATGGGGCCGGACCGGCTGGTCTGCAACGTGCCCAGCACCTGCTCACCCTCGGCGCTCGCGATCCCGGGGGCCAGGAAGGCCATCCCGGTGGCGGCGACGAGGACGAGCAGGAGCCGCAGCAGCACGCCTCGGGCGACGGCGCCGGGGCCCGGGCGGATCGCGCTCCGGTGCGGCCCGGGTCGCCCCGAGGTGGCTGACGGGTGCCTCACACAACCTCCCTGGTCGTGGCAGTGCTCAGGCGCAGTGTCGAAGGACACTGCGCGGGCAGGAGGCGTGACGGTAACCCAGGCCTGTTGCGTCGCCGTTCCCTCGAGTCCCACCTGTGACCCGAGCGAGATCTCCGGCGGGCCGCGGTGATCACTCCTGTCCCACCCCGGCGCGTCGCCGCGGGCGAGCCGCGGGACCGGGTGGAGGATCTCGCCACCGTCCAGGGGAGGACTCCCGTGTCAGGAACCGGTCAGCGGTCTGGCGTCACGACGCGCGTGGCGCGTCCCGAGGACCTGCCCGCGGTGCTGTCGCTCGTACGGCAGCACCGCGCCGAGGCCCACGCCGAGGGGGTGCTCACCGGCCAGACGCCGGGCGCCGCCGCGGCGGTCGGGTTCCGCCGGCTGCTCGCCGACCCCGGTCACCGGGTCGTGCTCGCCGTGCTCCCGGGCGACGCCGCGCCGGGTCCGGACTCGGCCGGCGAGGTCGCCGTCGGCCTCGCGGTGCTCGGGCTGGACCCGCTGTCGACGGTGCTCGGCGTCCCCCAGGTGACCGTCGACAACCTCGTCGTGCACCGCGACCACCGCCGGCACGGCGCGGGCACCGCGCTGCTCACCGCCGCGGCCGCCTACGCCGAGGAGCTCGGCGCCCTCCACGTCGTCGCCGCCGTCGGCGGGCACGAGGCCGAGCGGCAGCGCTTCTTCGCCCGGATGGGCTTCGCCCCGCTCACCACCCGCCGGATCGTGCCGCGGGAGACGCTCGCGCGGGTGCTGGCCGGCCGGCTGCGCGGCGGGCTGAGCCTGCCGCGGCGGCCGGTGCCGCGCCGCCGCCCGCCGCTGCCGCGCGTGCTGCCCGTGGTGGTCCCGACCGACGTGCGTCCCGAGGCACCGGCCCGGGCGCGCTGAGAGCCGGGCCGGTCCGCTGGGCCGGTCAGGCGGGCAGGATCGCGCAGGTCAGCCGGGCGGTCGCCGTCCGGCGGCCGCGGTCGTCGGTGACCTCGACCATGAACGTCGACAGCGTGCGGCCGATCCGCGCGGGCGTGCAGACGGCGGTGATCGTGCCCGACGTGGCCGCGCGCAGGTAGCTGGCGTTGAGCTCGACGCCGACGGCCTTCTTCCCGGGGCCGGCGTTGATCATCGCCGCCCACGAGCCGACGGTCTCCACCAGCGAGCAGGTGGCGCCGCCGTGCAGCAGGCCGAAGGGCTGCTCGTTGCCCTCGACCGGCATGGTGGCCACGAGCCGGTCGGGCCGGAAGTCGACGATCTCGATGCCGAGCTTGTCGTCGAGCGGACTGGCCGCGCTCGGCGGCAGCCACTCCGGGGGAGGCGTCGTCACCCCCGGCACGCTAGCCAGCGGCCGCGGGGACGGCCCGGCAGGGGCCGGGAACGTCGTCGCGCGGACCTAGGATCGTCGTCGATGTCCGCTCCGGTGACCACCTCCGCGCCCACCGCCCCCTCGAGTCCGGGGACGCGGCCGCGCCTGCTGCTCCTCGACGGGCACTCGCTGGCCTACCGCGCGTTCTTCGCGCTGCCGGTGGAGAACTTCTCCACGACGACGGGCCAGCCCACCAACGCCGTCTACGGCTTCACGTCGATGCTGATCAACGTGCTGCGCGACGAGCAGCCGACGCACCTCGCCGTCGCCTTCGACGTCGGCCGGCAGACCTTCCGCAGCGAGATCTACGCGGAGTACAAGGCCAACCGCAGCGAGAGCCCCACCGACTTCCGCGGCCAGGTCAGCCTCATCCAGGAGGTGCTCGGCGCCCTGCGCGTCCCGGTGATCACCGCGCCGGGCTACGAGGCCGACGACGTCATCGCCACGCTCACCGTGCAGGCCGTCGAGCAGGGCATGGACGTGCTCATCTGCACCGGCGACCGCGACGCGCTGCAGCTGGTCAACGAGCACGTGACCGTGCTGTACCCGCGCAAGGGCGTCTCCGACCTCACCCGGTTCACCCCGGAGGAGGTCGAGACCAAGTACGGGCTGACCCCGGTCCAGTACCCCGACTTCGCGGCGCTGCGGGGCGACCCGAGCGACAACCTCCCCAGCATCCCGAGCGTGGGGGAGAAGACCGCGGCCAAGTGGATCCGCGAGTACGGCTCCCTCGACGAGCTCGTCGACCGGGTCGACACGGTGAAGGGCAAGGTCGGGGAGAAGCTGCGCGAGCACCTGTCCTCGGTGCTGCAGAACCGGCGGCTCACCGAGCTCGACCGGCAGGTGTCCCTCGAGCTCGGCCCGCAGGACCTCGCCGTCCGCGCCTGGGACCGCAACGAGGTGCACACCCTCTTCGACAACCTGCAGTTCCGGGTGCTGCGCGACCGGCTGTTCGCCACGCTCAGCAGCGCGGAGCCCGAGGTCGAGGGCGGCTTCGACGTCACCGCTGACGAGGTGGCCCCCGGGGAGCTCGGCGCCTGGCTCGACGCGCACGCCCGCACCGGCCGCACCGGGGTGGTCCTGCGCGGCACCTGGGGCCGCGGCACCGGGGAGCTGACCGGGATCGCGCTGGCCGCCGGCGACGACCACGCCGTCTTCGTCGACCTCGGGCCGGGCCTCGACGCCGCCGACGAGCAGTCGCTGGCCGAGTGGCTGTCCGACCCCGCCGTCGAGAAGGTCGCCCACGACGTCAAGGGCCCGCTGCTCGCGGTGTGGGCGCGCGGCTGGGACCTGCGGGGTCTGGTCAGCGACACCGCGCTCGCCGCCTACCTGGCCACGCCGGGGCAGCGCTCGTTCGACCTCGCCGACCTCTCGGTGCGCTACCTCAAGCGGGAGCTCAAGGACGCCGCCGAGCCCGAGAGCCAGATGACGCTCGACGGGATGGGCCCCACCGAGGCCGACATCGCCGCCGAGGCCGCGCACGCCGACGTCCTCAAGGCGGTCGCGGTCAACGACCTCTCCGACGCCCTCGAGCAGGTGCTCGGCCAGAAGGGCGGCGACCACCTCCTCGAGGGGATGGAGCTGCCGCTCACCCGGGTGCTCGCCCGGATGGAGCAGCGCGGCATCGCCGCCGACATGGACCTGCTCACCGAGCTGCAGCGCGAGTTCGCCGAGGGCGTTGCCGCCGCGGCCGCCGAGGCCTACGCCGTCATCGGCCGGGAGATCAACCTCGGCTCGCCCAAGCAGCTGCAGGCGGTGCTGTTCGACGAGCTGGGCCTGCCGAAGACCAAGAAGATCAAGTCCGGGTACACCACCGACGCCGAGGCGCTCACCTCGCTGCTGGCGCAGACCGGGCACCCCTTCCTCGAGCACCTGATGCGCCACCGCGACGTGACGCGGCTGCGCACGGTCATCGACGGGCTGATCCCCATGGTCGACGACGGCGGCCGCATCCATACCACGTTCCAACAGACGATCGCCGCCACCGGCCGGCTGTCCTCGACCGACCCGAACCTGCAGAACATCCCGATCCGCACCGCCGAGGGCCGCCGGATCCGGCAGGCGTTCGTCGTCGGCGGCGGCTACGAGACGCTGATGACGGCCGACTACAGCCAGATCGAGATGCGGATCATGGCCCACCTGTCGGAGGACGCCGGGCTGATCGAGGCGTTCACCTCGGGGGAGGACCTGCACTCCTTCGTCGCGTCGCGGGCCTACGACATCCCGATCGACCAGGTCGACCCGGAGATGCGCCGGCGGATCAAGGCCATGAGCTACGGCCTGGCCTACGGGCTGTCGGCCTACGGGCTCGCGCAGCAGCTGCGGATCACCCCGGAGGAGGCGCGCGGTCAGATGCACGCCTACTTCGAGCGCTTCGGGGGCATCCGCGACTACCTCGACGGCGTCGTCGAGGAGGCCCGGCTGCGCGGCTACACCGAGACCACGCTCGGCCGGCGCCGGTACCTGCCCGACCTGACCAGCGACAACGGCCAGCGCCGGCAGATGGCCGAGCGGATGGCGCTCAACGCCCCGATCCAGGGCTCGGCGGCCGACGTCATCAAGGTGGCGATGCTCGGCGTCGAGCGGGGGATCGAGGCCGAGGGCCTGCGGTCGCGGATGCTGCTGCAGGTGCACGACGAACTCGTGCTCGAGGTGGCGCCGGGGGAGCGGGAGGCGCTGGAGGCGCTGGTCCGCCGGGAGATGGCCGGCGCGGCGGAGCTGTCGGTGCCGCTGGAGGTCTCCGTCGGCGTCGGTAGCAGCTGGGACGCCGCCGCCCACTGACGACCACCCTGACCCTCCACCTGACGTGGAGGGTCAGGGTGCGAGGTCAGGCGCCCTCCCGGACCTCGGTGATCTCGTCGGCGGCCAGGCCGTGTGCCTCTCCCCGGGCCGCTCCGCGGGGCCACGGGTCGCCGCACGGGGCGTCAGGGGCGGTGCGCGACCAGCACCATCGTCCCGGGCACCAGCGCGCCGCGGGCCGGCGACCACTGGCCCCACTCCTGCGTGCGCCCGGGCGTCCACTCCGGCTCGACCAGGTCGTCGAGCACCAGGCCGGCCCCGACGACGGCACGCACCCAGTCGCCGACCGTGCGGTGGTGCTCGACGTAGACGGTGCGCCCTGCCCCGTCGGTCTCCACGTAGGGCCGCCGGTCGAAGTAGGACGACACGATCCGGAGGTCGTCCGGGTCGGGGGAGTCCGGCAGCGGCCAGCGGAACGGGTGGTTCACCGACGCCGCGAACCGCCCGCCGGGCCGCAGCACCCGCGCCACCTCGGTCAGCGCCCCCTCGACGTCGGCCACGAACGGCAGCCCGCCGAACGCCGAGCAGACGACGTCGAACGACGAGGCGGCCAACGGCAGCGCGCCGGCGTCGGCCTGCAGCAGCGGGACGGGCGTGCCGGTACTGCGGCCCAGCTCCGCGGCCCGGGCGAGCATCCCGGCCGACAGGTCCAGCGCGACGACGTCGGCCCCCGCCCGGCGCAGCCAGCGCGCGCACGGCGCCGACCCGCAGCCGACCTCGAGCACCCGCCGCCCGGCGACGTCGCCGAGCAGGTGCGCGTCGGCCTCCCGCAGCCCCTCCGGGCACCACAGGAAGTCGGCGTCACCGAGGTCGGCGCCGTGCTCGGCGAGATAGGCGGGCGCCGCGGCGTCCCACCAGCCGCGGTTGGCGCGGGACGACTCGCCGGCGCCGGCCGGGCGGCGCTCGACCCCGCCCGCGGCGGGGTAGCCGTCGGGCCCGAGGGGGAGCGCGGGGGGCGGCATCATGACACGCCCAGCGTGACACGCCGCGGCCGACCGGCAGAGGTCGCCCACCCAGGTGGACCCGCGCGCGCCCGCGTCCGTACCATGGGAATGCGCCTGAGGTCTGTCAGTGCTGTACCCGCAAGGGATCGGCGCGCGCCGGCTCTCCCCGCATCCGCGGTCACCCGGCCGCGACACCCCGTCCCTACGCATCCCCCGTCCGGAGCACTCGACCACATGACCTCCACCCAGGTCCGTCCTTCCAGCACCCCCCAGATCGCGGTGAACGACATCGGCACCGCCGAGGACTTCCTCGCCGCGATCGACCAGACGATCAAGTACTTCAACGACGGCGACATCGTCGAAGGCGTCATCGTCAAGGTCGACCGGGACGAGGTGCTGCTGGACATCGGCTACAAGACCGAGGGCGTCATCCCCTCGCGCGAGCTGTCCATCAAGCACGACGTCGACCCCAACGAGGTCGTCAAGGTCGGCGACGAGGTGGAAGCCCTCGTCCTCCAGAAGGAGGACAAGGAAGGCCGCCTGATCCTGTCCAAGAAGCGCGCCCAGTACGAGCGCGCCTGGGGCACGATCGAGGCCAAGAAGGAAGCCGACGAGGTCGTCACCGGCACCGTCATCGAGGTCGTCAAGGGCGGCCTCATCCTCGACATCGGCCTGCGCGGGTTCCTCCCCGCCTCGCTGGTCGAGATGCGCCGCGTGCGCGACCTGCAGCCCTACGTGGGCCGCGAGCTCGAGGCGAAGATCATCGAGCTCGACAAGAACCGCAACAACGTTGTCCTGTCCCGCCGGCAGTGGCTGGAGCAGACGCAGTCCGAGGTCCGCAGCGAGTTCCTCAACAAGCTCGCCCGCGGCCAGGTGCGCACCGGCGTCGTCTCCTCGATCGTCAACTTCGGCGCGTTCGTCGACCTGGGCGGCGTGGACGGCCTCGTGCACGTCTCCGAGCTGTCCTGGAAGCACATCGACCACCCGTCCGAGGTCGTCGAGGTGGGCCAGGAGGTCACCGTCGAGGTCCTCGACGTCGACCTCGACCGCGAGCGGGTCTCCCTGTCGCTGAAGGCGACGCAGGAGGACCCGTGGCGTCAGTTCGCCCGCACCCACCAGATCGGCCAGGTCGTGCCGGGCAAGGTCACCAAGCTGGTGCCCTTCGGTGCGTTCGTCCGGGTCGACGAGGGCATCGAGGGCCTGGTCCACATCTCCGAGCTGGCCGAGCGGCACGTGGAGATCCCGGAGCAGGTCGTGCAGGTCGGCGACGAGATCCTCGTCAAGGTCATCGACATCGACCTCGACCGGCGCCGCATCTCGCTGTCGCTCAAGCAGGCCAACGAGGGCGTCATCGGCGACGAGGAGCAGTTCGACCCCGCCGCCTACGGCATGTCGGCCTCGTACGACGACCAGGGCAACTACATCTACCCCGAGGGCTTCGACCCGGAGACCGGCGAGTGGCTCGAGGGCTACGACGAGGCCCGCGAGACCTGGGAGCGGCAGTACGCCGAGGCCCAGTCCCGCTTCGAGGCGCACCGCAAGCAGATCGCCGCGGCCCGCGAGGCCGACGCCGAGGCGGCTGCCGGGGGCAACTACAGCTCCGGTGGCGACGCGCCGGCCGGCGACACCGGTGCCAGCACCGGCGGCACGCTGGCCAGCGACGAGGCGCTCGCCGCGCTGCGCGCCAAGCTCGCCGGCGGGGAGTGACCCGCTGACCGGCTGACGGTTTGATCGACGACAGAGGCCCAGGACCCGCGAGGTCCTGGGCCTCTGTCGTGTGCGGGGAGGGTGCCCGCCCGCCGTCCCCGTCCGGGCGGGCACCCTCGTCCGTCGCAGGGTCCCGCTCCGGGGACCCGCGGGCTCAGAGGCTCAGGATGATGGCGAACGCCGAGCGCGGGCGGCCACCGGCGGCGGCCAGCGACGACCAGGTGTGCCGGCCGGCCGGGGCGGCGTCGAGCAGCCAGCGCAGGAAGGTGCGGCGGGCCGGCGCCGGGTGCGCGGCGGTGTTCGCCACGAGGCGCTCGCGGACGGCCGGCAGGTCGGCGACCCGGATGCCGCCTGCGCGCTCCGCCCGGTGGCGGCCCGGGGTGCGGGGGCCGGCGGGGACCGTCGCGACGGCGGTGCGGGACTGCGACATCGGGCTGCCTGCCTCTCTCGGCTGCGTCCCCCTCCATGGGGAAGCGACGGGGCGGACGTTATGAGGAGTGGCGCGTGTGACTGGTGCGACGCGCCGTGCACACGGGACGGGTGTTACCCGTCCGTGACCGCCTCCGGCGCGGTCGTTACGGTCCGTGCGTGCTGCGGATCGGGTTGACCGGCGGGATCGGGTCGGGGAAGAGCACGGTGGCGGCGCTGCTGGCCGCCCGCGGGGCGGTGGTCGTCGACGCCGACCGGATCGCCCGGGAGGTGGTCGAGCCGGGCACCCCGGGCCTGGCGGCCGTCGTCGCCTCCTTCGGCCCCGGTGTCCTGACCGCCGACGGCGCGCTCGACCGCGCCGCGCTCGCCTCGATCGTGTTCGCCGATCCGGAGGCACGCGCCCGGCTCGACGGCATCGTGCACCCGCTGGTGCGCGCCCGGGCCCAGGAGGTCGTGGCGGGCGCCGCGGCGGACGCCGTCGTCGTCCAGGACGTGCCGCTGCTCGTGGAGACCGGCCAGGCGGGACAGTACGACCTCGTGCTCGTCGTCGAGGCCGACCTCGAGACGCGCGTGGCACGGCTGCTGCTGCGCGGCCTGACCGAGGAGGACGCCCGCGCCCGCATCGCCGCCCAGGCCACCGACGAGCAGCGCCGCGCCGTGGCCGACGTCGTCCTGGACAACAGCGGCGCGCCCGACGCGCTGGCCGCGCAGGTCGAGCGGCTGTGGGCGGAGCGGGTCGTGCCGGCGCGGGGGGAGCGGGACGGGTCCTGAGGCCGGCGGAGGCGACGGGCCCGCCGGGACGACGAGAGCCCCGGACCTGGTGGTCCGGGGCTCTCGTGCTGGTGGGCGATACTGGGTTCGAACCAGTGACCTCTACCGTGTCAAGGTAGCGCTCTACCACTGAGCCAATCGCCCGGATCCGGTGCGGTGACCGGCCCGCTCCACCGCGCTCGGCGAGGAGGCGAGGTGGAGACGGGATTTGAACCCGTGTAGACGGCTTTGCAGGCCGTTGCCTCGCCTCTCGGCCACTCCACCGCACACACGAGCGCCGGTCTCGCGACCAGCGCCCGAGGTCCCGAGCGGACGACGGGATTCGAACCCGCGACCCTCACCTTGGCAAGGTGATGCTCTACCAACTGAGCCACGTCCGCGTTGCTGTCTTGCAGGGAGAACACTACCTGACGTCCGCGGGGGGTTTCACGGGGGGTCCCCCCGGGGGGTCAGCGGGCCCCCGGATCGGCCCCGCCGGACAGCAGGGCCGCCAGCTCCTCGTCGACGGCGAGGGCCGCCGTCTCCTGGCCGGGAGGCACCAGCGCCTCGGTCTGCTGCAGGAACGCCGCCACCGTGGCCCGCGACAGCTCGAACAACGCCTCGCCCGAGGGCGCGCGCAGGTGCAGGTAGAGGACGTCGCCGCTGGTGCGCGCCGGCCACAGCCGCACGTCGCCGTCGCCGGCCGGCCGCTCCAGTCCCGCGGCCAGCAGCTCCCGGCCCAGCAGCCAGGTGACGCCGTCGTCGGCGGGCTCCCCGGGCTCGCCGAACCCGATCCGCACGGCGAAGGGGTCGCTGACCGCGTACGACAGGACGGCGGGGACCTCGGTCCACGACGTCGGGCCGACCAGGTGCAGCGTCGTCGGGACGGAGTACCCCGGGGAGGAGCGGTGTGCCCTGTCGCGGTCCATGACTCCTAGAACGACCGGGGACGCCGGATGTTGCGCCGAGGTGCGCCCGGGCGTGTCGCACGGACGGGTGAGGTCCGTGGGGCGGGCGACCGCCGAGGAGGACGACGGTGAACCGCCGGGCCTCCACGCAGCGAACGCGGCGTGTGACGATGGGAGCCGTGACGCGTCCGGCACGACGACCGGAGGGCGATTCCGGCGATGCCGACCTCGTGCTGCGCGTGCGCGCGGGGGACCGCGGCGCCGTCGACGACCTCTACGACCGCTTCCGCCGCCCGGCCTTCGCGCTGGCCCGGCGGATCCTCGCCGACGACACCCTCGCGGAGGACGTCGTCCAGGACGTGTTCCTGAGCGTCTGGCGCGACCCCTGGGCCTACGACCGGGCGCGCGGCAGCTTCTCCTCCTGGCTGATGGCGATGGTCCACCACAAGGCCGTCGACGCCGTCCGCCGCGAGGAGGCCCACCGGCGCCGCCAGGCGCGCGCCGAGGACGACCTGGCGCTCACCGCCCCGACCACCGCCTCCGACGTCGAGGACGAGGCGTGGAGCCGGGTCGTGTCCGAGCGGGTGCGGACGGCGCTGGGCACCCTGCCCGACGCCCAGCGGGAGGCGCTGACCCTGGCCTACTACGGCGGCTACACGCAGCGGGAGGTCGCGGCCCTGACCCGCGCGCCGCTGGGCACGGTCAAGACGCGCATGCTCGCCGGGATGCGCCGGCTCAAGGAGGAGCTCGGTGCGGTCGGCGGCGCCACGGCCGGCGGCGCCCTGAGCGGTCCCGCGGCGGTCGACGGGGGTGCCCGGTGAGCGCGCGGCACGACGACCACGAGGCGTGGGACGAGCTCGCCGTCGGGTGGGCGCTGCACGCGCTCGAGCCCGAGGACGAGGCGCTGTTCACCCCGCACCTGCCCGGCTGCGCGCGGTGCGCCCGCACCGTCGCCGAGACCTCCGAGGTGATGGCGGCGCTGGCGAACGACCTCCCGCCGGCCGAGCCGTCGGAGGGGCTGCGCGACCGGCTGCGCGACGCCGTGGAGCGCACCGAGCAGGTGCCGCCCCCGGCGTCGGCGGCCGGGGCACCCGACGTCGGGCTGCCCGGCGCGGCGACCGCCCCGCTGAGCGGTCCGGCCGCCGGTCCCCGGCCGGTCCCCGGTCCGCCGGGCGGCCGGCGGCGCACCGACGTCCCCGGCGGGGGCGGGTCCACGCGGGCCACCGGCTTCCCGGGCTACGAGCCCGCGCCGGCGGGGGAGGAGCGCCCCGCGCGGACCGCGTGGCGCCGCGTGCTGCCCAACGCCCTCGTCGCCGCCGCGGTCGCCGCGATCCTGGCGCTGGGCACCTGGAACGTCGTCCTCAGCTCCGCGCGGGACGAGGCGCAGGCGGCCGCCGCCGAGCAGGCCGACGTCGTGCAGTCGCTCCTGCAGCCCGGCCGCGCCACCATCGCGCCGGTCACGGACACGGACGGCCACGACGTCGCCACCGTCGTCGCCCGCGACGGCGAGCTGCAGGTGGTCACGCACGGGCTGCGCCTCAACGACCGCGACGCGACCACCTACGTCGTGTGGGGGATGACCGAGACCGACCCGGTGCCGCTCGGCACCTTCGACGTCGTCTCCCCACAGACCGACCTCCGGGCCGTAGGCTCCGCCTCGACCGGTCTCGACGACTACGAGGCGTACGCCGTCAGCATCGAGCCCGGCCGTCAGGCTCCGTCGGAACCGACGGACGTGGTCGCGAGCGGGCAGGTGAGCAGCTGAGCGGACAGGAGACCGTGCCGCCCCTCCCTCGGGAGGCGCCGGCCGGACCGACCGCGGGGACGCGGCGGGAGCGGGACGGGCACGAGAGCCTGCGCGAGCGGGTCGCCGACTCGCGCTGGCGGCGACGGATCGCCGCCCGTCGGTCGATCGACCACGCCTACCGGATGGGCGTCGGCATCGTGGGCGGGCTGGTCGTCGCCGTCGGGCTGGCCACCATCCCGCTGCCGGGGCCGGGCTGGCTGACGGTCATCGCGGGCCTGTTCGTGCTCGCCACCGAGTTCATGTGGGCCGAGCGGCTGCTGGAGTTCACCCGGCGGCACGTCCGTGCCTGGACCGACTGGGTCGGCCGGCAGCCGGTGTGGGTGCGGCTGGGCATCGGCGTGCTGACGGCGGCCTTCGTCTACGGCGTCCTGGTCGTCACGCTGCACCTGACGGGCGTGCCGGACTGGGTGCCGGGGTGGGTGCCGCTCTGGCGGTGACCGTCTGGCATCATGGACGGCGCAGCGGGCGATTGGCTCAGTGGTAGAGCGCTTCGTTCACACCGAAGAGGTCACTGGTTCGAACCCAGTATCGCCCACCCTGCGCGAGAGCCCCGGACCACGAGGTCCGGGGCTCTCGCCGTTCCCGGGGACGGGAACCGCGTCGACCGCGCGCCGCGGACCGCCTACCGTCCGCGGCCGTGGCGGGTGTCCGCCCCGGGGACCGAGGAGCGGGATGTCCTGCCACCTGGACGCACTGGCCGTCGGCGCGCACGACCCGTCCGCGCTCGCCCGCTTCTGGGCCGGCCTGCTCGGGCGGGACACCGTCGAGGGACCCGGCGGGGTCGACGTGCCGCCGGGGGAGGACCCCGGCCTGCGGCTGCGGTTCCTGCCGACGGCGCGGCCCCGCGCCGGCCGCAACCGCATGCACCTGGACCTGACCAGCGCGACGCCCGGCGACCAGCGGGCGACGGTGGAGCGGGCGCTGGCGCTCGGCGGCCGGCACCTCGACGTCGGCCAACTCCCGGAGGAGGAGCACGTGGTGCTCGCCGACCCGGAGGGCAACGAGTTCTGCGTCATCGAGGCGGGCAACCGCTTCCTCGAGGGCTGCGGCCCGGTCGGGGCGGTGGCCTGCGACGGCACCCGCGCCGTCGGCCTGTTCTGGGCCGCCGCGCTCGCGTGGCCGCTGGTGTGGGACGAGGGCGAGGAGACGGCGGTGCAGTCACCGCGGGGCGGGCCGAAGGTCACCTGGGGCGGGTCGCCGCCGGCGCCGGGGACCGGCCGTGGCCGGCTGCACCTGGACCTCGTGCCGGACGGCGGCGACCGGGAGGCCGAGGCGGACCGGCTGGTCGGCCTCGGCGCCGCCCGCGCCGGGACCACCGCCGGTGGCGCGGTCGAGCTCGCCGACCCCGACGGCACCGGGTTCCGGCTGCTCTGAGCGCGCTCGCCGGGGACGTGCCGGTCGTGGACGTGCCGGTCGTGGACGCGCCGTTCGTGGACGTGCCGTTCGTGGACGTGCCGGGGGCCGGGCTCCCGGCGGGGAGCCCGGCCCCCGGGTGACCGGTCGGTCAGGCGGGGCCGTAGGTGAGGTGCGCGACCCCGTTGCTCAGCGCCTCGACGCCCAGCAGGGACAGCTTCTGCTCGGTGCCCTCGGGGAACAGGTGGATGCCCGTGCCGACGGCGACCGGGTAGACGTAGAGGTGCAGCTCGTCGACGAGGCCGTCGGCGACCAGGGCGCGCACCAGGGTGGCGCTGCCGCTGACGTAGAGGTCGCGGTCGGCCTTGAGCTCCCGGATCCGGCCGGCGTCGTAGCCGCCGACGGCGGTCGAGTTCCGCCACACCGACTCGGCGTCGGTCAGCGTCGACGACACGACGTACTTGGTCGTGTCGTTGAAGAAGGGCGCGCCCGGGTCGTCGTCGGCGGTGCGGGTGGACCACGCAGGCGCGAACATCTCGAAGGTCGTGCGGCCCAGCAGGATGCCGCCGGCCGGCGCAGTGAGCGCGCCGATCGAGGCGGCCAGGTCCTCGGGGAACCCGTAGTCCATCGTCCACATCGGCGCGTCGACGACCCCGTCGACGGTGGTGAACTCGTGCACCCGGATGACGCCCATGTCGTGCTCCTCACAGCTCCCGGACGGCCCGGTCGGCCGTTCTCGTCGGGTCAGACACTGGACGATCCCGTTTCTCATCGGTGCGTGACCCGCCGTCCTGACACGATGCGGCGGTGGAGCCGACCAGGCCTGGCCTCGACCCGTACACCCTGCGCGCCGTCGTCGAGCTGGAGGTCGCGCTCGAGGCGGGGGTGGCCGTCGACGCCGCGCACGCCGTGGTCGGCGACCTCGCGCTGGCCGCGTTCGGGCCGGGCGTCTTCGGCGCGATCGGTGAGGCGCTGGCCGAGGAGGGCCGCCCCGCCGACGACTGGGCGGTGCTGCTCGCCGACGACGCGCTGGCGGACCGGGTCCTCGGCCGCCTGCGCGAGCGGACCGGCGACGACGCCGGGGAGGGCGAGCTCGTCTGGTCGGCGTACCCGCCCGGCTCGAGTCCCGGCCGGGAGGGGTTCCGGCGGGCCGTCCGCCGCCGGCGGGAGAACGCCCTCACGGCGGCGGTGCGGCCCCGCCGGCACCGGGTGGCCGGGCGGCGCCGGCGCGACTGACCGCACCCGCCGCCTCCGCGCCGATCGGGCGCACCATGGGGGAGATGGCACTGGACAGGGCCGCCCGCCTGGACGCGGCCGTGGAACGCGACGGCCCCACCTGCATCTGGTGCGGACGCACGCTCACCGGGCACGTCACGCCGACCACCGAGCACGTCGTGCCGCGCGTCAAGGGCGGCCCGTCGTGGCTGGAGAACGAGGTCGCCGCCTGCGGGCGGTGCAACGGCGAGCGCGGGCACACCGCGCCGGTGGAGTGGCTCGAGGAGTGCCTGCGCCGCGGCTGGCCGGCCGACGAGGAGCGGCTGGCACGCTTGCTCGCCGCCCTGTCCGCCGCCATCGCCGAGCGCGGCGGGCAGCGCCGGGCCCGGCCCTACCTCGACTCCCAGTTGCGGCGGCTGCGCCGGCGGGGCGCCCGCGCCGCCTGAGCCGCGGCTAGCGTGGCCGCCGTGGGCACCGTCGTCGGCATCTCGGTCTACCCGGTGCGCGGCTGCGCGGGGACGCCGCTGGAGCGCGCCGACGTCGGCCCCGCCGGGCTGGCCGGGGACCGCGCGAGCGCCGTCGTCGACGCCGGCGGGCGGGTGCTGCGCGGCAAGGACGCGCCCGGGCTGGCCGCCGTCGCCCCCACCGGCGACGCCGGCGCCGACGCCGCCGCCCTCACCGCCGCGCTGGGCCGGCCGGTGCACCTGCAGCCGCTGACGGAGCGCCCCGACGGCGCGGCCGCGGTGCACCTGGTGTCCCGGCAGGCGCTCGACCGCGCCGCCGCGGGCGTCGTCCCGGCCGGGTGCGGCGCCGACGACCCCCGCGCCAACCTCGTGCTCGACCTGCCCGGCGACCTCCCCGACGCCGACGAGCGCACCTGGGTGGGGCGGCGGCTGCGCCTCGGCACCGCCGTCCTGGAGGTCACCCGCCTGCCGAGGCACTGCCTGGGCGTCTACGCCGAGGTGGCCGAGCCCGGCACGGTCGCGGTCGGCGACGAGGTCACCCCCGCCTAGCCGAGGCGGCCCCCGCGGGGAGGAGGCCAGCACCACGCGGTCGGGTCTCGGGAACACGGGGGGCCGGTCGATACGCTGGCCGGAGCGCGCCCGTCCGCACGGGCGCCGCCCCGAGCACCCGAGAGAACCCCAGGAGACCCCGTGTCCGCCGCGCCCGCCCCCGCCGTCACCGCCCCGATCCGGGTGCCGGCCGGGACGACGGCCGAGCAGGCGCTCAAGGACGCCGGGGTGCCGCTCAAGGGCCCCGACGGCGCCGTCGTCGTCCGGGACCTCGCCACCGGCGACCTGCGCGACCTCGCCTGGGTCCCGGACACCGACGCCGAGGTCGAACCCGTCGTCGCCGCGAGCCCGGAGGGCCGCGCGGTGATCCGGCACTCCACCGCGCACGTGCTCGCCCAGGCCGTGCAGGACCTCTTCCCGGGCACCCGGCTGGGCATCGGCCCGCCGGTGGAGAACGGCTTCTACTACGACTTCGACCCGGAGAAGCCCTTCACCCCGGAGGACCTGCAGGCGCTGGAGAAGCGCATGCAGCAGATCGTGCGGGCCGGGCAGCGCTTCGCCCGCCGGGAGATCGGCGACGACGACGCCCGCGCCGAGCTCGCGCACGAGCCCTACAAGCTCGAGCTGATCGGGCTCAAGGGCGGCGCCGGGGACGCGGCCGAGGGCGCCGACGTCGAGGTCGGCGGCGCGCAGCTGACCATGTACGACAACCTCGACCCGCGCACCGGCGAGCGCCTGTGGACCGACCTGTGCCGCGGCCCGCACCTGCCGCGCACCTCGGGCATCCCGGCGTTCAGCCTCACCCGCTCGGCCGCCGCCTACTGGCGGGGCAGCGAGAAGAACCCCCAGCTGCAGCGGGTCTACGGCACCGCGTGGGAGAGCCGCGACGCGCACAAGGCGTACCTGGAGCAGGTGGCCGAGGCCGAGCGCCGCGACCACCGCCGCCTCGGCGCGGAGCTCGACCTGTTCAGCTTCCCCGACGAGATCGGCTCGGGCCTCGCGGTGTTCCACCCGAAGGGCGGGGTCGTCCGGCGGGAGCTGGAGGCCTACAGCCGGCAGCGGCACGAGGAGAGCGGGTACTCCTTCGTCAACACCCCGCACATCACCAAGGGCCGGCTGTTCGAGATCTCCGGCCACCTCGACTGGTACGCCGAGGGCATGTACCCGCCCATGCAGCTCGACGAGGAGCGCGACGCCGACGGCACCGTCCGCCGGCAGGGGCAGGACTACTACCTCAAGCCGATGAACTGCCCGATGCACAACCTCGTGTTCGGGTCCCGCGGCCGCTCCTACCGCGAGCTGCCGCTGCGGCTGTTCGAGTTCGGCACCGTCTACCGGTACGAGAAGTCCGGCGTCATCCACGGGCTCACCCGCGCCCGCGGCTTCACCCAGGACGACGCGCACATCTACTGCACCCCCGAGCAGATGGCCGGGGAGCTGCGCGGCCTGCTCGACTTCGTGCTCGGCCTGCTCGCCGACTACGGCCTGTCGGACTTCTACCTGGAGCTGTCCACCCGCAACCCGGAGAAGTCCGTGGGGTCGGACGAGAGCTGGGAGGTGGCCACCGAGGCGCTGCGGCAGGCGGCCCTGGAGTCGGGGCTCGAGCTCGTGCCCGACCCGGGCGGCGCGGCGTTCTACGGCCCGAAGATCTCCGTGCAGGCCCGCGACGCCATCGGCCGCAGCTGGCAGATGTCGACCATCCAGGTCGACTTCAACCTGCCCGAGCGGTTCGGCCTGGAGTACACCGCCGCCGACGGCTCCCGCCAGCGGCCGGTCATGCTGCACCGCGCGCTCTTCGGCTCGATCGAGCGCTTCTTCGCCGTGCTGACCGAGCACTACGCCGGCGCGTTCCCGGCCTGGCTGGCGCCGGTGCAGGTGGTCGGCATCCCGGTCACCGACGACCAGGTCGGCTACCTGACCGACGTCGCGCTGCGGCTGCGCGAGCACGGCATCCGGGTCGAGGTCGACGACTCCGACGACCGCATGCAGAAGAAGATCCGCAACGCCAGCAAGCAGAAGGTGCCGTTCGTGCTCATCGCCGGCGCCACCGACGCCGAGGCCGGCGCGGTCTCCTTCCGCTACCGCGACGGCAGCCAGCGCAACGGGGTGCCGGTCGCCGAGGCCGTCGACGCCGTCGTCGCCTGGGTGCGGGCCCGGCACAACGCCGACCCGACCGCCGACGTCCCTGCGGGGACCCCGTGACCGTCGGCCCGGACGGCTTCTCCGTCCCGGTCTCCAGCGACGACGGCGGCCCGGCCACCGTCTTCGAGCACCTGTGGACGCCCTACCGGATGGCCTACATCCGCGGCTCGGGCAAGCCCACCGGCGAGCACGACTGCCCGTTCTGCCTCATCCCGGCCATGCCGGACGAGGAGGGCCTGGTGGTCGCGCGCGGGGAGACCGTCTTCGCGGTGCTCAACCTCTACCCGTACAACGCCGGGCACCTCATGGTGGTCCCGTACCGGCACGTGCCCGACTACACCGACCTCACCGACGCCGAGGTCGCCGAGCTGGGCGCGTTCACGCAGACGGCGATGCGGGTGGTGCGGCAGGTGACCGGCGCGCACGGCTTCAACATCGGGATGAACCAGGGCTCGGTGGCCGGCGCCGGCATCGCCGACCACCTGCACCAGCACGCGGTGCCGCGGTGGGGCGGGGACACCAACTTCATGCCGGTGATCGGCCTGACCCGGGTGCTGCCGCAGGTGCTCGCCGAGACGCGCACGCTGCTGGCCCGGCACTGGCCGGACGCCGCGGCGCCGGTCGCGGGGAGCTGACGGTGCTCGGCTCGGGCGCGCGCGCCGCCGTCGGCCGGTTCTGGGCGCCGGTCGCCGTCCGCCTGGCGCGCGCCGGGGTGACCCCGGACATGGTCACCGCCACCGGCACCGTCGGCGCGATCGCCGCGGCGGTCACGCTCATCGCGCACGGCGTGCTGTTCTGGGGCGCGTTCACCGTCACCCTGTTCGTGCTGCTCGACATGCTCGACGGCGCCCTGGCCCGCGCCCGCGGCGGCGGGTCGGCGTTCGGCGCGGTGCTCGACTCCACCTGCGACCGCGCCGTCGACGCCGCCGTCTTCGGGGCGCTCGTGTGGTGGTACACCGGCGCGGGCGACGACCGGCTGCTCGCGCTGCTGGCCCTCGTCGGGCTGACCCTCGGGGTCCTCACCAGCTACATCAAGGCGCGCGCCGAGGGCGTCGGGATCCCCTGCGACGTCGGCCTGGTCGAGCGCACCGAGCGGCTGATCCTCGTGCTCACCGGCACCGGCTTCACCGGGCTGGGCATCCCGTACGCCGTCGACGTCGGGCTGTGGCTGCTCGTCGTCGGCGGGGTGGTGACCGTGGGCCAGCGGGTCGTGGCCGTGCACCGCGGCGCCCGCGGCCGCGCGCTGACCCCCACCGCCCCGGCTCCGTGACCGGCCTGCGCGCCCGGGCCGCCTCGCGCGCCGCCGACCTCGGCTACGCCGCCGGGTGGTCGGCGGTGCAGTGGCTGCCCGAGCCGGTGGCCCGGGGCGCCTTCGACGCCGGTGGCCGGCTGGCCGCCCGGCGCGACGGCCGGGGCGCGCGGCAGCTGCGGGCCAACCTGCGGGTGGCCACCGGGGGCGAGCTGGACGACGCCGAGCTCGACGCGCTCACCGGGCGGGCGCTGCGGTCCTACGCGCGCTACTGGCAGGAGGCGTTCCGGCTGCCGCGGCTGCCCGGCGCGCGGATCGTGGCCGGCACCACGCACTCCGGCGTCGAGCACCTCCAGCGAGCGCGGGACGCCGAACGTGGCGTCGTCATCGCCCTGCCGCACAGCGGCAACTGGGACGCCGCCGGCGTGTGGCTGGTCGACTGGCTGGGCGGGCCGTTCACGACCGTGGCCGAGCGCCTGCGCCCGGAGTCGCTCTACCGGCGGTTCCTCGCGTACCGGGAGTCCCTCGGCATCCGGGTGCTGCCGCTGACCGGGGGCGAGCGGCCCAGCTCCGCGGTGCTGCGCGAGGAGCTCGCCGCCGGGGGCTTCACCTGCCTGCTCACCGACCGCGACCTCGGCCCCGCCGGCCTGCCCGTCGTGCTACTCGGCCGGCCGACCACGATGCCCGCCGGCCCGGCCCTGCTCGCGGCGCAGACGGGCGCGGCGCTGCACCCGGCGATCTGCCGGTTCACCGACCGCGGCTGGGAGTTCGCCGTCCGGCCCGAGGTGCGCGTCGACGGGCCCGGCCGGCTGCGCGACCGCGTCGCGGCGGCCACCCAGGGCGTCGCGGACGCCTTCAGCGACGACCTCGCCGTCCGCCCTGAGGACTGGCACGTGCTCGGCCGGATCTGGGCCGACGTCCCGCCCGACCCGCCGGCCGCGAGGCGGCGCTGATGCGGATCGGCCTCGTCTGCCCCTACCAGTGGGACGTGCCCGGCGGGGTGCAGTACCACGTGCGCGACCTCGCCGAGACCCTGCGCGGGCTCGGCCACTCCGTCGAGGTGCTCACCCCCGCCGAGCGCGAGGAGTCGCTGACCGACCCCTGGCTCACCTGGGCCGGGCGGACCGTGCCGATCCCGTACAACGGCTCGATGGCCAGCGTGCAGTTCGGCCCGGTCTCGGCCGCCCGGGTGCGCCGGTGGCTGCGCGAGGGCCACTTCGACGTCGTCCACGTGCACGACCCCGCGCCGCCGTCGATCGGCCTGCTGGTCTGCATGATCGCGACCGGGCCGATCGTGGCCACCTTCCACGCCGCCACGGTGCGGTCCAAGTGGCTGGCCGCGTGGGGTCCGGTGGTCCGGCCGTGGCTGGAGAAGATCAGCGGCCGGATCGCGGTGTCGGACTTCGCCCGCCGCGTCCAGGTCGAGCACCTCGGCGGCGACGCGGTGATCATCCCGAACGGCGTGCACGTGCCCTTCTTCGCCGAGGGGCCCACGCTGCCGGGCGCCGCGCGCGGGGTCGACGGCCCGACCGTCGGCTTCCTCGGGCGCTACGACGAGCCGCGCAAGGGCCTGCCGGTGCTGCTGGAGGCCATGCGCGCCGTGGTGGCCGAGCACCCCGGCGCGCGCCTGCTCATCGCCGGCCGCGGCGACCCCGACGCGCTGCGCGAGGCCGTGGGGGAGGACCTGCGCCCCTCGGTCGCGCTGCTCGGCGAGCTGTCGGAGGCCGACAAGGCGGCGTTCCTGCGCTCGGTCGACGTCTACTGCGCGCCGAACCTGCTGGGGGAGAGCTTCGGCGTCGTGCTCATCGAGGCGATGGCCGCCGGCGCGCCCATCGTGGCCAGCGACCTCGACGCGTTCGCGCGGGTGCTCGAGGACGGCGACGCCGGCGTCCTGGTGCGCCGCGGCGACGCGCCCGCGCTGGCCCGGGAGCTGTCGGCCCTGCTGCGCGACCCGGACCGGCGGCGGGCGCTGTCGGCCGCCGGGCGGGAGGCCGCGGCCGCCTACGACTGGCAGGTCGTCGCCCGCCGCGTGCTCGCCGTCTACGAGACCGTCGCCGCGCCCGGGGCCGGCGAGGTGACCGCCGCCGACGACGCCGGCCTGGCCGCCGCCACCGGCTCGCCGGGCACCCCGGACGGGGTGTTGCCGTCCCTGCTGCGGCGCGTGCGCCGCTAGCGTGGGCGTCCGTGACGCCCGACGCCTGGTTGCTCCTCGCCGCGGGGGTCGTCGCGCTGCTGCTGGCGTGGACCGCCTGGACGCTCACCCGCCTGCGCCGCCTGGAGGCCCGCGTGGCCCGTACCTGGGCCGTGCTCGACGACCGGCTCCGGCAGCGCGCGGACCTCGCCGCCGACCTCGCCTCGGAGCACTCCGCCGCGCTCGGTGAGGAGCGGGCCGGCCGGCTCAAGACCGCCGCCCACGACGCCCGCCACCCGCTCACCGGCGACCGCGAGCTGGCCGAGAACGCCCTCGGCCGCGAGGTGCGGGCCCTGCCGCACGAGGTCCCCGGCGTGCCGGCGGCGACGCTCGCGGCACTGGCCGAGGCCGACGGGCGGATGGCGCTGGCCCGGCGCTTCTACAACGACGCCGTCCGCGACACCCACCTGCTGCGCCAGCGCCGGGTGCCGCGGGTGCTGCGGCTGCACGCCGACCGTCCGCTGCCCCGCTTCTTCGACGTCGAGGACGGCCTCGACGCCGTCCCGCTCGGCGCCGGCACGCCCCGCGGCTGACGCGCCTCCGCGTCGCGCCCGCCTCCCGCCGCCCGCGGGCGGGACGGCACCCGCGGCGCGCTCGGTAGACTCGACGGGTCCGCCCGCGCTCCGGTGCCGGGCGCCGGGACGAGGGAGGACAGCCGTGAGCGGCCATTCCAAGTGGGCGACCACCAAGCACAAGAAGGCCGCGATCGACGCCAAGCGCGGCAAGCTGTTCGCCAAGCTGATCAAGAACATCGAGGTGGCGGCCCGCACCGGCGGCGGTGACCCGGCCGGCAACCCGACGCTCTACGACGCCATCCAGAAGGCGAAGAAGTCGTCGGTGCCCAACGACAACATCGACCGCGCGGTCAAGCGCGGCTCCGGTGCCGAGGCCGGCGGCGTCGAGTACCTCACCATCACCTACGAGGGCTACGCGGCCGGCGGCGTCGCGGTGCTCGTCGAGTGCCTCACCGACAACAAGAACCGGTCGGCCTCCGAGGTGCGCACCGCGATGACCCGCAACGGCGGCTCGATGGCCGACCCGGGCTCGGTGTCCTACCTGTTCACGCGCAAGGGCGTCATCGTCGTGCCGCAGGCCGACGGCGTCGACGAGGACACCGTGCTCATGGCCGTCCTCGACGCCGGCGCCGAGGAGGTGCGCGACCTCGGTGACACCTTCGAGGTGGTGTGCGAGCCCACCGACCTGGTCGCGGTCCGCACCGCGCTGCAGGACGCCGGCATCGACTACGACTCGGCCGAGGCCGGCTTCGTGCCCAGCGTGACCGTCGAGCTCGACGAGGAGGGCGCCGGCAAGGTGTTCCGCCTCATCGACGCGCTCGAGGACTGCGACGACGTGCAGAACGTGTACGCCAACTACGACGTCCCCGACGAGGTCCTCGCCAACGTCGGATGAGGCCGGGCGGTCCCGCCCGTCCCACTCGCCCCGGACACCCCGGCGCTGACGGGGCCCGGGCCCCGCGGGGCCGGAGCATGGAACCGACGCGCCGCGGTGGGCGGCGCCTCGGGGACGCGGGGACCAGGTGGCCGGAGCGAGCGCACGCGCCGCGCGCGTGGTCACCGTCCTGCTGCTGTCGGCCGGGGTGCTCGGCGGGATCGCCCCGCCGGAGCCGGTCGGCGCGGCGACCCGGGCCTCCGCCGTCGTGCTCCCCGCCGACACCGCGCCCGAGCCGGTGGGGCGGCGGCCCGCCGTCGGTCAGGTGGCCCGCGTGACCGCCGTGCCGCAGCCGGTGGCCGCGCCGCCCGCGGAGCCCGCCGCGCCGGCCGGGCCCGCCGCCGGGGTGCCCGGGCCGGCCGACCCGGCCGCGGAGGAGCCCGCGCCGCCGGTGCCCGGCGTCCTCCCGCTCGACGTGGACGCCGGCGGGGCGGCGCAGGTGGTCACCGTCGTCGCCGCGTCCGCCGGCGCCACCACCGCCGAGCTCACCGCCTGGGAGCTCGGCGACGCCGGCTGGACGGCGGTGCTCGGCCCGTGGCCGGCCCGGGTCGGGTCCGCCGGGATCGGCGCCGCCCGCGAGGGCTCCACCCGCACGCCGGCGGGCACCTTCGCCCTGCCCGAGGCGTTCGGCCGCGCCGCCGACCCCGGCAGCGGCCTGCCCTACCGGCAGGTCGACGCCGAGGACTGGTGGGTCTCCGACGTCGCCAGCCCGCTGTACAACCGGCACGCGCGGTGCGCCGCGGGCACCTGCCCGTTCGACGAGCGGGCGGGCGAGAACCTGCTGGCCGCCGGTGCCGTCTACGACCACGCCGTCGTCATCGGCTACAACAGCGCCGGGACGCCGGGTGCCGGCTCGGCGTTCTTCCTGCACGTGACGAACGGCGCGCCCACCGCGGGCTGCGTGGCGGTCGAGCGGGGGCGGCTGCAGACGCTGTTGCGGTGGCTCGACCCCGCGGCCGGCCCGCTGGTGGCCATCGACGTCGCCTGAGCGGGAGCCCCTGCCCGGGCCGGCGTGCGCGCCGCGTGTTGCGCCGGGGCACCGTCGTCGGGGACCGTTACGGTGGGCGTCGAACAGGCGTTCGGAGGAAGGGGGCGGGCATGCGCGTGCTCGGCATCGACCCGGGGCTCACCCGGTGCGGGTGGGGCGTGGTCGACGGCCGTCCCGGCGCCCGCCCGGCCGCCGTCGGGGTGGGCGTGATCCGCAGCTCCGCCGACCTCGACCTGGAGCTGCGGCTGCTGGAGCTGCACACCCAGGTGACGGCGCTGCTGCGCGAGCACCGGCCCGACGTCGTGGCCATCGAGCGCGTGTTCACCCAGAACAACAAGGGCACCGCCACGGGCACGGCGCAGGCCGCCGGCGTGGCGGCCCTCGCCGCGGCGCAGGCCGACCGCCCGGTCGCCTGGCACACGCCGAGCGAGGTCAAGGCGGCCATCTCCGGCAACGGCCGCGCGGACAAGGAGCAGGTCACCCTCATGGTCACCCGGGTGCTCGGCCTCGCGGCCGCCCCCAAGCCGGCCGACGCCGCCGACGCGCTCGCGCTGGCCGTCTGCCACGTGTGGCGCGGGCCGGCGCAGCAGCGGCTGCGGGTCGCGGCGATCGCCGGCGGCATCGGCGCCCCGGTCGTGCAGCGCACGCTGCCGCGCTGGCAGGGGGTGTCCCGGTGATCGCCAGCGTGAACGGCCGGGTCGCCGCCGTCGGGCCGGACGGCGCGGTGGTGGAGGTCGGCGGCGTCGGCCTGTCGGTGCAGTGCACGCCCGGCACCATCGCCCGCCTCACGGTCGGCGAGCAGGCGCGGCTGGCCACCAGCCTCGTCGTCCGCGAGGACTCCCTGACCCTCTACGGCTTCGCCGACGACGACGAGCGCTCGCTGTTCGAGCTGCTGCAGACGGCCAACGGCGTCGGGCCGCGGCTGGCGCAGGCGGTGCTGGCCATCCACCCGCCGCGCGAGGTCCGCCGCGCCGTCTCCATGGCCGACGTCAAGGCGCTCATGCAGGTGCCCGGCATCGGGAAGAAGGGCGCCGAGCGGCTGATCCTCGAGCTGCGCGACCGGCTGGGCACCACGACCACCGACACCCAGCTCGACGGCGCGCCGGCCGCCGCGGGCGCGCCGATCACCCCGGTGGCGCCGTGGCGCGACCAGCTGTCCTCGGCGCTGGTCGGGCTCGGCTGGTCCACCCGCGAGGCCGACACCGCGCTCACCGCCCTGGCGCCGGTAGCCGACGAGCAGCTCACCACCACCGGCCGGGTCGACGTCGGGTCGCTGCTGCGGCAGGCCCTGCAGCTGCTGGGCCGGGCGTGAGCGAGCGTGCGAGCGAACCGATGAGCAGAGCAGTGCCACGCACGCTGCCGACGAGCGCCAGCGAGGAGGACGCGTGAGTTCGCCGTTCGACCGGTCGCTGACCGGGGAGGTGGAGTCGGGCATCAGCCGCGACTTCGCCGTCTCCCCGCAGGCCGGCGACGAGGAGCGGGTGGTCGAGTCGGCGTTGCGGCCGCACTCGCTGACCGACTTCATCGGCCAGCCCAAGGTCGCCCGGCAGCTCGCGCTCGTGCTCGAGGGCGCCAAGCGCCGCGGCCGGCCGCCGGACCACGTGCTGCTGTCGGGCCCGCCCGGCCTCGGCAAGACCAGCCTCGCGTTGATCATCGGCTCCGAGCTGGGCACCGCCGTGAAGATCACCAGCGGCCCGGCGATCGAGCGCTCCGGCGACCTCGCGGCGATGCTGTCCAACCTCGGCCCCGGCGACGTGCTGTTCATCGACGAGATCCACCGCATCGCGCGGCCCGCCGAGGAACTGCTGTACATGGCGATGGAGGACTTCCGGGTCGACGTCGTCGTCGGCAAGGGGCCCGGCGCCACCGCCATCCCGCTGGAGATCAACCCCTTCACCCTCGTCGGCGCCACCACGCGGGCCGGCCTGCTCACCGGGCCGCTGCGCGACCGGTTCGGCTTCGTCGGGCAGATGGAGTTCTACGAGCCGGCCGAGCTGCAGCAGGTGCTCGCCCGCAGCGCCGACCTGCTCGGCGTCGAGCTCACCGACGACGGGTCGGCCGAGATCGCCCGGCGCTCCCGCGGCACACCCCGCATCGCCAACCGGCTGCTGCGGCGGGTGCGGGACTACGCCGAGGTGGAGGCCGACGGGCGGGTCACCCGCGGCGTCGCCCGGGCGGCGCTGGCGCTCTACGACGTCGACGAGCTCGGCCTCGACCGGCTGGACCGCGCGGTGCTCGAGGCGCTGGTCACCAAGTTCAACGGCGGCCCGGTCGGCGTGAGCACGCTCGCCGTCGCGGTGGGGGAGGAGCCGCACACCGTCGAGGAGGTCTGCGAGCCGTTCCTCGTGCGCGCGGGCCTGCTCGCCCGCACCCCCCGCGGGCGGGTGGCCACCGAGGCGGCCTGGCGCCACCTCGGCCGGCCCGTGCCCCGCGGCGGGATCCCCCTCGGCGGGGTCACAGCCGTCCCGCGTGACCCGGGTTCGTCGTCGGAACCGCTCTTCGACGCCTAGACTCAACGGCGCTGGCGCGCAAGTCGGCCCCTCGCCGGGCCGCACGGGTCCCGGCTCCGCGACCCGGTGTCGGCGGGGGCCGGCCCGCGCGCCACGGCCGACGTACCCGAGCGGTCCCGACCCGGACCGCACCGACCGCGTGCACGCGAGCGCGGAAGAGAGGCACCCCCGCCGTGGAACTGTTCCCCCTGCTCCTGCTCGTGCTGGCCTTCGTGGCGCTGGTGGTGCTGCCCGCCCGGGCCCGCAAGCGCCAGCAGAACCAGACGCAGTCGGCGCTGGCGATCGGCGTGCCGGTGACCATGGCCGGCGGGGTCCACGCCACCGTGGCCGGCCTCGACGACCCAGCCACCATCCAGGTCGAGGTGGCCCCCGGCGTGGTCGTCACCTACGCGCGCCAGGCGGTCATCCAGGTCCGCCAGCCCGCGGGCGCGGTGCCCGGCCCGCCGGCCACCGGCGGGGCCGTCGTCGAGCCGGTGGAGGAGCCCCTCCGGGACGACCGTCCCGGTGACGGCCCTTCCGGCAAGACCCTCTGACGGGACGCCCGGTGGCCAACCGCGCCCTGCCGGCGCGCCGCTACTTCGGCGCGTTCGTCCTGATCGTGGCCGTCATGTACGGCCTCATCTTCTTCACCGGCACCGACCGGACGCCGCAGCTCGGCCTCGACCTGCGCGGCGGCACCACGGTCACCCTGACCGCGCGCACGCCCGACGGGCAGGCGCCGGCCCCGGAGGACCTCGAGCTCGCCCGCCAGATCATCGAGCAGCGGGTGAACGGCATCGGCGTCGCCGAGGCCGAGGTGGTCACCGAGGGCGACACGAACATCGTCATCTCGGTGCCCGGTGACGACGGCGAGCAGGCCCGCGAGCTCGGCCAGACCGCGCAGCTGCGGTTCCGCCCGGTGATCGGTGCCCCCGAGCCCGCGGCCCCGGCCGAGACCAGCGACGCCGCGACGCCGACCGACTCCGCGACGCCGACCGACTCGGCCGCGTCCACCGACTCGGCGGCGCCCACGGACTCCGCGGCGCCCACGGACTCCGCGGCGCCCACCGACTCCGCCGCTCCGACGGACTCGGCGGCCCCGACCGACGCCGCCACCCCGACCGACGCCTCGGCGTCGGGCAGCGGGTCGGCCCCGGCCACCGGCAGCGACGGCGCCGTGAGCGACCCCGCGCTCGACCCGGACCGTCCCGCCGTCACCCAGGAGGAGGCCGCGGCGCAGTTCGCCACGCTGACCTGCTCCGCGGAGGACACCCGCAGCGAGGTCGCCCGCCCCGACGACTTCGTCGCGGCCTGCAGCGAGGACGGCACGACCAAGTACCTGCTCGGCCCCACGATCATCGAGGGCACCGAGATCGCCGACGCCAGCGCCGGAACGCAGCAGACCACCGGCGAGTGGGTCGTGCTGCTGGACTTCAACGGCGAGGGCCGGACCACCTGGGCGGAGTACACCGCCGCGAACGTCGGCAGCAACGTCGCCTTCACCCTCGACGGCCGCGTCGTCTCGGCGCCCACCATCCAGCGCGCCATCAACGGCCAGACCACCATCACCGGCCAGTTCGACCAGGCCAGCGCCGAGGAGCTGGCCAACCAGCTGCGCTACGGCGCCCTGCCGCTGACCTTCGAGCAGGCCACCGCCCAGTCGATCTCCACCGAGCTCGGCGCCGAGCAGCTGCGGGCCGGCCTCATCGCCGGCGCCATCGGCATCGCGCTCGTGTTCGTCTACGCGCTGCTCTACTACCGGCTGCTGGGCCTGGTGATGATCGCCAGCCTGCTGCTGTCGGCGGTCGTGGTCTACGCGAGCCTCGTGCTGCTCGGCCGCGAGATCGGATTCACGCTGAGCCTCGCCGGCATCGCCGGGTTCATCGTCTCGATCGGCATCACGGCCGACTCGTTCGTCGTCTACTTCGAGCGCCTCAAGGACGAGATCCGCGAGGGCCGCAGCCTGCGGTCGGCGGTGCCGCGCGCCTGGGTGCGCGCCCGCCGGACCATCCTGTCGGCCGACGCGGTGAGCTTCCTCGCCGCGGCGATCCTCTACTGGCTGGCCATCGGCGACGTGAAGGGCTTCGCCTTCACCCTGGGTCTGTCCACGGTGCTCGACCTCGTCGTCGTCTTCCTCTTCACCCACCCGCTGATGGCGGTGCTCGCGCGGTTCAAGGCGTTCGGGCAGAGCCGGTTCTCCGGCCTCGGCCGCGTCGACCGCTCGCGCCGCGTCACCGACCCGATGGCCGCCGCCGAGCGGCAGCTCGTCGGCGCCGGCAGCGGCGGGCGCGCCACCCAGGACAGGAGCCAGGCATGAGCCGCGAGCAGGACCGGCCCGACGAGGAGCTCCCCGTCGGCACCGAGGCCGACGAGGCGCGCGCGGCCGGCGCCGACGCGGCCGGCGACGCCGCGGCGGCCGCCGACGACGACGCGCTGGCCGACGCCGGCCTGCCCGCCGAGGGAGAGGCCGGCACCCGCCGGGCGCCGCACCGCGCCTCGCTGGCGCACCGCCTCTACAACGGCGAGGCCGGGCTCGACGTCGTCGGCCGCAGCCGGCTGATCTACAAGGTCACCGCCGTGCTCGTGCTGGTCTGCATCGCGTCGATGATCTTCCGCGGCTTCAACTTCGGCATCGACTTCGCCGGCGGCAACAGCTTCCGGCTGCCGGGCGAGACGTCGCAGCTGGAGCAGGTCCGCGAGGCCGCCACCGACGCCGGCGCCGACGTCGCCTCCGCGCAGGTGGTCGGCGGCAACACGATCCTGCTGCGCACCGGAGCCCTCGACAACGCCGCCGAGCGCGACGTCATCGAGGCCGTCGCCGACGCCGCCGCCATCGAGCCGGCGCAGGTCAGCCCCGAGTCGGTGAGCGCCGAGTGGGGCCAGGACATCACCGACCAGGCGCTGCTGGCCCTCGCGGTCTTCCTGGTCGCGGTCATCGCCTTCCTGGCCATCCGGTTCCAGCCGAAGATGGCGGTCGGCGCGATCGTCGCCCTCCTGCACGACCTCGTGGTCACCGCCGGCGTCTACTCGCTCATCGGCTTCGAGGTCACCCCCTCGACGGTCATCGGCCTGCTGACGATCCTCGGGTTCTCCCTCTACGACACCGTCGTCGTCTTCGACAAGGTCGACGAGAACACCCGCGACCTGTCCGGCAGCGCCCGCATGACCTGGGGCGAGGCGGCCAACCTGGCCGTCAACCAGACGCTGATGCGCTCGATCAACACCTCGGTCATCGCGCTGCTGCCGGTGGCGGGGCTGCTGTTCGTCGGCGCCGGGCTGCTCGGCGTGGGCACGCTCAAGGACCTCGCGCTGGTGCTGTTCGTCGGCCTCGCCGCGGGCGCCTACTCGTCGATCTTCCTGGCCACCCCGATCGTCGCCGACCTCAAGGAGCGCGAGCCGGAGGTGCAGGCGCTGCGCCGCCGGGTGCTCGCCCGCCGGTCGGCCGCCGCGCGCCAGGGCGGCGGCCGCGCCGCGGCCGGCCCGGTCGCCAGCGCCCGCCGCAACCGCTCCGCCGCCCGCGGCGGAGCCGTGGCGCTCGCGGAGCGGGACGCCGGCACGCTCGGGCCCGCGCAGGCCGACGTCGTCGTCGAGTCGCCGTCGTCGGTGGGCCCCGAGGCGCCCCGCCGGAGCGTGCCGCACGGCGCGACGGCGGCCCCGCGGCCCGGCCAGCGCCCGCAGCGGCCGGGGTCCCGCCCCGGCGGCGGCAAGAAGCGCCGGTGACCGGCCGGCCGGTCCCGGCCGCGGACACGCCGGTCGACGAGGTCATCGCCGCCCTCGCCGTCGACGTCCCCGACTTCCCGAGCCCGGGCGTGCTGTTCCGGGACCTGACGCCGGTGTTCGCCGACGGCCCGGCGTTCCGCCGGATCGTCGAGGGCCTCGCCTCGCCGGCGCTGGAGGACCCGCGGGCCGCCGCCGTCGCGCACGCCGACGACGGCGTCCCGGGCGACCCGGGCTTCGAGGTCGTGGTCGGCGTCGAGGCGCGCGGGTTCCTGCTGGCCGCCGCGGTGGCGCTGCACGCCGGCGTCGGCGTCGTGCCGGTGCGCAAGGCCGGCAAGCTGCCGCGCGAGCGGGTCGCCGCCGACTACGCCCTCGAGTACGGCACCGCGAGCATCGAGATGCACACCGACTCGCTGCACCCGGGCCAGCGGGTGCTGCTGGTCGACGACGTGCTCGCCACCGGCGGGACGCTCGCGGCGTCGGTCGCGCTGGTCGAGGAGCTCGGCGCGGTGGTCACCGCGGTCTCGGTCGTGGTGGAGCTCGCCGCGCTCGGGGGCCGGGACCGGCTCGCCCCGCACGCCGTGCACGCGCTCTGGACCACCTGAGGGTCACGACTCGGCCCCGCCCGGCCGGTTCCCCGGCCGGGCGCGGCTAGCATGGGAGGGGAGTTCCTCCCCCCGAAGGCAGGAGTCGCCGTGGCCCCCGACGCGCCCGCCACCAACGTGGCTGCCGCGCGGCCCGGGGAGGCCGGCGGGACGGTGCCGGAGGAGCAGCGCGCGCCGCTGCCGGCCCGCCCGCTGGTCCGCCGCCCGGACGACGTGGGCAGCGAGCCGCCCGAGGAGGGCGCCGCCCCGCGCCCGCGCCGGGTGCGCGACCGGCTGGCCCGCCGGATCGTCGCCGGGCAGCGCAGCGAGGTCCGCCCGGTGCTCGAGCCCCTGGCCGCGCTGCACCGGCAGAGCCACCCGAAGGCCGACCTCGCGCTGCTGCAGCGGGCCTACGACGTCGCCGAGGCCGCGCACGCCACCCAGAAGCGCAAGAGCGGCGACCCGTACATCACCCACCCGCTCGCCGTCGCCACCGTGCTGGCGGGCCTCGGGATGGACACCACCACGCTCGTGGCGGCGCTGCTGCACGACACGGTGGAGGACACCGGCAAGACCCTCGAGGCGATCAGCGCCGACTTCGGCCCCGAGGTGGCGCACCTCGTCGACGGCGTCACGAAGATCGACAAGGTCAAGCTCGGCGACGCCGCCCAGGCCGAGACGATCCGCAAGATGATCGTCGCGATGGCCCGCGACCCGCGGGTGCTGGTCATCAAGCTCGCCGACCGGCTGCACAACATGCGCACGCTGCGCTTCCTCCCGCCGGAGAAGCAGGAGAAGAAGGCGCGCGAGACGCTGGAGATCCTCGCGCCGCTGGCCCACCGGCTGGGCATGAACACCATCAAGTGGGAGCTCGAGGACCTCGCGTTCGCCACGCTGTACCCCAAGCGCTACGACGAGATCGTCCGGCTGGTGGCCGAGCGCGCGCCCTCGCGCGACACCTACCTGGCCGAGGTGACCTCGTCGGTCACCGAGCAGCTCAAGGCCGCCAAGATCGAGGCCGTCGTCACCGGCCGGCCCAAGCACTACTACTCGATCTACCAGAAGATGATCGTCCGCGGCCGGGACTTCACCGACATCTGGGACCTCGTCGGCATCCGGATCCTGGTCGACACCGTCCGCGACTGCTACGCGGCGCTCGGCATCATGCACGCGCACTGGCAACCGGTGCCGGGCCGCTTCAAGGACTTCGTCGCGATGCCGAAGTTCAACATGTACCAGTCGCTGCACACGACGGTGATCGGCCCGCAGGGCAAGCCCGTGGAGCTGCAGATCCGCACGCACGACATGCACCGCACCGCCGAGTACGGCATCGCGGCGCACTGGAAGTACAAGGAGAAGGCCCGCTCCGGCGGCCGCCCCGGGCCCGGGGAGTTCGGCGCCACCAAGGCCGGCTCGCCCGACGACATGCTGTGGCTGCGCCAGCTGCTCGACTGGCAGCGCGAGGCCCAGGAGCCCGGCGAGTTCCTCGAGACCCTGCGCTACGACCTCGGTCCGCAGGAGGTCTTCGTCTTCACGCCGAAGGGCGACGTCGTCAGCCTGCCCGGCGGCGCGACCCCGGTCGACTTCGCCTACGCGGTGCACACCGAGGTCGGGCACCGCTGCATCGGCGCCCGGGTCAACGGCACGCTGGTCAGCCTCGACAGCACGCTGAACAACGGCGACGTCGTCGAGATCTTCACCTCCCGCTCGCCCACGGCCGGCCCGTCGAAGGACTGGCTGGGCTTCGTCGGCTCCTCCCGCGCCCGGACCAAGATCCGGCAGTGGTTCACCAAGGAGCGCCGCGACGACGCCGTCGAGGCCGGCAAGGAGGCGCTGACCCGCGCCATGCGCAAGGCCGGCCTCCCGCTGCAGCGGCTGCTCGGCGGCGACGCGCTGGCCACGCTGGCCAAGGACCTGCGCCTGGCCGACGTCACCGCGCTCTACGCCGCGGTGGGGGAGAACCAGATGTCGGCGGCCTCGGTCGTCGAGAAGCTGATCGCCGCGCTCGGGGGCGCGGAGGGCGCGGCCGAGGACATCGCCGAGACCGCGATCCCCACCCGCCGGCCGCTGCACCGCCGCACCGCCGGCGACCCGGGCATCGTCGTCCACGGGATGAGCGACGTCTGGGCCAAGCTCGCCAAGTGCTGCACCCCGGTGCCCGGCGACGACGTCCTCGGCTTCGTCACCCGCGGCGGCGGCGTGAGCGTGCACCGCACCGACTGCACCAACGCCGCCGACCTGCGGCGCAAGAGCGAGCGGCTGGTCGAGGTCGAGTGGGCCAGCCAGCCCGGCTCGGTGTTCCTCGTCTCCATCCAGGTGGAGGCGCTCGACCGGCACCGGCTGCTCTCCGACGTCACCAAGGCGCTGGCCGACGAGCGGGTCAACATCCTGTCGGCGTCGGTGCAGACCAGCCGCGACCGGGTGGCGGTCAGCCGGTTCACCTTCGAACTGGCCGACCCCGCCCACCTCGGCGCGGTGCTGCAGACGGTGCGCAACGTCGAGGGCGTCTTCGACGTCGAGCGGGTGACCGCCTAGCGCACGTCCCGGCGGGGACGGCGCGGCAGCACGAACTCCACCCGGGCCGGCAGGTCCGGGCGGCCCAGCGCCTGCCGGGCGTGCGCCACGGCACCCCGGGCCACGCGCGGGTGCAGCTCGCCGGGGCCGACGCGGCCGTCGAGGGTGACGGTGAGCGTCAGCGCCGGGGCGGTGACGGCCCCGGAGAGCACCGCGCGGGCCCGGGCGACGCCGCGGTAGCCCTCGACCTCGTCCTCGACCGCGCCGGTGAGCGCCGCGGCGTCGAGGTCGGTGTGGCCGCGCCGCGGGTCGCGGGACAGCGGCAGCGCGGACACCCGGTCGCTGCGGGCCTGGGCGAGCAGCCACCACAGGCACAGCAGCGCGACCAGCCCGGCGCCGACCGCCACGACCGGCCAGTACCAGCCGTTCGCCTCGGCGAAGCGCGGCACCGACCCGTCGAGCACCGCCCGGTCGGCGACCCCGCCGCCGAACGCGCCCAGACCGGCGGCCAGCGCGGCGCCGCCGGCACCGGCGAGCAGCAGGCCCACCAGCGCGAGCACCAGCCGGTTGGCCCGGGCGACCCCGCGCGCGCGGGCACGCGGCCGCAGCGCCGCCGGGCCGCCGGACGCCGGGGCGGGGACGGTCGGGGTGGGAGCGGTCGGGGTGGGAGCGGTCGGGGTGGGAGCGGTCGGGGTCACCGGGCCTCCTGGCGGGTGCGGACGCGCAGCCGCGGTGCCGCGCGCAGGGACAGGGCGTCGAGGGCCGCCGACGCGGCGGACTGCGCCTCGCGGCCGATCCGGGCGGCCTCCTCGCCGTCGCGCACGGGGACGTGCACCGACAGCCGGGCCCGCCGGCGGCGGACCCGCGCCGACGCGCGCTCGACCCCGGGGACGCCGGTGGCGGCCGACTCGAGCACGCGGGCGAGGCTGCGGACCGAGAGGGTGGCGGTGGTGGCGGGGTCGTCGCCGGCCAGCACCAGGTCGGTGCGGCGGCGCGGCGCGAGCTCGGCCACGAGCAGCGCCAGGCCGACCACGGCGAGCCCGGCGGCGACCGCCAGTGCGGCGGCCGACGACCACGGCGTCTCCCGCAGCCACGCGGCGACGGGGGAGTAGGGCAGCGCCACGGGCGGGCGGCCGAGCCCGGCGGCGGCCACCTCGACGACGACGAGCACGCCGAGCACGAGGCCGCCGGCGGCGAGCAGGACGGCGAGGACCCGGTCGAGGGTGCGCACGGTCAGCTCACCCGCCGATCGCGGTCGGCCGCGCCGGTCAGCGCGGTGACGCGCACGTCGACGCCGGCGGTGCGGACCCCGGCCAACGTGGCCAGCCGCTCCTCCACGTGCCGGCGCACCTGCTCGGTCACCTGCAGCACTGGCGCCGGCCAGGAGACCGACATGGTCACGGCGACGGTGGCCACCGGCCAGTCCACCCGGGCACTGACCTGCGGGCGGTCGTCGGCGCCGCCGACGGCGAGCCCGAGCACGCGGCGCGGCGCGCCGGTGGCCCGGTCGACCTCCGCCGCGGCCTGGGCGGCGATCCGCTCGACGGCGCGGTCGGCGACGGTCAGCCGCCCGCGGGCGGCGGCATCGGGGAGGGCGGCGCCCGGGCGGTCACCGGGCGGTGCGGGGGCGCTCACCGGCGTCCCCCGCTCCCGCTCAGGTAGCCGGACAGGTCGATCCGGCCCTCGACCACCTGGCCGACGAGGAAGCCCGCCGCGCCGAGGACGGCGACGAGCAGGAAGGCGACGAAGCCGCCGAAGGCGGCCGCGAGGCCGAGGACGAGGCCGACCAGCAGGCCGGCGAGGCTGGGACGCATGGACTTCTCCTGGGAGGTCAGCGGAGGGTGCGGGGTGGGGTGCGGCGGCGCGGGCCGAGCAGGCGCCGCAGCCAGGCGCGGGGCCCGCGGGCGCGGAGGACGGTGACGCGGGCGCCGGCCGACCGGGCGGCCGGCGCGTCGGGGGAGCGGCCGGCCCGGAGGGCGGCGAGCCCGGCGGCGAACACCGCCGGGTCGCCGCCGCGGTCCGGGTGGTGCTCCCGGACCCACGCGCGTTCGGCCCGGCGCCGGGCGGCGTCGTCGGACGGGGTCACGGCCGGCGGCCGCCCGGCGCCGGGGGCACGGGGACGGGCACGGGGACGGGCACGGCGACGGGCACGGCGACGGGCACAGTGACGTCCTCGACGACGACGTCCTCGACGACGACGTCCACCGGGGAGCCCGGGGCGACCGCCGCCACCGCCTCGCGGACGGCGGCGGCCACCTCGCGGACCGCCGTCCCGGCGGCGGCGACCACGTGGACGGTCACCCGGTCCGGGCGCCCGCCGGGCACCGCGGTCAGCACGACGCCGTCGACCCGCCGGCCGGGGAGGTAGGTGCCCGCCCCGGCCGGACCGGCGGTGAGGCCGGCCACCCCGGGGACGGCGGCGAGGGCCGCCGCCACCCGGTCGGCGTCCACCGCGCCGGTCACGGGGGCGCTCACGCGACCCGGCTGGGCTGCTCGGCCTCCTCGTCGCTGGGGAGGTGGACGTCGTTGACGCTGATGTTGACCTCGACGACCTCCAGCCCCGTCATCCGCTCGAGGCTGGTGATCACGTTGCGGCGGATGCCCGCGGCCAGGTCGGCGATGGAGACGCCGTACTCGGCGACGATGTCGATGTCGACGGCGGCCTGGGTCTCGCCCACCTCGACCGACACGCCCTGGGCGACGTTCGGGCCGCCGGAGCCGGGGATGCGCTCGCGGATGGCGCCGAAGGCGCGCGCGACGCCGCCGCCGCGGCTGTGGACGCCGGTGACCTCGCGGGCGGCCATCCCGGCGATCTTGGAGACGACGGTGTCGGCGATGGTCGTCCTGCCGTGGCTGCCGGCGACCAGGGCGCTGCCTGCCGTCGGGGCGGGCGACTGGCGGGTGGCGACGGCGGGGGCCGCGGAGGTGCCGGCGGTGGCGCTGCTGGTGGTGCCGGAGGTGCTGCTGGTCGTGGTGCTCATGAGGTCTCCTCCCTCGGTCGGACGGACGCGACCGGATGGCGCGTCACCAGGTAGGACCCGGCCGACCGGCGTTCGTCACGCGACCGACCGTGGTTCTCCGTGTGACCCCCGTCACCGAGTCGTCCGCGTGACAGATGAGCCCGTCGCAGGTCCTCCCCGGAACGGGCGGAACGGCCGCCCCGACGAGGAGGAGGAGACATGGGCCTCGGCGACGAGACCGGCAACGAGGCGGAGGAGCTCGCGGGCACGGCGAAGGAGGCCGCGGGCGAGGCCACCGGCAACGAGCGCCTCGAGGCGGAGGGGAAGGCCGAGCAGGGCAAGGCCGGCCTGGAGCAGGCCGGCGAGTCGGTCGAGGACGCCTTCCGCCGCGACTGGGTCCCGGTACCCCACGGTCCGGCGGCCCGGCGTGCGCGCACGCCGGGCCGCTGGCACGGTGACGCGGTGCCCCAGGACCCCCCGTGAGTGCCGCCGAGCCGGAGCAGCCCGTCCCCGACGCGGTCCTGGTGGCGGAGGCGCGGGCCGGGGACACCGGCGCGTTCGAGCAACTCGTGCTGAGATACCAGACAGTCCTGTACCGGCTGGCGGTGCGGATGCTGGCCGACCGGCAGGAGGCGGAGGACGTGGTGCAGGACGTCTTCGTCACCGCCTGGCGCCGGCTGCCCGACCTGCGCGACGGCGACGCCGTGGGCGGCTGGCTGTACCGCACCACCACCAACCGCTGCCTCAACCGGCTGCGCGACCGCCGCAGCGTGCCCGCCGAGGACCTCGAGCGGCTGCCCGACGCCCGGCCGGCCGGGTCGCCCGCCCGGGTCGCCGAGGCCGCGGCGGGCGTCCGCGCGCTGCGGGCCGCGCTCGACGGGCTGACCCCCGAGCAGCGCGCGGTGTGGCTGCTGCGCGAGCTGCACGACCGCAGCTACGAGGAGATCGCCGCGGCCGTCGGCTCGAGCCCGGCGGCGGTCCGCGGCCGGCTGGCCCGCGCCCGCGCCGACCTCGCGGAGGCGATGTCGGCATGGCGCTGACCGACGTCGGCGGGGCTCCGCCACCCGACGACCCGCTCTCCGCGGCCACCCGCGCCGCCCGGACCGAGGACGCCGCGCTCCAGGCGCCGCCGGCGCTGGTCGAGCGCGTCATGGCGGTCGTCCGGGCCGAGCCCCGGGTGCCGGGCGCGCTGGTCCTGTCGGCCGAGCCGGGGGCGCGTGTCGTGGTGTCCGAGCGGACGGTCACCCGGCTGCTCCTCGCCGCCGTCGACGAGCTCGGCGACGTCCGCGCCGGCACCTGCCGGGCCGCCGTCGCCGACGGGGAGCTGCGGGTGGCGCTGACCGTCGCCGCGCGCGCCGGGCTGCCGCTGCCGCCGCTGGTCGAGGCGGTGCGCACCCGCGTCACCGGCGTGGCGGAGGCGGCGTTCGGGCTGCCGGTCGCCGCCGTCGACGTCGAGGTCGACGACCTGTTCTGACGGGCCTCAGGCCCGGTGCGCCACCACGGCCCACAACGGGTCGCCCGGGCCCGGCGGGGTGCGCAGGGACACCGCGGGCTCGCCGAAGACGCCGCTGCGCCGCACCAGCTCGGCCACCAGGGCGCCGTGCTGCTCGTCGGAGGTGGCCAGCCAGCCCCGCACCGCCTTGGTGGGGAAGCACCGGTTCGAGAACGTCACCGCGAGCACGCCGCCCGGACGCAGCACCCGGCCCACCTCGGCGAGCACCTCGACCGGCCGGGTCAGGTAGTCGATCGACACGCAGCACACCGCCGCGTCGACGTCGCCCTCGGGCAGCGGCAGCCGCGGGTCGGCGTTGAGGTCGTGCACGACCTGCTCGGTGGCGGCGGTATTGGCGGCCAGCTCGGCGGCGTTCATGCCGAGCACGACCAGCTCCGCCGGCGGGGTGCGGAAGTGCGACACCCACGACGACATGAGGTCCAGCACCCGGGTGGGCGCCGGGGCCGACCCGTCGATCCCGAGCTCGGCGTAGAGGCCGCCGACCGCGGCGATCGCGCCGTCGTCGATGTGGGTGACCAGCCGCGGCGGGCCGTAGAACTCCGCGTCGGGCCGCTCGTCGGCGCGGTCGAAGAACCCCTCGGGGAACCCCGCGTAGGGGTCCGGGCGGGCGGTCACCCGACGGGCGCCATCGAGGTGATGGTCACCGGGACGGTCGGGGCGCCGCCGCCGGGGGAGGGGTCCAGCGAGCCGTCGTTGCCGTTGGCCGCGACCGCGTCGAGCACCGCGAGCCCGGCGTCGTCGACCGTGCCGACCACCGTGTAGTCGGGGGAGAGCAGGCTGTCGCCCCACACGAGGAAGAACTGGCTGCCGTCGAGGCCCTGGCCGCTGTTGGCCATCGCGATCGTGCCGCGCGGATAGGTCTCGTCGCCGTCGACGTCGGTGGCGAACGCGTAGGTGGGCCCGCCCGCGCCGGTGCCGGTCGGGTCACCGCACTGCAGCACCTGCAGGCCGCCGCCGTCGACCTCGCGGTGGCAGGCCGAGCCGTCGAAGAAGCCCTCCTCCGCCAGGTGCAGCGTGCTGGCCGCGGCGCACGGGGCGCCGGCCCGGTCGAGGACCAGGCCGATCTCGCCGAGCGACGTCGCCATGCGCAGCGTCACGGTGCCCTCCGCGGGGACCCGGGCCCCGGGCGGGGCGACGTCCACGGCGTAGGGGTTGCCCGACCGGGCGGCGACCCACTCGCAGGTCGCCGTCGCCCCCGTCGGGTCGGCGCCCGTGCCGCCGCCCCCGCCCCCGGTGGAGGCGGGCGCGGCGGACCCGGACACGTCGCCCCCGCACGCGGCGGCCAGGGGCACCAGCGCGCCGGCGAGCAGCCCGGCGCGCAGCCGGCGGCTCATCCGACGACGGTCATCGTCTGGATGGTCACCGGGAGGTTGGGCGCGCCGCCGCCCGGGCTGGGCTCGAACGAGCCGTCGTTCCCGGCCGCGGCGATGGTGTCGAGCACGGCCAGGCCGGCCTCGTCGACGGTGCCGACGGCGGTGTAGTCCGGCGAGAGCTGGGTGTCGACGAAGCAGAGGAAGAACTGGCTGCCGGTGGAGCCCGGGGTGCCGCTGTTGGCCATGGCGATCGTGCCGCGTGGGTAGGTCGTCTCCGGCGTGACCTCCTCCGCGAACTTGTAGGTCGGGCCGCCGGAGCCGGTGCCGGTCGGGTCGCCGCACTGCAGCACGCCGAAGGTCGGCTGGTTGACCTCGCGGTGGCAGGGGCTGCCGTCGAAGAACTGCTGCGAGGCGAGGTACGTGAAGCTCGCCGCCGCGCACGGCGCCGTGGCCCGGTCGAGGGTCAGCGGGATCTCGCCCTGGTCGGTGCTCATGAGCAGCGCCACGGTGCCGCTGGCCGGCGTCGCGGCCGGGTCGGGCGGGGTGCCGGCCTCGGTGAGGTTCGGGTTGCCCGAGGTGTCGGGCGCGTAGGTGCACGTGACCGTGCCGTCGGCGTTCGTCGTCGCCGGGGCGGCGGTGGCCTCCGGGGCGGCGCTGGTGCTGGTGCCGGTGGCCGCCGCGGTGTCCGGGTCGTCGCCGCCGCCGATGCCGGCGAACAGCGCCACCGCGCCGGCCACCACCGCGACGGCGACGACGGTGACGACGACGAGCAGGTTGCGGCGGCGCTTGCGGGCCAGCTCGGCGCGGCGCTCGAGCTGCTTCTGCAGGCGCCGCTGCGCGGCAACCCGCCGCTGCTTGTTGGTGGGCACGGGTCGGACACTCCTCGGACGGACGGCTGCGCGGCGGGGGCGCAGATCCGGCCTCGGCCGCGGTCCGCGGTCTCCCCGCTGGTCGGTCCGCGAGTGTAGGTGGCGCGCCTGTGGGCGCCCGGTTGCCGGACCGGAGCGGCCGCGATCACCCGCGTAACCTGCACGGGTGCTCATCCGCTCGTTCCCGGCCGGCGCCTTCGGCACCAACTGCTACGCCGTCGCCACGGGGCCGCGGTCGGAGTGCGTCGTCGTCGACCCCGGCATGGACGCGGTCGAGCCGCTGGCCCGCATGCTGGCCGAGGACGGGCTCAAGCCGGTCGCCGTCGTGCTCACCCACGGCCACCTCGACCACACGTTCTCCGTCCTGCCCGTGTGCGACGGCTACGACATCCCCGCCTACCTGCACCCCGACGACAGCGGGATGCTCGCCGACCCGGCCCGCTGGCACGGCCCGGCGCTGGCCCCACTGCTCACCGGCGTGCGGCTGCCCGACCCGTCCGACGTCCGCCCGCTCGACGACGGCGCGGTCCTCTCGCTGGCCGGCGTCGAGCTGACCGTCCGCCACGCGCCCGGGCACACGCAGGGCTCCGTCGTCTTCTCCCTCGACCTCGGGGAGGCCCCCGGCCTGCTCGCCGGCGACGTGCTGTTCGCCGGGTCGGTCGGCCGGGTGGACCTGCCCGGCGGCTCCTGGGACGCGATGCTCACCTCGCTGCGCGAGGTGGTGCTGCCGCTCGACGACGAGACCGTCGTGCTGCCCGGCCACGGCCCGGCGACGACGATCGGCCGCGAGCGGGCCACCAACCCCTACCTGGCCGAGGCCGCCGCCGGAGCCGGGACCGCGCCGAAGGGCCGTGGACTGTGAGCGGCCTGACCGCCCCGAAGGGCACCTTCGACGTCCTGCCGCCGGACTCGGCGCGCTTCCTCGCCGTCCGCGACACCCTCACCGCGCCCCTGCGGCGGGCCGGTTACGGCTACGTCGAGACGCCGGTGTTCGAGGAGACCGCCGTCTTCAGCCGCGGGGTGGGGGAGTCCACCGACGTCGTGACGAAGGAGATGTACACCTTCGCCGACCGCGGCGGCCGCTCGCTCACGCTGCGCCCCGAGCTCACCGCCGGGCTCATGCGCGCGTTCATCGAGCACCGGCTGCACACCGGCGCGCTGCCGGTGAAGCTGTGGACCGTGGGCTCGGCCTTCCGCTACGAGCGCCCGCAGGCCGGCCGCTACCGGCACTTCACGCAGGTCGACATGGAGGCCCTCGGCGTCGACGACCCGGCGCTGGACGCCGAGGTGGTGGCGCTCGCGGTGCAGGGCTTCCGCGACCTCGGCCTGCGCGACTTCGAGCTGCTGCTCACCTCGCTCGGCGACGCCACCTGCCGGCCGCAGTACCGCGAACTGCTCGTCGAGTACCTGGCGAAGCTGGACCTCGACGAGGAGACCCGGCGGCGCGCGGAGATCAACCCGCTGCGGGTGCTCGACGACAAGCGGCCCGAGGTGCAGGCGCAGCTCGACGAGGCGCCGCTGATGGTCGACCACCTGTCGGACTCGACCAGGGCGCACTACGACGCCGTCCGCCAGCACCTGACCGACCTCGGGGTGACCTGGACCGAGGCGCCGCGGCTGGTGCGCGGGCTGGACTACTACACGAAGACGACGTTCGAGTTCGTGCATCACGGGCTCGGCGCGCAGTCGGCGATCGGCGGCGGCGGGCGCTACGACGGGCTGTCGGCCGCGCTCGGCGGGCCCGACGTGAGCGGCATCGGCTACGCCGTCGGCGTCGACCGGACCCTGCTCGCCGTGCAGGCCGAGGGTCTCGACGTCGGCGCGACCGCCGGGGTGCAGGCGTTCGTCGTCCCGCTCGGCGCGGAGGCCAAGCGGCTGGCCGTCCGGCTGGTCGGGCAGCTGCGGCAGGCCGGGGTGTCCGCGGACACCGTCTACGGCGACCGCGGGCTCAAGGGCGCTATGAAGGCCGCCGACCGGTCGGGTGCCACGCACGCGGTCGTGATCGGCGAGCGCGACCTGGCCGAGGGCGTCGGCCAGCTGAAGGACCTGCGCACAGGGGAGCAACGCGCCGTCCCCGTGGGGAACCTGTTCGGGGCGCTGCGGACCGCCGTGACCCAGGAAGTGGGAGACAACTGATGGAGACCCGACCCCTCGGACGGACCGGCGCCGACGTCGGCGTCGTCGGACTGGGCACCTGGCAGCTGGGCGGCGACTGGGGCGACGTCGACGAGGCGACCGCGGGCGACGTGCTCGACGCCGCTCTCGACGCCGGCGTGACCCTGCTCGACACCGCCGACGTCTACGGCGACGGCCGCAGCGAGGAGCGCATCCGCAAGGCGCTGGCCGCCCGGTCCGACCGGCCGTTCGTGGCCACCAAGGCCGGCCGCCGCGCCGACCCGTTCGAGGCCGCGCAGTACACCCCGGAGAACCTGCGGGCGTGGGTCGACCGGTCGCGGCGCAACCTCGGCGTCGAGACCCTCGACCTCGTCCAGCTGCACTGCCCGCCCACCGCGGTCTACTCCGACCAGCGGGTCTACGACGCGCTCGACGCGATGGTCGCCGACGGCGCGATCGCCGCCTACGGCGTCTCGGTGGAGACCGTCGCCGAGGGCCTGACGGCGCTGCAGCACCCCGGCGTGCAGACCATCCAGGTCATCCTCAACGTGTTCCGCCGCAAGCCGCTGGAGGAGCTGCTGCCCGCGGCCGCCGCGGCCGGTGTCGGCATCCTCGCCCGCGTGCCGCTGGCCAGCGGCCTGCTGTCGGGGAAGTACGACGAGTCGACGACGTTCGGTGCCGACGACCACCGGACCTACAACCGTCAGGGCGAGGCCTTCGACGTCGGCGAGACCTTCGCCGGCGTGCCCTACGAGGTCGGCGTGGCCGCCGCGCGCGAGTTCACCGCGATCTGCGGCGACCGCTCGCCGGCCCAGGTCGCGCTGCGCTGGGTCATCCAGCAGCCCGGCGTCACCTGCGTCATCCCCGGCGCCCGCTCGGTGGAGCAGGCGCGCTCCAACGCCGCGGCCGCCGACCTCCCGGCGCTGACCGACGCCGAGCTCGCGGACTTCGAGCGCCTCTACGACGAGCGCATCCGTCAGCACGTGCACGACCGCTGGTGACCCACCCCCCGAGAGAGGCCCTCTAGTGCTCCGCACCCACGACGCCGGCACGCTGCGCGCGGCCGACGCCGGCTCCACCGTCACCCTCGCCGGCTGGGTGGCCCGCCGGCGCGACCACGGCGGCGTCGTCTTCGTCGACCTGCGCGACGCCTCGGGCTACGTCCAGGTCGTCGTCCGCGAGGAGGAGGCGCACGCCCTCCGCAACGAGTTCTGCGTGCTCGTCACCGGCGAGGTCCGGCAGCGGCCGGCGGGCAACGAGAACCCCGAGCTGCCCACCGGCGAGATCGAGGTGGCCGCGGCCGAGCTGCGGGTGCTCTCGCCGTCGGCGCCGCTGCCGTTCCCGATCGAGACCGACCAGGCCGCGAGTGACGACGTCCGCTACAAGTACCGCTACCTCGACCTGCGGCGGCAGGGCCCGGCGCGCATCCTGCGGCTGCGCAGCGAGATCAACCGGGTCGCCCGCGGCGTGATGGCCGGGCACGGCTTCACCGAGGTGGAGACGCCCGACCTCACCCGCTCCACCCCCGAGGGCGCCCGCGACTTCCTCGTGCCGGTGCGGCTGCAGCCGGGCAAGTGGTACGCGCTGCCGCAGTCGCCGCAGCTGTTCAAGCAGCTGCTGATGATCGGCGGGCTCGAGCGCTACTACCAGATCGCCCGCTGCTTCCGGGACGAGGACTTCCGCGCCGACCGGCAGCCGGAGTTCACCCAGCTCGACTTCGAGATGAGCTTCGTCGAGCGCGACGACGTGCTCGCGATCGTCGAGGACGTCGTGCGGGCGCTGTGGCGCGAGCTGGCCTCCTACGACGTGCCCGAGATCCCGCGGATGACCTACCGCGAGGCGATGGACCGGTTCGGGTCGGACAAGCCCGACCTGCGCTTCGGCGTCGAGCTCACCGAGCTGACGTCGTACTTCGCCGACACCCCGTTCCGGGTGTTCCAGGCGCCCTACGTGGGTGCGGTGGTCATGCCCGGCGGCGGCTCGCAGCCGCGGCGCGCGTTCGACGCCTGGCAGGACTGGGCCCGCTCGCGCGGCTACCGGGGCCTGGCCTACGTGACCGTCGGCGAGGACGGCACCCTCGGTGGGCCGGTGGCGAAGAACATCTCCGACGCCGAGCGCGCGGGCCTGGTCGAGGCCGTCGGCGCCTCGCCCGGCGACTGCGTGTTCTTCGCCGCGGGCCCCCGCCGGTCCTCGCAGGAGCTGCTCGGCGCCGCGCGCAACGAGATCGCCAAGCGGCTGGGGCTCATCGAGCCGGGCTCCTGGTCGTTCCTGTTCGTCGTCGACTTCCCGATGTTCGAGGAGACCGAGGACGGCGACTGGACGTTCATGCACCACCCGTTCACCTCGCCCACCCCCGAGTGGCGGGACCGCTTCGCCGACGACAAGGCGAACGCGCTGTCCGACGCCTACGACCTGGTGGTCAACGGCAACGAGCTGGCCAGCGGGTCGGTCCGGATCGCCGACCCCGAGCTGCAGGAGCGGGTGTTCGAGACCCTCGGCATGTCCCGCGAGGAGGCCCGCGAGCGGTTCGGGTTCTTCCTCGAGGCGTTCGCCTACGGGCCGCCGCCGCACGCCGGTGCCGCGCTCGGCTGGGACCGGCTCACCGCGCTGCTGGCCGGCGTCGACTCGATCCGCGAGGTCATCGCGTTCCCGAAGACCGGCGCCGGCTACGACCCGCTGACCGGCGCGCCGACGCCGATTCCGGACGCGCAGCGCAAGGAGGCCGGCATCGACGCGGTGGCGGAGGAGTCGGCGCTGCCCGGCGAGCCGGGCGCCCCGGGGCCGAGCGACCCCTCGACGTGACCTGCTCGGCCGGGCCGGCTGACGACTCAGCCGGCCCGGTCGGTCCGGTCGTCCCGGTCGCCCCGGTCGTCCCGGTCGTCCCGGTCGGCCACCTCGGGCGGCCAGACCACCCGGAACCGCTCGAAGACGACCTCGAGGCCGTCGTCCCAGCTCTCGCCCCGCGCGGCGAGGGTGCGGGTGAAGTAGCGCAGGTGGCCGGCGAGCCAGCTCTCCCGCGTGCGGTCGCCCTCGCCCTCGTCGTGGGCGAAGGCGTCGTCGACGCTGTCCAGCCGGCCGACGCGCAGCTCGGTGCTGCGCAGGACCGCGCGCGGCCGCCCGTCGCCGTCGCAGGCGACCCAGTACCCGCCGATGCGGGGCAGCGGTTCGCCCTCGTGCGCGAAGTCGGCGACCAGGCCGGCGGTGGCCCGCTTGGTCCCGGTGAGGACCAGCCCGATCAGCTCGTCGGCGAGCGCGCGGCCGTCGCCGAAGCGCTCGACGGGCGGCTCGTCCTCGGGCGGGCCTCCGCCCGGCCGCTGCTCGGTGTACGCCGCCCACATCGCGGCGGCCTCCTCGCGGCGCAGCGCGCCGGGCTCGTCGGTCATGTGGTGATCCTCGCTGCTCGGTAGCGTGCCGGGCATGCCGCTGCGCGCCCGCACCCTGCTCGGACCCGGCCCCTCGAACCCCTACCCGGAGGCGGCGGTCGCGCTGGCGCAGCCGCTCCTGGGGCACCTCGACCCGGTGTTCCTCGGGATCCTCGACGAGACCTCCGAGCGGCTGCGGACGGTGTTCGGCACCGCGAACCGCCGCACGCTGCCGCTGTCGGCCACCGGGTCGGCGGGCATGGAGGCGTCCTTCGTCAACACGGTGGGCCCGGGCGACGTCGTCGTCGTGGCGGTCAACGGGCTGTTCGGCGAGCGGATGGTCGACGTCGCCTCGCGCTGCGGCGCCGAGGTGGTGCGGGTCGACCACGAGTGGGGGCAGCCGGTCGACGCCGCCCGGGTGCTGCAGGCGCACCCGTCGCCGAAGCTGATCGCCGCGGTGCACGCGGAGACGTCCACCGGGGTGCGCTCGGACCTCGAGCCGCTGGCGGCCGGCAAGGGCGACGCGCTGCTGCTGGCCGACTGCGTGACCTCGCTCGGCGGCATCCCGGTGCGGCTGGACGAGTGGGGCGTCGACCTCGCCTACTCCGGCTCGCAGAAGTGCCTGGGCGTCGCGCCGGGCCTCGCGCCGTTCACCATCTCCGACCGGGCGTGGGAGCGGCGGATCGAGAAGCCGCGCAGCTGGTACCTCGACCTCGGCATGCTCGGCGGCTACGCGGGGGAGGCGGCCGGCTCCGGTGGCCGCACCTACCACCACACCGCGCCGACCGGCATGGTCGTGTCGCTGCACGCGGGGCTCGGCCGTCTGCTCGACGAGGGGCTGGAGGCGGTGCACGCGCGGCACGCGGAGGCCGGCCGGCTGCTGCACGAGGGCCTGCAGGAGATGGGCCTGGAGCTGTTCGCCGCCGAGGGGCACCGGCTGCCCGAGCTGACCACCGTGCGGGTACCCGAGGGCGTGGACTCCGCCGCGGTGCGCAAGGAGCTGCTCGAGCGCTACGACCTGGAGATCGGCGGCGGCGTCGGCGCCTACGCGGCGACGGTGTGGCGGATCGGCCTGATGGGCCCGAACGCGGCGCCGGACAAGGTGGCCCTGGTGCTGGCGGCCCTGCGCGAGGTCCTCGGCCGCTGAGGGTGGCCTCGTGAGTTGATCATCGGATGCGTGCACGCCCCGGCGGCGGGTCGGCGCGTGTCGCGTGCACGCATCCGATGATCAACGCGCCGGGGCGCCCGGACGCCAGCCGCGGCTGAGCAGCGCGCCCCTCGACCGCTCGACCACCACGGCCGGGCCGGCGAGGTGGCGGGCCGCGAACCGCAGCACCAGCCAGCCGTCGGCGGCCATGAGCGAGTAGCGGTCGACGTCCCTGCCGAACCGGTCGGCGTCGGCGTGCTGCCGGCCCTCGTACTCGACCGCCAGGCGGTACCTCGGCCAACCCAGGTCGGCGTGCGCCACCACCCGGCCCCGCCGGTCGCAGATCGGGAGCTGCACCTCCGGCGCGGGCAGGTCGCTCGTCGCCAGCCAGTAGCGCACCAGGCTCTCGGGACGGGACATCGCGCGGCCGTCGAGAAGGACCGCGCACCGCCGTGCCTGCCGGACGCCACGCACGCGGTCGGCCCGCTCGAGGCGCTCGGCGAGGGCGGCGGGGGTCAGCCGGCCGGCGCGCAGCAGCGCGTCACCCACCGCGACGAGCTCGGCCGGGCGCAGCCCCGTCGCCAGGTCGAGGAAGGTCTGCGCACCGGACGTGATCCGCAGACCCCCGGCCTCGACGACGTCCGGTGCCCGGAGGTCGCGCACCGCGACCACGAGGCCTCTGCGCTGCGGCAGGACAGGCCGCGGTCGCACCACGACCTGGACCTCAGGTGGAGGGTCAGTGTGCGCGCCGTACAGGGCGGCCGCCGTCTCCAGGCCGAAGGCGGCGTCGGGCGGGAGGAGCCGGGTCCACGCGCGGCAGCGCGCCACGAGCGAGTCCAGGTCCGCGCGGGAGAGGTAGAGGCCGCGGGTGAGCTCCTCCCCGCCTGACGCGATCTGCCGGCGGGTGGCTCCGCGGGCCCGCGCGTCCCGCCACGTCCAGCTCGACCCGAGGTCCAGGGGTTCCATCCGGCCACCGTCGGGCGGAGCCGCGGGGGCGGGCCGGTCGCGACGGCGGCTGTGGACGGGCTGCCCGCCTGTGCACGGGACCGCGTCCGGCCGTGATCATCGGACGCGTGCACGCTCCGGCGGCGTGTCCTGCGTGGTGTCGTGCACGCATCCGATGATCAACGCGGGGAGCGCCGCTCAGGCGTCCAGGCGGGCCAGCTGCTCCGGGATCAGCTGCACGTGGGTCGCGGCGGCGGAGTCCCGGATCGACGCCGGCCGCGACGCCCCCGGGATGGGCAGCACGACGTCGGCCTGCGCCAGGTGCCAGGCGAGCGTCACCTGGTACACCGAGACGCCGAGCTCGGACGCCACCTCCGCGAACGCCGGCGCCGTCGCGTCGAGCGAGCCGGCCGCCGTCACCCCGCCGAACGGGCTCCACGGGATGAACGCCAGCCCGTGCCCGGCGCAGTGCGCGAGTTCGTCGGCCGAGTGCCGCCACCCCGGCGAGAACTGGTTCTGCACGCTCACCAGCGCCGGGCCCACGATCGAGCGGGCGACGTCGATCTGCGCGACGTCGGCGTTGGAGATGCCCACCATCCGCACGAGCCCGTCGTCGGCGAGCTGCCGCAGCGCGCCCATCGAGTCCTCCCACGGCGTCTCCGGGTCGGGCCGGTGGTACTGGTAGAGGTCGATCGTGTCGACGCCGAGGCGCCGCAGCGACGCCTCGCAGGCCCGCCGCAGGTGGGCGGGCGACCCGTCGAGCAGCCAGTCGCTGCCCTCGCGGGTGTGCCCGCCCTTGGTCGCCACGAGCACGCCGGACGTGTCGCCCCCGTAGGAGGACAGCGCCTCGGCGACGAGGGACTCGTTGTGGCCGAACTCCGACTCGTCGCGGGCGTAGGCGTCGGCGGTGTCGATCAGGGTCACGCCGGCGTCGAGCGCGGCGTGGACCACCGCGACGGCGTCCTCGCGCGAGGGCCGGTCGGTCTTCGTGGACAGGGGCATGGCCCCGAGCCCGATGGCACTGACGGTCTGGTCTCCGATGCGTCGCTGCTGCACGGGGCTGTCGTGCCCCGCGGGTAGCGTCGACAAGCGTGACGAGCCTGTTCGACGAGCCCGCGGAGGCGGGGGACGACGTCGTCGACCCGGGCGCCCCGCTGGCGGTGCGGATGCGCCCGCGCTCGCTCGACGAGGTCGTCGGCCAGTCGCACCTGCTCGGCCCTCGCGCGCCGCTGCGCCGCCTGGTCGAGGCCGACGAGCCGATGTCGCTGGTCCTCTACGGCCCGCCCGGCACCGGCAAGACCACGCTCGCGCACGTCATCTCGCTGGCCACCAAGCGCCAGTTCGTGCAGCTGTCCGCGCTCGACGCCGGGGTGAAGGAGGTCCGCGCGGTCATCACCGCCGCCAAGCGCGAGCTCACCTACGGCGGCCGGCGCACCGTGCTGTTCATCGACGAGGTCCACCGGTTCTCCAAGACCCAGCAGGACAGCCTGCTGTCCGCGGTCGAGGACCGGATCGTCAGCCTGATCGCCGCCACCACGGAGAACCCGTTCTTCTCCGTCGTCAGCCCGCTGCTGTCCCGCAGCCTGGTGCTCGCGCTGCAGCCGCTGTCCGACGACGACGTCCGCACGCTGCTGCGCCGCGCGCTCACCAGCGACCGCGGGCTCGACGGCGCGGTGACGCTGTCCGCGGAGGCCGAGGAGCACCTGGTCCGCGTCGCCGGCGGCGACGGGCGCAAGGCGCTCACCGCGCTGGAGTCCGGAGCGGGCGCGGCGCGGGCCGCGGGCGCGAGCGAGATCGACCTCGCCACGCTGGAGACCGCCGTCGCCCAGGCCGCCGTCCGGTACGACCGGCAGGGCGACATGCACTACGACGTCGCCAGCGCGCTGATCAAGTCGATCCGCGGCAGCGACGTCGACGCCGCGCTGCACTACCTGGCGCGGATGGTGGTGGCGGGGGAGGACCCGCGCTTCATCGCCCGCCGGCTGGTCATCTCCGCCAGCGAGGACATCGGCATGGCCGACCCGACGGCGCTGCAGACCGCCGTCGCCGCGGCCGACGCCGTCGCCTTCATCGGCATGCCCGAGGGGCACTTCCCGCTGGCGCACGCCGTCGTCCACCTGGCCACGGCGCCCAAGTCCAACGCCGTCACGGTGGCGATCTCCGAGTCGGTGGCCGACGTCCGGGCCGGCCTCGGCGGGCCGGTGCCGCCCGGCCTGCGCGACGCCCACTACGGCGGGGCGAAGAAGCTCGGCCACGGGAAGACCTACGTCTACCCGCACGACGCGCCCGACGGCATCGTGCCGCAGCAGTACCCGCCCGACGCGCTGGTCGGGCGCGACTACTACCGGCCCACCGGCCGCGGGGTCGAGGCCGGCATCGGGGCCCGGCTGGCCAAGCTGCGCGCGATCGTCCGCCGCGCCCGCTGACCGCCGGGGGCCGCGACTACTGTTGCCCCGCTAGGAGGCGACCCTCCCGGCCGCCGACGGAGAAGAGGAGACGCCGCGTGTCCGCAGGAGAGTGGGCCGGACTGATCGCCGCCCTGGCGCTGGTGCTGCTGGTGGTGCTGCTGGCCGTCCCGCTGCTGAAGCTCGGCCGCACCCTCGACGAGGCGACGCTGACTATCCGGCAGGTCCGCGAGCAGAGTCAGCCGATCCTCGGCCAGGCCCAGACGACGATCGCCCAGGTCAACAGCAACCTGGAGCGGGTCGACGACATCACCGGCAACGCGGCCAACGTGTCGAGCAACGTCGCGGCGCTGACCAGCGTCGTCGCCGCCACCGTGGGCAGCCCGCTGATCAAGGTGGCCGCGTTCAGCTACGGCGTGCGCAGCGCCACGAAGAAGCGCCGCGAGGGCCAGGCGATCGCCGAGGCCGCCGCCCGTGACAAGGCCGACCGGCGCGCGCGCCGTGCCGCCCGGCGGGCCGCCTGATGCGCCGGCTGTTCTGGCTGGCGATGGGCATCACCATCGGCGCCCTCGTCGTCCGCAAGCTGTCCCGCGCCGCCGAGAAGATGACCCCCGCGGGCATCGGCGCCTCGATCGCCGAGGGCCTGCGCGACCTCGCCGACGCGATCGGCGACTTCGGCGCCGACGTGCGCGCCGCGGCCGCCGCCCGCGAGGAGGAGCTGCGCTCCGGCACCGGCCTCGACGCGCCGCTGCCCGAGCGCGACACCACCCAGCTGCAGCTGCCCGGCCGGCCCGCCGGCCGCCCCTCCGGCCGCCCCTCCGGCCGGCGTGGCGCCCACGCGGCCGACCGCTGAGCCGCACCCACCCCCGCGGGGACCGTCCCGCCCCGAGCACCGAGTAGGCCATGCAGACCGCCGAGATCCGCCGCCGCTTCCTGCAGCACTTCGAGCAGCGCGGCCACACCGTCGTCCCGAGCGCCTCGCTGGTGTCCCCGGACCCGTCCCTGCTGTTCACCGTCGCCGGGATGGTGCCGTTCATCCCGTACCTGACCGGCCGCGAGCCCGCGCCGTTCCCCCGGGCCACCAGCGTGCAGAAGTGCGTGCGCACCCTCGACATCGAGGAGGTGGGCAAGACCACCCGCCACGGCACGTTCTTCCAGATGAACGGCAACTTCTCCTTCGGCGACTACTTCAAGGAGGGGGCGATCCAGCACGCGTGGGAGCTGGTGACCGGCCCCGTCGCCGACGGCGGGCTGGGCTTCGACCCCGACCGCATCTGGGTGACCGTCTACCTCGACGACGACGAGGCCGCCGAGGCCTGGCACCGCATCGCCGGGCTGCCGAAGGACCGCATCCAGCGCCTGGGCAAGAAGGACAACTACTGGCACACCGGCGCCGACGGCCCCGGCGGACCGTGCTCGGAGATCTACTTCGACCGCGGCCCGGCGTACGGCCCCGACGGCGGCCCGCTCGTCGACACGGCCGGCGACCGGTTCCTGGAGATCTGGAACCTCGTCTTCATGCAGTACGAGCTCACCGACGTCCGGAGCAAGGAGGACTTCCGGATCGTCGGCGAGCTGCCGAAGAAGAACATCGACACCGGCATGGGCCTGGAGCGGGTGGCCTTCCTGCTGCAGGGCGTCGACAACCTGTACGAGATCGACGAGGTGTCGCCCGTGCTGCGCCGCGGCGCCGAGCTCGCCGGCGTCACCTACGGCAAGGACCACGACACCGACGTCCGGCTGCGCGTCGTCGCCGACCACGTCCGCAGCGGCCTGATGCTCATCGGCGACGGCGTCACGCCCGGCAACGAGGGCCGCGGGTACATCCTGCGCCGGCTGCTGCGCCGCGCCGTCCGCTCGATGCGGCTGCTCGGCGTCGACACCGCCGCCCTGCCAGAGCTGCTGCCGGTCTCCCGCGACGCGATGGGCGCGAGCTACCCCGAGCTGGTCACCGACTTCGACCGGATCAGCGCGGTCGCCTACGCCGAGGAGGAGGCCTTCCGGCGCACCCTCACCTCCGGCACGGCGCTGTTCGACACCGCCGTGGCGCAGGCCAAGGCCGCCGGCACCCCGGCGCTGTCGGGCGAGCAGGCGTTCTCCCTGCACGACACCTACGGCTTCCCCATCGACGTCACCCTCGAGATGGCCGCCGAGCAGGGTGTGACCGTCGACGAGGCCGGCTTCCGCGCGCTCATGCAGCAGCAGCGCGACCGCGCCCGCGCCGACGCCCGCGCCAAGCGCACCGGCTCGGTCGACGTCCTGGCCTACCGCCGGCTGCTCGCCGAGCACGGGCCCACCGACTGGCGGGCCTACGACACCCTGCGCACCGACTCCCGCGTCCTCGGCGTCGTGGCCGAGCTCGACGGCGAGGACGGCGGCCCGGCCGAGGCCGGCGAGGGCGAGGTCGTGCGCGTGGTCCTCGACCGCACGCCCTTCTACGCCGAGTCCGGCGGCCAGGTGGCCGACGCCGGCACGCTGACCTGGGACGGCGGCCGCGCCGAGGTGCTCGACGTGCAGCGCCCGGTCAAGGGCCTCGTCGTGCACCAGGTCCGGGTGGTCGAGGGCGCGCTGCGCGACGGCGCCGAGATCACCGCCGAGGTCGACCGCGAGTGGCGGCTGTCGGCCTGCCAGGCGCACTCGGGCACGCACGTCGTGCACGCGGCGCTGCGCCAGGTGCTCGGCCCGCAGGCACTGCAGTCGGGCTCCTACAACCGGCCCGGCTACCTGCGGCTGGACTTCGCCTGGCAGGGCGCGCTCAGCCCGCAGCAGCGGTCCGACATCGAGGACGTCGCCAACGCCGCGGTCCGCGCCGACCACCGGGTGCGCGCCGACCACATGACCCTGGCCGAGGCCCAGGCGATCGGGGCGCTGGCGCTGTTCGGCGAGACCTACGGCGAGTCGGTGCGCGTCGTGGAGATCGGCGGCCCCTGGTCGCGCGAGCTCTGCGGTGGCACCCACGTGTCCGGCAGCGCGCAGATCGGCACGCTGGCGCTGACCGGCGAGTCCTCGGTCGGCTCGGGGGCCCGCCGCGTCGAGGCCGTCGTCGGCCTGGAGGGCTTCCGCTACCTCGCCCGCGAGCGCGACCTGGTCCGCCAGCTCGGCGAGCTGCTCAAGTCGCCCACCGACGGGCTGGTCGACCGCGTCGGCGGCGTCCTGTCCCGGCTGCGCGACGCCGAGCGGGAGATCGCCGAGCTGCGCGCCGCGCAGACCAAGGCGGCGGCCGGCCAGCTGGCCGCCGACGCCCGCGACGTCGGCGGGGTCGCCGTCGTCACCGCGGCGCCCGCGGGGCTGGCCGGCGGCGACCTGCGCACCCTCGCCCTCGACGTCCGCGGGCGGCTCGGTGAGCGCCCGGGTGTCGTCTTGCTCGCCTCCGAGGCCGGGGGCAAGGTGGCTGTGGTCGCCGCGCTGACCCCGGCCGCGCAGGCGCGCGGTCTCTCGGCGGGGGACCTGGTGAAGGCGGCCACCCCGCTGGTCGGGGGCCGTGGCGGCGGCAAGGCCGACGTCGCGCAGGGCGGCGGCACGGACCCCAGCGGCATCCCCGCCGCTCTCCAGGCGGGCGAACAGGCGGTCGTGACCGCCGCAGGGAGGTGACCGGAGTGCCCGAGCAGCGCCCCGACGAGACCGGTGACGTGAGCGAGCGGCGCCAGCAGGGCCGCCCGGCGGTGCCGCCGTCGCGCCCCCGGCAGACCCCTCCGCAGCCGCCGGTGCACCACCGCACCGAGCAGATCGACCTGCGCGCCGGCTTCCCGCCGGTGCGCAACGAGACCACCGAGATCGACCTCTCGCAGGGCCTGCCCGCCGGGCTGCCCCTGCCGCCGCGCCGCACCCGGCAGGGCCGCCGGCTCGGCCTCGACGTCGGCACGGTGCGGATCGGCGTCGCGCTCTCGGACCCGACGGGCACGCTCGCGAGCCCGCTGGAGACCGTCGAGCGGCGCCGCGACGGCGGCGACCTGGACCGCATCGTCGCTCTCGTGGAGGAACACGAGGTGACAGAGGTGATCGTGGGGGAGCCGAGGCACCTGTCGGGTGCGTCGGGCGCCTCCGCGCGGGAAGCGCGTGCCTACTCTCGGTCACTCGCCGGGCGCATCGGCAGCGTGCCCGTGCACCTCGTCGACGAGAGGCTCTCCACCGTGACCGCAGCCAGTTCCCTGCGGGCGAACGGGCTCGACAGCCGCGCCCAGCGCCCCGTGATCGACCAGGCCGCCGCCGTGGTCATCCTCCAGGCCTATCTCGACTCCCAGCGGGGGCGCTCATGACCCCGCCGGTCCCGCCCTACGGGCGGGGCCGGCCGGTGTCCGACGGTGTCGGCGGGACCGCCGCCGCCGGCTGGCCCGCGCCGCACGCCGGCGTCGGGCCCGCCACCACCTGGCTGCCCGTGGGCCCGTCCGCCCAGCGGCCCGGCGGCACCGCCCGCGGCGCCTCCCTGCTCGACCGCGACCCCTACCCGGTGACCGCCGGGCGGCACGCCGCCCCCGACGGCGACCCGTCCCGCGGCGGGACCCCCGCGGCCTCCTCCGGCGACGACCGCACCGGCCCCCTGTCCGGCGGCGCCCGCCCCGGCCCGGGCGCCGAGGGCCTGCCGCCCCGCCCGCAGGGCGCGTGGTCGCGGCTCTCGAAGCGCCCCGACGCCGACCCCGACGCCACCGTCGCGGCCCTGGTCCCGCACCAGGCCGACGCGCCCACCGAGGCCCACCCGCTCGCCGCCGCGCACGGGGGCTCCCACGACGACCACCACGACGTCGACCACCACCACGACCACCACCACGAGGACGACGACGCCACCGGCGGCCTGGACGTCCTCGGTGCCGGCGGCCGCGAGGAGCGCCGCCGCGGACGGCGCGGCCGCCGCGACGAGCAGCACCACGACGACCCGCACCACGACGACCACCACGACGGGCACGACCACCCCGCGACCGACGAGCACCCGGTGCTCGGCGGCGGCCGCGGCACCCGCACCGGCCGGCGCCGGCGCAGCCCGCTGGCCAACCTGGTCGCGCTGCTCGTGCTCGCCGCCCTCGTCGCCGGCATCGTCTTCGGCGGCCGCGCGCTGATCGGTCTGGTCAACCCCGAGGCCGAGGACTTCGCCGGCCCCGGCACCGGCACCGTCGACGTGCGGGTGGGCGAGGGCGACACGCTCAGCGACATCGCCCGGGCCCTCGTCGAGGCCGGCGTGATCGCCTCCTCCGCGCCCTTCGTCGAGGCGGCCGAGACCGAGCCCGCCGCCATGGGCATCCAGCCCGGCGTCTACAGCCTCCGCTCCGAGATGAGCGGCGCCGCCGCCCTCGACCTGCTGCTCGACCCGGCCGCCCGCCAGGTCTCCCGGGTCACCGTGCCCGAGGGCTTCACCGTCGCGGCCACCCTGCAGCGCATCGCCGAGACCACCGGCCTGCCGATCGAGGAGCTGCAGGCGGCCGCCGCCGACCCCGCGGCGCTCGGCCTGCCGGCCTACGCCAACGGCCAGCTCGAGGGCTTCCTCTTCCCGGCCACCTACGACGTCGAGCCCGACACCACCGCCGCCGACGTGCTGCGCGCGATGGTCTCCCGGTTCACCGAGACCGCCGCCGACATGCAGCTCGAGCAGCGGGCGGCCGCCGCCGGGCGCTCGGTGTACGACGTGGTGATCGTCGCCTCGATGGTCCAGTCGGAGACCCGGCTCGACGAGGAGCGGCCGAACGTCGCGCAGGTGGTCTACAACCGGCTCAACCAGGGCATCGCGCTCGGCATCGACGCGACGCTCGCCTACGGGCTCGGCAAGAACGGCAACGACCTCACCGTCACCGATCTGCGCACCGACGGCCCGTACAACACCCGCACCCGGCCGGGGCTGGTGCCCACGCCGATCAGCTCGCCGGGCGAGGCGAGCCTCGAGGCGGCGCTCGCGCCGAGCACCGGGGACCTCCTCTACTACGTCCTCGAGTCGCAGGACGGGCGGCACTTCTTCACCGCCAGCTACGAGGAGTTCATGGCCGCCCGGCAGCGCTGCGCCGACGCCGGCCTCGGGTGCGGTGGCTGACCGGCCGGTGCCCGGAGATCGTCCCGCCGGCCGGGCGGCCGTCCTCGGCCGCCCGGTCGGGCACTCCCTCTCGCCGCTGCTGCACCGGGCCGCCTACGCCGCGCTCGGTCTCGACGGCTGGACCTACGACGCCCTCGACGTCGGCGCCGACGACCTGCCCGACCTGCTCGCCGGCCTCGGCCCGGAGTGGCGCGGCTTCTCGGTGACCATGCCGTGCAAGCAGGCCGCCGTCGCCGTGGCCGACGAGGTGGAGCCGCTGCCGCGCCTGCTCGGCGCGGCCAACACCCTGGTGCACACGGGCGCCGGGTGGCGGGCGGAGAACACCGACGTCCACGGCGTCGGGATGGCGCTGCAGGTCGGCGGCGTCGAGCGGGTCGCGCACGCGGCGATCGTCGGCGCCGGCGGGACCGCGGCCGCCGCGGCCGTGGCGCTGGCCGAGCTCGGCGCGGAGACCGTCGACGTCCTCGTGCGCGAGCCGTCCCGCGCCGCCGACGTCGCCCGGGTGCTCGGCACCCTCGGCGTCGAGGCCGCCGTGCGGCCGCTCGCGGCCGGGCCGGTCGAGGCGCCCGTGGTGGTCAGCACCGTGCCGATCGGCGCGCACCCCGACCTCGGCGGGCTCTCCTGGCGGTCCGGCCAGACGCTGCTCGACGTCCTCTACGCGCCGTGGCCCACCCCGCTCGCCGCCGCGGCGCAGGCCGTCGGCGCCACCGTGGTGAGCGGCCTCGAGGTGCTGTTCTGGCAGGCCACCGTCCAGGTGGAGCTCATGACCGGGCAGCCGGCGCCGATCGGCCCCATGCGCGCCGCCCTGGACGCCCGCTGAGCCCGCTGTCCCCGCTGCTCGCCCTCGCCGTGCTGGCCGCCGCCGCCACCGGCCCGCTGCTGGCCCGCACCGCGGTCCGGCTGGCCACCCGGCTGCCGTCCGCCCGGCCGACCCCCACCCGCGCGCTCACCACCGCCGCGGTGCTCGCCGTCCTGCTGTGCGGCGCCGTCCTGCTCGGCGGTGACCGCCCCGCCACGCTGGCCTACGCCTGGGCCGCCGGCGCCGCCGTCGTCCTCGCCCAGGTCGACCTCGCCGTCCACCGGCTGCCCGACCGGATCACCTACCCGGCGGCCGCCGTCTGCGGGGCCGCGTTGCTCGCCGACGCCGCGCTGCTCGGCACCTGGCCGGCGTTCCTGCGGGCGCTGCTCGCCGCGGCCGTCGCCGGCGGGGTCGCGCTGCTCGCGGCGCTGGCCGGCCCCGCGGGGCTCGGCCTCGGCGACGTCAAGCTGCTCGCGCTGCTCGGCCTGCTGCTGGGCTGGGCCGGCTGGGGCGTCCTGCTCGCCGGGGTGTTCCTCGGCCTCCTGGCCGGCGCGGGCCTGTCGCTGGTGCTGGTGGCCACCGGCCGGGCGGGCTGGCGCACCCCCGTGGCGTTCGGCCCGCCGCTGCTGCTCGGCGCCGTCCTCGCCCTCCTGGTGGAGGGACCGCTGGCCTGAGTTGGGCCCGGTGCCCCGCCGTAGGCAGGGGGCCGCGGCCCGGCTGGCAGAATCGCCGGCATGTTGCGCTGGCTGACCGCCGGTGAGTCGCACGGCCAGCAGCTCACCGCCATCCTCGAGGGCCTGCCCGCCGGCGTGCGGGTCACCACCGCCGACCTCGACGTCGACCTCGCCCGCCGCCGCCTCGGCCACGGCCGCGGCGCCCGGATGTCCTTCGAGCAGGACGCCGTCACCCTGACCGGCGGCGTCCGGCACGGCGTGACCATGGGCGGCCCGATCGCCGTCCAGGTGGGCAACACCGAGTGGCCCAAGTGGACGACGGTCATGTCGCCGGACCCGGTCGACCCCGAGGTGCTCGCCGGGCAGGCCCGCAACGCCCCGCTCACGCGGCCGCGCCCGGGCCACGCCGACCTCGCCGGCATGCAGAAGTACGGCTTCGACGACGCCCGCCCGGTGCTCGAGCGGGCCAGCGCCCGCGAGACCGCCGCCCGCGTCGCGCTCGGCGCCGTCGCGCGGGCGTTCCTGCGCCAGGTGCTCGACGTCGAGGTGGTCAGCCACGTCGTCGCCATCGGGCCGGTGACCGTCCCCGACGGCGTCGTCCCCGGCCCGCAGGACAACCCGCGCATCGACGACGACCCGGTGCGCTGCGCCGACCCGGCCACCAGCGCGGTGATGGTCGCCGAGGTCGACGACGCCCGGAAGAACGGCGACACCCTCGGCGGCGTCATCGAGGTCGTCGTGCACGGCCTGCCGCCGGGCCTGGGCAGCCACGTGCACTGGGACCGCCGCCTGGACTCCCGCCTGGCCGGCGCGCTCATGGGCGTGCAGTCGGTGAAGGCGGTCGAGGTCGGGGACGGCCTGGAGACCGCGCGCCGCCGCGGCTCGGTCGCCCACGACGAGATCGTCCGCGAGGGTGAGCGGATGCGGCGGGTCACCGACCGCGCCGGCGGCATCGAGGGCGGCATGACCAACGGCGAGGTGCTGCGGGTGCGCGCCGCCATGAAGCCGATCTCCACCGTGCCGCGGGCGCTGGCCACCGTCGACGTCGCCACGGGCGACGCCGCGGTCGCTATCAACCAGCGCAGCGACGCGATCGCCGTCCCGCGCGGGGCGGTCGTGATGGAGGCGATGGTGGCGCTGGTGCTCGCCGACGCCGTCCTCGAGAAGTTCGGCGGCGACTCGGTGACCGAGACCCGCCGCAACGTGCAGACCTACCTCGACGCGCTCCCGTTCCGGTGACGGGACCGCTCCTCGTCCTGGTCGGGCCGCCCGCGTCGGGCAAGACCACGGTCGGCACGGCAGTGGCCGCAGCAGCCGGCCTGCCGTTCCGCGACACCGACGCCGACGTCGAGGCCACCACCGGCACCAGCGTCGCCGACCTGTTCGTCACGCACGGCGAGCAGCACTTCCGCGACCTCGAGGAACAGGCGGTCGCCCGCGCGCTCGCCGAGCACGACGGCGTCCTCGCCCTCGGCGGCGGCGCCGTGCTCAGCGCCGCCACCCGCGCGCTGCTCGTCGCGCACGGCCGGGCCGGCGGCACCGTCGTCCACCTCGACGTCGACCTGCCCTCGGCCGCGAAGCGCGCCGGGCTGTCCCGCGACCGCCCGCTGCTGGCCGTCAACCCCCGGGCGATGCTGCGCACCCTGCTCGAGCAGCGCGCCCCCCTCTACGCGGAGGTCGCCACCGTGGTCGTGCCCACCGGGGGCCGCACCCCCGACGAGGTGGTCGCCGACGTGCTCGCCGCCCTAACCGCGGGAGCCGGCCGATGAGGCGGGTGACGGTCGCGGGGGAGCGGCCCTACGACGTCGTCATCGGCGCCGGCGCGCAGGCCGAGCTGGGCCTCGTGCTCGCCGGGACGCCCAAGGCCGCCGTCGTGCACGCCCCGCCGCTGGCCGCGCTGGCCGGGGCCGCCGTCGAGACGCTGCAGACCGCCGGCGTGGCCGCCGAGGCCGTCGTCGTCCCCGACGGCGAGGCCGCCAAGACCGCGCAGGTCGCCGCGGCCGCGTGGGAGGAGTTCGGCCGGCTCGGGCTCACCCGCGCCGACGCCGTCGTCGGCGTCGGCGGGGGAGCGGTCACCGACCTCGCCGGCTTCCTCGCCGCCACCTGGACCCGCGGCATCCGCGTCGTCCACCTGCCCACCAGCGTGCTCGGCATGGTCGACGCCGCGGTCGGCGGCAAGACCGGCATCAACACCGGCGCGGGCAAGAACCTCGTGGGCGCGTTCCACCCGCCGGCCGGCGTGCTCGCCGACACCGACGTGCTCGCCGGGCTGCCCGAGGCGGAGTTCCGCTCCGGCATGGCCGAGGTGGTCAAGTGCGGCCTCATCGCCGACGGCGCGATCCTCGACCTGCTCGCCGCCGACCCGACCGGCCGCCGTGACACCGAGGAGCTCGTCGAGCGCGCGGTGCGGGTGAAGGCCGACGCGGTGGGCCAGGACCTCTTCGACACCGGCGTCCGCGAGTACCTCAACTACGGGCACACCCTCGGCCACGCCATCGAGCGGGTCGAGGACTTCGGCTGGCGGCACGGCGAGGCGGTCGCCGTCGGCCTGGTGTTCGCCGCCGAGCTCGGCGCGCAGGCCGGCACGCTGACCCGCGCCGAGGCCGACCGGCACCGCGAGCTGGTGGCGGCGATGGGCCTGCCCACCACCTACCGCGGCGACTGGGCGGCGCTGCAGGCGGTGATGCGGGTGGACAAGAAGGCCCGCGGCGCGACGCTGCGCTTCGTCGTCCTCGACGGGATCGGCAATCCGACGATCCTGACCGACCCCGAGCAGGCATGGCTGGACGCGGCGTGGGCCGCGGTTGCGGAGGAACAGTGACGATCCAGGTGCTCAACGGGCCCAACCTCGGGCGCCTCGGCACCCGCGAGCCGGAGGTCTACGGCCCGACGACGTACGCGCAGCTCGTCGACCTCCTCGAGACGGCGGGTCGCGAGCTCGGCATGGAGGTCCGGGTCCGCCAGACCGACGACGAGGCCGAGATGCTCCGCTGGGTGCACGAGGCCACCGACGCGCGGGACCCGGTGATCCTGAACCCGGCCGCCTGGTCGCACACGTCGATCGCCCTGCACGACGCCCTGGCCGCGCTGCAGTCGCCGCTGGTGGAGGTGCACATCAGCAACGTGCACAAGCGGGAGCCGTTCCGGCACCACTCCTACGTCTCGGCCGTGGCCGACGGCGTCATCGCCGGCCTCGGCGTCGAGGGCTACGTGCTCGCGCTGCAGTGGATGTCGCTGCGGGGCCACCGGTGACCGGGCGCGCCGCCGAGCGGCGGGAGCGGCTGCGGGCCACGGCCGCCGAGCGGGGCCTCGACGCCGTCCTGGTCACCAACCTGCTCAACGTGCGCTACCTGACCGGGTTCACCGGCTCCAACGGGGCGCTGCTGCTGCGCACCGACGGCGGCGACGTCTTCGGCACCGACGGCCGCTACACCACCCAGGCCGGCACCCAGGTGCCCGACCTCGAGCTGCTGGTCGACCGCGCCACCGTGCCGGCGCTGGCCCGCGAGGCGGTCACGCGCGGCGCCGGGCGGCTCGGCTACGAGAGCCACGAGGTGACCGTCGACGGCCACCGGCAGCTGGAGCGGGTGCTCACCGACGCCGCCGCCGGCGGCACGGTGCCCGAGCTGGTCAGCGTGCAGCGGGCCGTCGAGGAGCTGCGCGCGGTCAAGGACGACGACGAGGTCGACGCGCTGCGCCGGGCGTGCGCGGTGGCCGACCAGGCGCTGGCCGAGCTGGCCGCCGACGGCGCGCTGCGCCCGGGCCGCACCGAGCTGGAGGTCGGCCGCGAGCTCGACGCCCGGATGCTGGCCCTGGGTGCCGAGGCGCCGTCGTTCGAGACGATCGTGGCCACCGGCGCGAACTCGGCCATCCCGCACCACCGGCCCGACCGCACGGTGCTCGCCGGCGGCGACTTCCTGAAGCTCGACTTCGGCGCCACCGTCGACGGCTACCACTCCGACATGACCCGCACCGTGGTGCTCGCGCACGCCGCCGACTGGCAGCGCGAGGTCTACGCGCTGGTCGCCGAGGCTCAGGCCGCCGGGCGGGCGGCGCTCGCGGTCGGGGCCGACGTCGTCGCCGTCGACGCCGCCTCCCGCGACGTCATCGCCGCGGCCGGCCACGCCGACCACTTCACGCACGGTCTCGGGCACGGCGTGGGCCTGGAGATCCACGAGGCGCCAGGCATCGGCCCGCTCGGCGCGGGTAGGCTGGCCGCCGGCATGGCCGTCACCGTGGAGCCCGGGGTGTACCTGCCCGGCCACGGCGGTGTCCGGATCGAGGACACGCTGGTCGTCACGGCGGACGCGCCCGAGTTGTTGACCCTCACGAGCAAGGAACTGCTGGTCCTCTAGATGGCTACCACCAACGACCTCAAGAACGGCATGGTCCTCAACCTCGACGGCCAGCTGTGGTCCGTCACCGAGTTCCAGCACGTCAAGCCCGGCAAGGGCGGTGCGTTCGTCCGGACGACGCTCAAGAACGTGCTCTCGGGCAAGGTCGTCGACAAGACCTTCAACGCCGGCACCAAGGTCGAGACCGCCACGGTCGACAAGCGGAACATGACGTACCTGTACAAGGACGGCACCGACTTCGTCTTCATGGACGGCGACACCTTCGACCAGATCCCGGTCCCGGCCGAGACCGTGGGCGGCGGTGCCGACTACCTGCTGGAGAACACCGAGGCCGTCGTCGCCGTGCACGAGGGCGTGCCGCTCTACGTCGAGCTGCCGGTGACGCTGGAGCTCGTCGTCGAGCACACCGACCCGGGCCTGCAGGGCGACCGCTCCACCGGCGGCACCAAGCCCGCCACCCTGGAGACCGGCGCGCAGATCCAGGTGCCGCTGTTCGTCAACACCGGCGACAAGCTCAAGGTCGACACCCGCGACGGCCGGTACCTCGGCCGCGCGAACTGATCGCGCTCCTGCACATGGCCGCACGCACCAAGGCGCGCAAGCGCGCCGTCGACGTCCTCTACGCGGCCGACCTGCGCCGCGCGGACCCGGTGGAGATGCTGCGCGAGCGCGTCGCGCACGCCAACCCGCCGGTGCCGGAGCACGCCGTCCGGCTGGTGGAGGGCGTCGCCGCCCACGCCGGCCGCATCGACGAGCTGATCGAGCAGCACGCCCGCGGGTGGTCGCTGGAGCGGCTGCCCGACGTCGACCGCGCGATCCTGCGCATGGCGGTCTTCGAGCTGCTGTGGGCCGACGACGTGCCCGACGCCGTCGTCATCGACGAGGCGGTCGAGCTCGCCCGGGCGCTGTCCACGGACGAGTCGCCGGCCTACGTCAACGGCGTCCTCGGCGCCATCCTCGACGCCGAGGTCCCCACCTCCTCCTGAGCCGGCCGGCGCCCGCTCAGCGGGCGTCGTGCACGGTGACGGCGTAGCCGTCGGGGTCGGCGAAGGTGAACGCCCGCCCGAAGGGCGTGTCGGCCGGCGGCGCCAGGATGGTCACGCCGTCGGCGGCCATCCGGTCGTGCAGCGCCTGGCTGTCGTCGGCGGCCAGCCACAGCGCCACGCCCAGGCCCGGGCGGGGCCGCGCCGCGGCCGGGTCGACGCCCGGCAGCGGCTCGCGGACGGCGAAGGCCACCGGCGTGGTGGCGAACACGACCGCGCCGGGCGGGCCGGCCGGTGCGCGGCGCAGGCCGAGGGTGCCGGCATAGAAGGCCGCCGAGCGCTCGAGGTCGGTGACCTGCAGGGCGACGAAGTCGGGTCCGGTGACGGTCATGGCTGCTCCCCGGGAGTGATGTCAGGATATTGACATGGTCGAGTGTGTCAGGATCCTGACATGAGTCAAGGGGGCGGGGTCGGCGACGTCGACCGGGCGGTGGGCTACGTGCTCAAGCAGGCCGCGACCGTGCTGCGCGGTGCCATGGACACCGCACTGCGGCCGCTGGGCCTGACGGTGTCCCAGTACGCGACGCTGGAGCTGCTCGACCAGCGGCCCGGCTCCTCGGTGGCCGAGCTCGCCCGCGCGGCGTTCGTGACGCGGCAGGCCATGACCGGCGTGCTCGCCGGCTTGCAGGACGCCGGCTGGGTGTCGCGGCCGGCGGTGGCGCCGCAGGGCCGGGCGCTGCCGGCGACGGTCACCGACGAGGGGCGACGGCGGCTGCGCGAGGCCAGCGCCGCGGTCACGGAGGTGCAGGAGCGGATGCTCGCCGGGCTGACGCCCGACCGGCGCGAGCGCCTGCTGGCCGACCTGCAGGCGTGCGTGGCCGCGCTCGACCCGGGCGCCTGAGGGCCGGGCGGGCAGGTGAGGGCAGGGGAGGCGCCAGGGGACCGGGCCGGCGTCAGGGACGGCGGCCGGTGCCCGCGGCGGCGGTGAGCATCGCGGCCATGCGCACGCTCGACTGACGCCGGTGCGCCCGGCGCAGCGCCTCGCGGCGGCGGGCGGCGAGCAGCAGCTCGGGGTCGGGCAGGGCGACCGGTGGGCTGGTGTGCACGGGGACTCCTCGCGTCGTGCGCCGGGTTCTCGGCGACGGGTCGGACGCTAGGGGCACCCACCGACAGTTCCGGGACCGAGCGCCATCACCCGCTCGCGCACCGTGACGGCAGGTGCGGCTGGAGCGGGGGCGCGCCGCCGTCGTAGCCGGACGTCGGGAGACCGCGCCGTGTACACACGGCGCGGCCGGGGGAGGCCCGGGAGCGCGCCGCGTGCACACAGCGTGGGCGCGGGCCGGGGGACCGGGGCCCGGACGCGACGAGACCCGCCCCGGCGGGTGCCGGAGCGGGCCTCGGAGGTGTGTCGGGGATCAGCGCGGGGCGCGGCGCCGGTCCCAGGTCTCGTCGTCGTCATCGGCGCCGGCACCCATGCCGTCCATGCCGCCCGGGTTGAGCACGCCCCACTCGATCAGCCGGGTGGTGAGCTCGTCGGGGCTCATGTCGTAGATGATCGCCAGCGACTTGAGGTCCTCCGCGCGGATGGAGAGGACCTTGCCGTTGTAGTCGTGCCGCTGGGCCTGGATGGTCGACGCGTAGCGGGCGAGCGGGCCGGCCTCGTCGGCGGGCAGCGAGCCCAGCGACTCGAGGTTGAGCACGATCTTCGTGGTCGAGGTGACCGCCGAGCTCGGGCGCGGGTCGGGCAGCAGCTCCGACACCGGCACGCCGTAGAACACGGCCAGCTCCGAGAGGCGCTGCACGGTCACCGCGCGGTCGCCACGCTCGTAGGAGCCCACGACGACGGCCTTCCAGCGGCCGTGCGACTTGTCCTCCACGCCCTGCAGGGACAGGCCCTGCTGGTTGCGGATGGCCCGCAGCCGGGCGCCCAGGGCCCGCGAGTAGTCCGTGCTCATGCGTGTCTGCTCACTGTCCGTCGTCGTGGAGGAGGCTCGTTGGTGACTGAGCGTACTGGGTCGTCGGGAGGTGCGACAGCGGCTCCCTCCTCCTGGGGAATCCTTCTCCCCCCGTGCCCACCTGCGGTAGCGCGACGCGCGACGACGGTCACACGGGAGGGTGCAGTACGGTCGTCGCCGGTCCACCCCACTCCTTTAACGACCCGTCCCGTGAGGCGGGGAAGGAGGCCTGATGGCCGGCTCCCCGGAGCCCCCTGCCGGTCGCGCGTCCGCGCCCGGCGTCCTGCTCGCCCCCGCCGACGTCGCCCGCGTGGTCGACCGGATGGCCCACCAGCTCATCGAGAAGGCGGGGGAGTCCCTCGCCGACCTGGTGCTGGTCGGCATCCCCACCCGCGGCGCCCCGCTCGCCCGCCGGCTCGCCGCCCGGGTGGCCGCGTTCAGCGGCACGGCGGTCGACACCGGCACCGTCGACATCACCCTCTACCGCGACGACCTGCGGCTGCGCGGCGTCCGCGCGCTGGAGGACACCGTCCTGCCCGACGCGGGCATCGACGGCCGGCTCGTCGTCCTCGTCGACGACGTCCTGTTCTCCGGCCGCTCGGTCCGGGCGGCGCTCGACGCGCTGCGCGACCTCGGCCGCCCGCGCGCGGTGCAGCTGGCGGTGCTCGTCGACCGCGGCCACCGCGAGCTGCCGATCCGCGCCGACTACGTGGGCAAGAACGTGCCCACCTCGCGCGCGCAGAAGGTGCGCGTGCACCTGGCCGAGACCGACGGCACCGACGAGGTCGTGGTGGTGGAGCAGTGAAGCGGCACCTGCTGGAGGCGGCCGACCTCGACCGCGACGACGCGACGCTCGTCCTCGACACGGCCGCGCAGATCGACGCCGCGCTGGCCGGCCGCGAGGTCAAGAAGCTGCCCACGCTGCGCGGGCGCACGGTGGTGAACCTCTTCTACGAGGACTCCACCCGCACCCGGATCTCCTTCGAGCTGGCGGCCAAGCGGCTGTCGGCCGACGTCATCAACTTCTCGGCCAAGGGCAGCAGCGTCTCCAAGGGCGAGAGCCTGAAGGACACCGCGCTGACCCTGGAGGCGATGGGCAGCGACGCGATCGTCGTCCGCCACTCCGCCTCCGGCGCCCCGCACCGGCTGGCGAACTGGGTGCAGGGCAGCGTGGTCAACGCCGGCGACGGCACCCACGAGCACCCCACCCAGGCGCTGCTCGACGCCTACACGATCCGCCGCCGGCTGGGCCGCCTCGACGGCGTCCGGGTGGTCGTCGTCGGCGACGTCCTGCACAGCCGGGTGGCGCGGTCCAACGTCTGGCTGCTGACGACGCTCGGCGCGCAGGTCACCCTCGTCGCGCCGCCGACGCTGTTGCCGGTGGGCGTGGGCTCGTGGCCGGTGGAGGTCTCCTACGACCTCGACGCCGTCCTGCCCAAGGCCGACGCGGTGATGATGCTGCGCGTCCAGGCCGAGCGGATGAACGCCTCGTTCTTCCCCAGCGCGCGGGAGTACAGCCGCCGCTACGGCCTCGACGCCGTCCGGATGGCCGCGCTGTCCGACGACGCGATCGTCATGCACCCCGGCCCGATGAACCGCGGCATGGAGATCGCCGCCGACGTCGCCGACTCGGTCCGCTCGACGATCGTCGAGCAGGTCGGCAACGGCGTCTCCGTGCGGATGGCGGTCCTCTACCTGCTCCTGGGAGGAGCTTCCTCGTGACCACGCTGATCAAGGGGGCGCGCGTGCTCGGCGGCGAGCCCGCCGACCTGCTGCTGAAGGACGGCCGGGTCGCGGCGGTCGGCGGCCGGCTGTCCGTCCCCGGCGCGACCGTCGTCGACGCCGACGGGCTCGTGGCGCTGCCCGGCCTGGTCGACCTGCACACCCACCTGCGCGAGCCCGGCCGCGAGGACGCCGAGACGGTGGAGACCGGCAGCCGGGCCGCGGCGCTCGGCGGGTTCACCGCGGTGCACGCCATGGCCAACACCGACCCGGTCGCCGACACCGCCGGCGTCGTCGAGCAGGTGTGGCGGCTGGGCCAGGAGGCCGGGCTGGTCGACGTCGTCCCGGTCGGCGCGGTGACGGTGGGCCTCCGGGGCGAGCGGCTGGCCGAGCTCGGCGCGATGGCCGACTCGGCCGCCCGCGTGCGGGTCTTCTCCGACGACGGGCACTGCGTCGCCGACCCCGCGCTCATGCGCCGGGCGCTGGAGTACGTGAAGGCCTTCGACGGCGTCGTCGCCCAGCACGCCGAGGAGCCGCGGCTCACCGTCGGCGCGCAGATGAACGAGGGCGACCGCTCCGCGCGGCTCGGGCTCACCGGCTGGCCGGCCGCGGCCGAGGAGGCGGTCATCGCCCGGGACGTGCTGCTCGCCCAGCACGTGGGTGCGCGGCTGCACGTCTGCCACGTCTCGACCGCCGGGTCGGTGGAGCTCCTGCGCTGGGCGAAGTCCCGCGGCGTCCAGGTGACCGCCGAGGTCACCCCGCACCACCTGCTGCTCACCGAGGCCTGCGCCGAGTCCTACGACCCGGTGTTCAAGGTCAACCCGCCGCTGCGCACCGACGAGGACGTGCACGCCCTCCGCGCGGGCCTGGCCGACGGCACGATCGACGCCGTCGCCACCGACCACGCGCCGCACGCGGTGGAGGACAAGGAGAGCGAGTGGGCGCAGGCCCGGCCCGGGATGCTCGGGCTGGAGCAGGCGCTCTCGGTGGTCCTCGAGGCGCTGGTGGAGCCGGGCCTGCTCGACTGGGCCGGCGTCGCCGACCGCATGTCGGTGCGGCCCGCCGCGATCGGCCGCCTCGACGGCCACGGCCGCCCGCTCGCCCCCGGCGAGCCGGCCAACCTCCTGCTGCTGGACCCCGCCGCCCGGGCCACCGTCGACCCGGCCGCGCTGGCCAGCCGCAGCCGCAACAGCCCCTACGCCGGCCGGGAGCTGCCCGGCCGGGTCGTCGCCACGTTCCTGCGGGGCGAGGCGACGGTGCTCGACGGAAAGGCAGTGAAGTGACCGAGGCGATCCTCGTGCTCGAGGACGGGCGGACGTTCCGCGGCGAGGCCTACGGCAAGGTCGGCACGACGGTCGGCGAGGCGGTGTTCGCCACCGGGATGACCGGCTACCAGGAGACGCTGACCGACCCCAGCTACGCCGGCCAGATCGTCACCATGACCGCGCCGCACATCGGCAACACCGGCGTGAACGGCGAGGACGACGAGAGCCGCCGCATGTGGGTGGCCGGGTTCGTCGTGCGCGACCCGGCCCGCCGCCCCGCCAACTGGCGGGCCACCGGCAGCCTCGACGACGAGCTCGCCGCGCAGGGCGTCGTCGGCATCAGCGGCATCGACACCCGCGCGCTCACCCGCCACCTGCGCGAGCGCGGCGCCATGCGCGCGGGGATCAGCAGCGAGTCCGGCGACGCCGACGCCCTGCTCGCCCGGGTCCGCGCCGCCGAGGGCATGACCGGCGCCGACCTCGCGCCGCGGGTGAGCACCCGCGAGCCCTACGTCGTCCCGGCGGAGGGGGAGAGGCGGTTCACCATCGCCGCGCTCGACCTCGGCATCAAGACGGCGACCCCGCGGCACCTGGCCGCCCTCGGCGTCGAGACGCACGTGCTGCCCTCGACGGCGACCGCCGCGGACCTGCTGGCGCACGGCCCCGACGGCGTCTTCCTCTCCAACGGCCCCGGCGACCCGGCGGCCGCCGACTACGCGGTGGCCGCGGTGCGGGGTGTCCTCGACGCCGGCCGGCCGCTGTTCGGCATCTGCTTCGGCAACCAGATCCTCGGCCGCGCGCTGGGCCTGGGCACCTACAAGCTGCGCTTCGGCCACCGCGGCCTGAACCAGCCGGTGCTCGACCGGGTCAGCGGCACGGTCCGGGTGACCAGCCACAACCACGGGTTCGCCGTCGACGCGCCGCTCGACCGGCCCACCGACACCCCGTACGGGCGGGCCGAGGTCAGCCACGTGGGCCTCAACGACGACGTCGTCGAGGGGCTGCGGCTGCTCGACGCGCCGGCGTTCAGCGTCCAGTTCCACCCGGAGTCGGCGGCCGGTCCGCACGACGCCGCGCCGCTGTTCCAGCGCTTCGTCGACCTCATGGAGGCCGTGCGCGACGGCGGCGACGCCGTCAGCCCCGCGCCGGTCGTCGAGCACAGCACGGGGGAGACCCACTGATGCCCAAGCGGACCGACATCTCGCACGTCCTGGTCATCGGCTCCGGGCCGATCCTCATCGGCCAGGCCGCGGAGTTCGACTACTCCGGCACCCAGGCCTGCCGCGTGCTCCGTAGCGAGGGCCTGCGGGTCAGCCTGGTCAACAGCAACCCGGCGACGATCATGACCGACCCCGACGTCGCCGACGCCACCTACGTCGAGCCGCTGACGCCGGAGTTCGTCGAGCGGGTCATCGCCAAGGAGCGCCCCGACGCGCTGCTGGCCACCCTCGGCGGGCAGACCGCGCTCAACATCGCCATCGGCCTGTACGAGAACGGCACGCTGGAGCGCTACGGCGTGCGGCTCATCGGCGCCGACGTCGACGCGATCAACCGCGGCGAGGACCGGCAGAAGTTCAAGGACATCGTCCGGTCCATCGGTGCCGACGCCCCGCGCTCGCGGGTGTGCGGCACGGTCGAGGAGGCGCTGGAGACGGCGGAGGAGGTCGGCTACCCGGTCGTCATCCGGCCGAGCTTCACCATGGGCGGCCTCGGCTCCGGCTTCGCCACCGACGAGGCGATGCTGCGCCGCATGGCCTCCCACGGCCTCGCGGACTCACCCGTGCACACCGTGCTCATCGAGGAGTCGGTGCTCGGGTGGAAGGAGTACGAGCTCGAGCTGATGCGCGACCGCAGCGACAACGTGGTCGTCATCTGCTCGATCGAGAACGTCGACGCGATGGGCGTGCACACCGGCGACTCGGTCACCGTCGCCCCGGCGATGACGCTCACCGACGTCGAGTACCAGCGGATGCGCGACGTCGGCATCGCGGTGCTGCGCGAGGTCGGCGTCGACACCGGCGGCTGCAACATCCAGTTCGCGGTCAACCCCGCCGACGGGCGCCTGGTCGTCATCGAGATGAACCCGCGGGTGTCCCGGTCGTCGGCGCTGGCGTCGAAGGCGACCGGCTTCCCGATCGCGAAGATCGCCGCGAAGCTCGCCATCGGCTACACCCTCGACGAGATCACCAACGACATCACCGGCGTCACCCCGGCGGCGTTCGAGCCGACGCTGGACTACGTCGTCGTGAAGATCCCGCGCTTCGCGTTCGAGAAGTTCCCCGGCGCCGACCCGCGGCTGACCACGACGATGAAGAGCGTCGGCGAGGTCATGGCCATGGGCCGCAACTTCCCCGAGGCGCTGGGCAAGGCCATGCGCTCGACGGAGACGAAGGTGGCCGGCTTCTGGACCGGTGCGCCCGACCCGCGCTCGGCCGCCGAGCTGCTCGAGGCGCTGCGCACCCCGGTCGACGGGCGGCTCTACACCGCCGAGGCGGCCCTGGCGGCGGGCGCGACCGTCGAGCAGGTGGCCGAGGCCAGCGGCTTCGACCCGTGGTTCGTCGACCAGGTCGCGCTGGTGCAGGAGGTCGCCGCCGAGGTCCGCGACGCCCCGGCGCTCACCCCGGCGCTGCTGCGCCGCGCCAAGCGGCACGGCCTGTCCGACCGGCAGGTGGCCGCGCTGCGGCCGGAGCTCGCCGGCGAGGACGGCGTCCGGGTGCTGCGCTGGCGCCTGGGCATCCGGCCGGTCTACAAGACCGTCGACACCTGCGCGGCCGAGTTCGCCGCCCGCACGCCGTACCATTACTCGTCCTACGACGAGGAGACGGAGGTCGAGCCGCGGGAGAAGCCGGCGGTGCTCATCCTCGGCTCGGGGCCCAACCGGATCGGGCAGGGCATCGAGTTCGACTACTCGTGCGTGCACGCGGTCATGGCGCTGCAGGACGCCGGCTACGAGGCCGTGATGGTCAACTGCAACCCCGAGACCGTCTCCACCGACTACGACACCGCCGACCGGCTGTACTTCGAGCCGCTGACCTTCGAGGACGTCCTCGAGGTGGTCGAGGCCGAGCGCGCCGCCGGTCCCGTCGCCGGGGTTGTCTGCACCCTCGGCGGGCAGACGCCGCTGGGCCTCGCGCAGCGGCTCAAGGACGCCGGCGTGCCGGTGCTCGGCACCTCGCCGGAGGCGATCGACGACGCGGAGGACCGCGGCGCGTTCTCCCGGGTGCTCGCCGACGCCGGCCTGCTCGCCCCCGCGCACGGCACCGCGACGACGTTCGCCGAGGCACGGGCGATCGCCGCCGGCATCGGCTACCCGGTGCTCGTGCGGCCCTCCTACGTGCTGGGCGGGCGCGGCATGGAGATCGTCTACGACGACGCCACGCTCGAGGCCTACATCGCCAAGGCCACCGACGTCAGCCCCGAGCACCCGGTGCTGGTCGACCGGTTCCTCGAGGACGCCGTCGAGATCGACGTCGACGCGCTCTACGACGGCTCCGAGCTCTACCTCGGCGGCGTCATGGAGCACATCGAGGAGGCCGGGATCCACTCCGGCGACTCCGCGTGCGCGCTGCCGCCGATCACCCTGGGCTCGGGCGACCTGGCGCAGATCCGCACCGCCACCGAGGCGCTGGCCGCCCGGATCGGCGTCCGCGGGCTGATGAACGTGCAGTACGCGCTCAAGGACGACGTCCTGTACGTGCTGGAGGCCAACCCGCGCGCCTCCCGCACGGTGCCGTTCGTGTCCAAGGCGACGGCGGTGCAGCTGGCCAAGGCCGCCGCGCGGATCGCAGTGGGCGAGACCGTCGCCGACCTGCGCGCCGCGGGCGTGCTGCCGGCCACCGGCGACGGCGTCGACCTCTCCGAGCGGGCGCCGATCGCGGTCAAGGAGGCGGTGCTGCCCTTCCACCGGTTCCGCACCGTCGAGGGCCACGGCGTGGACACCGTGCTGTCGCCGGAGATGAAGTCCACCGGCGAGGTCATGGGCCTCGACGACGGCTTCGGCACCGCGTTCGCCAAGTCGCAGGCCGCCGCCTACGGGCCGCTGCCGACCGAGGGCACGGTGTTCGTGTCGCTGGCCAACCGCGACAAGCGCGCCGCCGTCTTCCCGATCAAGCGGCTCGCCGACCTCGGCTTCCGCGTGCTCGCCACCGCCGGCACCGCGCGGGTGCTGCGGCGCAACGGCGTCGACTGCGAGGTGGTCGGCAAGTACAGCGAGGGCCCGGGCAACTGCGTCGAGCGGATCCTGGCCGGCGACGTCGACATCGTCGTCAACACGCCGTTCGGGTCGCCCGGCAACAGCGGGCCGCGGCTGGACGGCTACGAGATCCGCACCGCGGCGGTGGCCGCCGGGATCCCGTGCATCACCACGGTGCAGGGGATGGCCGCGGCCGTGCAGGGCGTCGAGGCGCTGCGCCGTGGCGACCTCGGCGTCCGCAGCCTGCAGGAGGTCCACGCGGCGCTCACCGCCACCCCGTGAACGGCCTTTGTAGCGCTGTCGGCTCACCTTCCGGCGCGGTGCGCGCCGTGCGGGACGAGCTGGTGGCTCGCGGGCTGCTCGGCGGGCTGCCGGCGGCGTTCCTCGCCGGGGTCACCCGGTTCGCGACGCCGCCGGCGCCCGCGCTCGGCGCGCTGCGCGCCGACGCCGAGGCGCTGGCGGCCCGGCTGGCGGCGGGGGAGGCCGGCGCGGGCGACCTGCCGCTGCTCACCCGGGTGCTGTTCACGGCCCGGCTCGGCGGGGTGCTCGCCGCGCACGGGGTGCGGACGCCGTCCTACGACCTGCTCGGCTCCTACCGGGAGAACCTGGCGACGCCGGTGGGCCCGCGGCTGCCGGAGCGCCCGCGGGCCGGCGACCGGCGCTGGCGGGTGCTCGGCCGCGACGTCGCCTTCCCGGTCGGGGTGCCCGCGTGCGTCCTCAACGGCGGCGAGGAGTGGGTGCGCTTCCACGCCCGCAACGGCTTCAGCGTGCTCACCTACAAGACCGTGCGCAGCCGCGCCCACGACCCTAACGAGCAGCCGAACTGGACGTTCGCGCCGCGCCCGCCCGGCGACGGGCCCGGCGGGGGGCCCGTCGACGAGGTCGTCTCCGACCCGTGGGACTGGACGGCGCCCGGCGACCCCGGCGTCAGCACAGTCAACTCCTTCGGCGTCCCCTCCCCGGCTCCGGCGGAGTGGATGGCCGACCTGGAGCGGTCGCTGGCCGCCGTCGACGACGACCAGCTGCTCCTGGTCAGCGTCATGGGCGCAGGCAGCGGGACCGACCTGGTCGACGACTTCGTCGCCGTGGCGCGGCTCGCGCAGGAGGCCGGCGCCGGGGTGGTCGAGCTGAACCTGTCCTGCCCGAACACGCTGTCGGCCTCGCCGGACGGCGTGAAGCCCCCGCTGTGCCTCGACGCCGACGCCACCGTGGCGGTGGTCGAGGCGGTGCGCCGCGGCCTGGACGACCGCACCGGACTGGTCGCGAAGATCTCCTGGCTGGACGAGCCGCGGCTGGCCGCGCTGGTGCCGCGGATCGGCCCGCTCGTCGACGGCGTCGCCGGCATCAACACCGTGGCGACCCGGGTGGTGCGCGGCGACGGCGAGCCGACCTTCCCCGGCCGCGCGGTCGCCGGGCTCTCGGGCGCGGCCGTCCGCGAGCGGGCGCTGGACGCCACCCGCCGGCTGGTCGCGCTGCGCGACGCCGGCGGGCACCGCTTCGACGTGCTGGCGATGGGCGGGGTCACCGACCCGGCGTCCTTCGCCGCGCTGTGGGAGGCCGGGGCCGACGCCGTCCAGTCGGCCGCCGGCGCCTTCGCCGACCCGTTCCTCGCCCGCGACTGCATCGCCGCGCACGGGGAGACGCTCTCGCGGTCGGTGCCCCGGTGACGGCACCGTTCGGGCAGCGCCTCGCCGACGCCGTCGCCGCCCGGGGACCGCTGTGCGTGGGCATCGACCCGCACGCGCCGCTGCTCGAGCGGTGGGGCCTGCCCGACTCCCCGGAGGGCCTGGCCCGCTTCACCGACGCCGTCGTCGACGCGCTCGCCGGGCAGGTGGCGGTGCTCAAGCCGCAGTCCGCGTTCTACGAGCGGCACGGCTCGCGCGGCCTGGCCGTGCTGGAGGAGGGCGTCGCCCGGGCCCGCGCGGCCGGGGCGCTGGTGCTGCTCGACGCCAAGCGCGGCGACATCGGCTCGACCATGGACGCGTACGCCGACGTGCTGCGGCCGGAGCACCCGTGCGCGGTCGACGCCCTGACCGTCAGCCCCTACCTCGGCCCCGGCTCGCTGCAGCCGGCCGTCGACACCGCCCGGCTCACCGGCGGCGGGCTGTTCGTGCTGGCCCGCACGTCCAACCCCGACGCCGGGACGCTGCAGTCCGCGGCGGTGGGGGAGCGGAGCGCCGCGCAGGTCGTCGTCGACACCGTCCGCGGCTGGAACACCCCCGGCTGGGTGGTGGGTGACCCGCTGCCCGACCTCGGGGCGGTGCAGGACCAGGCGTCGCGCTGGGGTGCCACCACGGGGTCCTTCGGCGTCGTCGTCGGGGCCACGCTGCGCACGCTCGACGTCGACCTCGACGGCCTCGGCGGGCCGGTGCTGGCCCCGGGCCTCGGCGCCCAGGGCGGCACCCCGGCCGACCTGCGGCGGCTGCTCGGCGCCGGACGCGCCGTCGTCCCGACCGTCTCCCGCGACGTTCTCGCCGCCGGCCCCGACGCGGCGGCGCTGCGGGCGGCCGCGGCCCGGTGGGCGGAGGAGCTCGCGCGGTGAGGCGGGGCCTGCCGTGGGCGGTCGCGGCGTTCGGGCTGTCGCTCGTCGTCGCCGGGATCGCCGTGTTCTGGTGGACGAACACCCATCCGGTCCCGCCCTCCGGCTGGAGCGCCTACGCGCCGCTGGAGGCAGATCGCGCGTACGAGAGCCGGTTGACCCTCACCGTCGACTCCGGCTGGGTGTCGTGGTCCGGGGGACACCTCACCGGCGCGGGGCTCGCGGTGGTCGGCGCGCTGGTGCTCGCCGGGCTGGGCGGCTGGGCGCTCGGCCGCAGGTCGGGGCGGCGCGCCGGGCGCTGACCCCGGCGTGTCGCGACGGACGTGTCGGATCCCCCGTCCGGCGGACCTGTTCCGTTCCGTATACGGTGTGAGCTGCGCGTCTCACGGTCGGTCACACACACGGCACACACAACGTCACGAGCGGACGTTCGGAGATCGAAAACCTCGGGCGTACGGCGCGTGACCTGCGGATTCCCGGTTACTAGGTTGACCGCCGGGCCTGAGGAGCCGGGGCCGGACCCGCAGACGCGGCACGAGAGACAGCACAGAGACGCCGGGGCGATCAGGCCCCGACGACGACACGATCGGACACGCACCATGCCCCTTCCTGACCTGTCACCCGAACAGCGCGCCGCCGCCCTGGAGAAGGCCGCGGCCGCCCGCAAGGCGCGCGCCGAGCTGCGTGAGCGGCTCAAGAGCAAGGGCGCCACGGTCGGCGACGTCCTCAAGCAGGGCGAGTCCGACGAGGTGATCGGCAAGATGCGCGTCTCCGCGGTGCTGGAGTCCCTGCCCGGCGTCGGCAAGGCCCGTGCTGCGAAGATCATGGAGCGGCTCGAGATCTCGCCGACCCGCCGCGTCCGCGGCCTGGGCGCCAACCAGCGCCGGGCCCTGGAGGCGGAGTTCGGTGGCGAGCAGGTCGTCGCCGAGCAGGTCCCGGCCGACTCGGCGAGCTGACCGGCCGCACCGCCGCACCGCACGGCACCACCGCACAGGACCACCGCACCAGGACGAGGACGCCTTGCCCACAGACCACCGGTCCCCGGTCCCGGCGCGCCTGACGGTGCTCTCCGGCCCCTCGGGGGTCGGCAAGGGCACCGTGGTCGCGGAGGTCCGCCGGCGCTACCCCGAGGTGTGGCTCTCGGTCTCGGTCACCACCCGGGCACGCCGTCCCGGTGAGGTCGACGGGGTGCACTACCACTTCGTCGACGGCGCCGAGTTCGACCGGCTCATCGCCGAGGACGGCCTGCTCGAGTGGGCCGAGTACGCCGGCAACCGCTACGGCACACCGGCCGCCCCGGTCCGCGAGCGTCTCGCGACCGGGGCGCCGGCGCTGCTCGAGATCGAGCTGCAGGGCGCCCGCCAGGTCCGCGCCCGCGCGCCCGAGGCGCAGCTGGTCTTCCTCGCCCCGCCGTCGTGGGGCGAGCTGGAGCGCCGGCTGGCCGGCCGCGGCTCGGAGACGCGCGACGTGCAGGAGCGCCGGCTGGCGATCGCGCAGGCCGAGCTCGACGCCGCCGGGGAGTTCGACGTCGTGGTCGTCAACGACGACGTCGCACGGGCAGCGGACGAGTTGGTATCCTTGCTAGCTGCGCCGTCGTCCGAGAGGACGGTCGGCGCCTCCGAGTGACCGGGCCCCCACCCGAGGCCCCGCACTCCCGCCGATCGAACGAGGAGCACGCCCGCCCGTGTCCGGAGTCGCACCCGCCCCCGAGGGCATCACCAACCCGCCGATCGACGAGCTGCTCGAGCGCACCAGCAGCAAGTACGGCCTGGTGATCTTCGCCGCCAAGCGCGCGCGGCAGATCAACGCCTACTACAGCCAGCTCTCCGAGGGCCTGCTGGAGTACGTCGGCCCGCTGGTCGACACCGCGCCGCAGGAGAAGCCCCTCTCCATCGCGCTGCGCGAGATCAACGAGGGTCTGCTGACCCACACCGCCGGCGAGAACTAGGCCGGCACCAGCCCTGATGAGTGACGCCCCCGGTACGCGGTACCGGGGGCGTCGCCGTGTCCGGGGGAGGATGGGCGGCATGAGCCGGATCGTGCTGGGCGTGGGCGGCGGCGTGGCCGCGTACAAGTCGGCCCTGCTGCTGCGGGCGCTGACCGAGGCGGGCCACGACGTGCGCGTCGTCCCCACCGAGTCGGCGCTGAGGTTCGTGGGCGCCGCGACCTTCGAGGCGCTGTCGGGCAACCCCGTCACCACCGACGTCTGGCACGACGTGCCCGAGGTCGCCCACGTCCGGATCGGGCAGACCGCCGAGCTGGTGGTCGTCAACCCGGCCACCGCCGACCTGCTCGCCCGCGCCGCCGCCGGCCGCGCCGACGACCTGCTCACCGCCACCCTGCTCACCGCGCACTGCCCGGTCGTGTTCGTGCCGGCCATGCACACCGAGATGTGGCTGCACCCCGCCACCCAGGACAACGTGGCCACCCTGCGCCGGCGCGGGTCGATCGTGCTGCCGCCCGCCGTCGGCCGGCTCACCGGCCCCGACTCCGGGCCCGGCCGGCTGCCCGAGCCCGCCGACGTCGCCGCGCTCGCCCAGGTCGTGCTCGCCGCGGGCGCCGACGCGCTCCGCGCCGACCTCGCCGGCCGCCGCGTGGTGATCAGCGCCGGCGGCACCCGCGAGCCGCTGGACCCCGTCCGCTACCTGGGCAACCGGTCCTCGGGCAAGCAGGGCTGGGCCCTGGCCCGCGTCGCCGCCGCCCGCGGCGCCGACGTCACCCTGGTGGCGGCCAACGTCGACCTGCCCGCGCCGTTCGGCGTCCGCGTCGTCCCGGTGGGCACGGCGGAGGAGCTGCGCGCCGCGGTGCTCGAGGAGGCCCCGGAGGCCGACGTCGTCGTCATGGCCGCCGCCGTCGCCGACTTCCGGCCGGCGACGGTCGCGGCCACCAAGCTGAAGAAGGACAGCGCCAGCGAGCCCGACGCCGTCCCGCTGGTGCGCAACCCCGACGTGCTCGCCGAGCTGGTCACCAAGCGCACGGCCGGCCAGCTCGTCGTCGGCTTCGCCGCCGAGACCGGCGACGCCGACGCCGACGTGCTCGCCCACGCCCGCGCCAAGCTCGCCCGCAAGGGCTGCGACCTGCTGGTGGTCAACGACGTCTCCGACGGCGGGGTGTTCGGCCGGCCCGACAACGCCGCCGTCGTGCTGGCCGCCGACGGCACCGCCACCGACGTGCCGCACGGCAGCAAGGACGCCGTCGCCGCGGCCGTCTGGCGGGCGATCACGCCCCGGCTGGGCTGACCGTCGGCTGCCGCCCCGGGATCGCGCCGGTAACGTGCTCACGCGGCGCGGGCAGACCGTGGCCGTACCTCGTCACTGCAGCAGGGAGAACCGAGTGCCACGCCGCCTCTTCACGTCCGAGTCGGTGACCGAGGGCCACCCCGACAAGATCGCCGACCAGATCTCCGACGCGATCCTCGACGAGATGCTCGCGCAGGACCCGCGCAGCCGCGTCGCCGTCGAGACCCTGATCACCACCGGCCAGGTGCACATCGCCGGCGAGGTCACCACCGCCGGCTACGTCGACATCGCCGACATCGTCCGCAAGACGGTCCTGCGGATCGGCTACGACTCCTCGCGCAAGGGCTTCGACGGCGCCTCCTGCGGCGTCAGCGTCTCCATCGGCGCGCAGTCGCCCGACATCGCCCAGGGCGTGGACACCGCTTACGAGGCGCGCACGTCGGGTACGACCGACGACGAGATCGAGCGCCAGGGCGCCGGCGACCAGGGCCTCATGTTCGGCTACGCGACCGACGAGACCCCCGAGCTCATGCCGCTGCCGATCGCGCTGGCGCACCGCCTCTCCCGCCGGCTGTCGGCGGTCCGCAAGGACGGCTCGGTGCCCTACCTGCGCCCCGACGGCAAGACCCAGGTCACCGTCGTCTACGAGGACGACCGGCCGGTCGGCGTCGACACCGTCGTCGTCTCCTCGCAGCACGCCGAGGACATCTCCATCGAGCAGCTGCTCACCCCCGACGTGCAGGAGCTCGTCGTGGAGCCGGAGCTGCAGGCGCTCGGGCTGCCCACCGACGGCTACCGGCTGCTGGTCAACCCCACGGGCAAGTTCGTCATCGGCGGCCCCATGGGCGACGCCGGCCTGACCGGGCGCAAGATCATCGTCGACACCTACGGCGGCATGGCCCGCCACGGCGGTGGCGCGTTCTCCGGCAAGGACCCGTCGAAGGTCGACCGCTCCGGCGCCTACGCGATGCGCTGGGTGGCCAAGAACGTCGTCGCCGCGGGCCTGGCCCGCCGCTGCGAGGTGCAGGTCGCCTACGCGATCGGCGCCGCGCACCCCGTCGGCCTCTTCGTCGACACGCACGGCACCGGCACGGTGGCCGACGACGTCCTGGAGAAGGCCGTCACCACGGTGTTCGACCTGCGCCCGGGCGCCATCGTGCGCGACCTGGACCTGCTGCGGCCCATCTACGGCCCGACCGCCGCCTACGGCCACTTCGGCCGCACCGACGTCGAGCTGCCGTGGGAGCGCACCGACCGGGCCGACGCGCTCCGGTCGGCCGTCGGGGCCTGAGCTCCCCGGAGCAGGACGCGTCGTACCCCGCGGGGAGACTCGCGGGGACGACGACCGGACGGAGACCGCCCTGAGCACGGCCGCACCACCTCCCGGCGACCCGGGCCGCCCCATGGTGGCCCGGGTCGTCGTCGACGTGCCGCTGGCGCACCTGGACCGCGCCTTCGACTACGCGATCCCCGACGACATGGCCGGGGAGGTCCGCGCCGGCTGCCGGGTGCGGGTGCGCTTCGCCGGGCAGCTGGTCGACGGGTTCGTGCTGGAGCTCGCCACCTCCAGCGAGACCGGCCGCAAGCTCGCGCCGCTGGCCAAGCTGGTGTCCTCCGAGCCGGTGCTCACCCCGGAGGTCGCCGCGCTCGCCCGCTCGGTGGCGCAGCGCTGGGGCGGCACGCTCGTCGACGTGCTGCGGCTGGCCATCCCGCCGCGCCGCGCCGCCGCGGAGAAGCGCCCGCCCGCCGAGCCCCCGCCGCCACCGGAGCCGCCCGACCCGGCCGGGTTCGCCCGCTACCCGACGGGGCCCGCGCTGCTGGCCGCCGTCGCGGAGGGCCGCCCGGCGCGCGCGGTGTGGACGGCGCTGCCCGGCGAGGACTGGCCGGCGCGGCTCGCCGAGCTGTGCCGGGCGGCGCTGTCGGGCGGGCGCGGCGCGCTCGTCGTCGTCCCCGACGGCCGCGACCTCGACCGGCTGGAGGCCGCCGCGGGCGCCGTCCTGCCGACGGGCTCGTTCGTCGTGCTGCGCGCCGACGCCGCCCCCGATGCCCGCTACCGGCGCTTCCTCGACGCCGCCCGCGGCAGCGCGAGGGTCGTCCTCGGCACCCGGGGCGCGGCGTTCGCGCCCGTCGCCGACCTCGGCCTGGTGGCGGTCTGGGACGACGGCGACGACCTGCACGCCGAGCCGCGGGCGCCCTACGCGCACGCCCGCGACGTGCTGGTGCACCGCGCCCACCTGACCGGCTGCGCGGCCGTCGTCGCGGCAACCGCCCGCACCGCCGAGGCCGCGCTGCTGGTGGAGAGCGGCTGGGCGCACGAGCTCGCCGCCGAGCGGGCCACCCTGCGCGCCGCCATGCCGCGGGTGCAGGCGCTGGGGGAGGACTCCGAGCTCGCCCGCGACCCGGCCGCCCGCACCGCGCGGCTGCCCAGCCTCGCCCACCGGGTGGCCCGTGCCGCGCTCGCCGAGGGCACGCCCGTGCTGGTGCAGGTGCCGCGCTCCGGCTACGCGCCGGGCCTGTCCTGCGACCGCTGCCGGGCGCCGGCCCGCTGCGCGGTGTGCTCCGGTCCGCTCGGCGTCTCGCCCACGCCCGGGCCCGGCGGCTCGCGCATCCCCGCGTGCCGGTGGTGCGCCCGCCCGGCCACGGTCTTCGACTGCCCGCACTGCCACGGCACCAGGCTGCGCGCCTCCGTCGTGGGGGCCGCGCGCACCGCCGAGGAGCTCGGGCGGGCGTTCCCCGGCGCCCCGGTGCGGGTGTCCGGGCGGTCCTCGGGGGTGCTGCCGACGGTGTCCGGCGGCCCGGCGCTGGTGGTCGCGACGCCGGGCGCGGAGCCGGTGGCCGAGGGCGGCTACGGCGCGGCGCTCCTGCTCGACTCGTGGGCGCTGCTCGGCCGCGCCGACCTGCGGGCGGGGGAGGAGACGCTGCGCCGCTGGATGAACGCGGCCACGCTGGTGCGGCCGCGGGGAACCGTCGTCGTGGCGGCCGACGCCGCGCACCCCGTCGTCCAGGCCCTGGTGCGCTGGGACCCGGGCTGGCTGGCCGAGCGCGAGCTCGCCGACCGGCGGGCGCTCGGCTTCCCGCCGGCCACCCGGATGGCCGCGCTGTCGGGGTCGCCAGCGGCGCTCGCGGAGTTCCTCGGCGCCGCCCGGCTGCCCGGCGACGCCGACCTGCTCGGGCCGGTGCCCGAGCCCCCGCGGCCGGGCCAGGAGGGCGAGCGGGAGCGCTACCTGGTGCGGGTGCCGCGCGGCGAGGGGACGGCGCTGGCCACCGCGCTCGCGGAGGTGCAGGGCGTCCGCAGCGCGCGGAAGGCGAGCGAGCACGTGCGCGTGCAGCTCGACCCCCTCGAGCTGGTCTGAGCCTCCCCGGGCACGATCCCGGCCCCGTCGGGGTCCCCGCACGATCAGGCGGCCTGGTCGTGCTGCGTCCTGGCTCACCTCCGGCGGTGAGCCAGGACGCGCCACGGTGAGCCCGCCTGATCGTGCGCGGGGCGGCCCCGGTCCGGGCCGGCGAGTGCGCGGGAGGGCGCCACCTACGATCGACCGGTGAGCGTCACCCCCATCCGGCTGCTGGGCGACCCCGTCCTGCACCGGCCCGCGGCACCGGTCGTCGACTTCGACGCCGAGCTGCGCGGGCTGGTCGCCGACCTGACCGAGACCATGCACGCCGCCGGGGGAGCGGGCCTCGCCGCGCCGCAGATCGGCGTCGGCCTGCGGGTGTTCACCTGGTACGTCGACGGCGAGGTCGGCCACCTGGTCAACCCCTCGGTCGACCTGGTCGGCGACGAGACCGAGGAGGCGCCCGAGGGCTGCCTGTCCATCCCCGGCTACCGCTTCGACTGCCGCCGCCACCTCCACGTGGTGGCCACCGGGTGGAACCAGCACGGCGACCCGGTCCGGGTGGAGGGCTCGCACCTGCTGGCCCGCGCGGTGCAGCACGAGGTCGACCACCTCGACGGCGTCGTGTTCGTCGACCGGCTCGACCCCGAGGCGCGCACCGCCGCCCTCGCCGCGCTCGCCGAGGCCGAGTGGCAGGGCATGCAGGCCTGGGTCCCGCGCGTGGAGGTGAGCCCCCACTGAGGCTCCTGTTCGCGGGGACCCCCGAGGCCGCCGTCCCCTCGCTGGAGGCGCTGCTGGCCTCCGGCCACGAGGTGGCCGCCGTCCTCACCCGCCCCGACGCCCGCTCCGGCCGCGGCCGGAAGGTCGGCCGCTCCCCGGTGGCCGAGCGCGCCGACGCCGCCGGCCTGCCCGTGCTGCAGCCCCGCTCGCCGCGGGAGCCCGAGTTCCTCGCGCAGCTCGCCGAGCTCGCCGTCGACTGCGCGCCGGTGGTGGCCTACGGCGCGCTCGTGCCGCCCGCGGCGCTCGACCTGCCCGCCCACGGCTGGGTCAACCTGCACTTCTCGCTGCTGCCCGCCTGGCGCGGCGCCGCGCCGGTGCAGCACGCGGTCATGGCCGGCGACGAGGTCACCGGCGCGTGCACCTTCCGGCTGGAGCAGGGCCTGGACACCGGGCCGGTGTTCGGCCTGGTCACCGAGCCGATCGGCCCCCGCGACACCGCGGGCGACCTGCTCGGCCGGCTCGCCGTCAGCGGCGCCCGGCTGCTCGTCGCCACCCTCGACGGCATCGCCTCCGGCGAGCTCGAGCCGCAGCCGCAGCCGGCCGACGGGGTGAGTCTCGCGCCGCGCATCGAGACCGCCGACGCCCGCGTCGACTGGGAGCTGCCCGCGCACGTCGTCGACCGCCGCGTCCGCGGTGTGACGCCGGCGCCGGGGGCCTGGACCACCTGGCGCGGCGAGCGGTTCCGCCTGGGCCCGGTCGAGCCGCTCCCGACGTCGCTCGCGCTGGAGGCCGGGGAGGTGTCGCCCGGCCCGACCGGTGTCGTCGTCGGCACCGGCCGCGGGGCGGTGCGGCTCGGCGACGTCCAGCCGGCCGGCAAACGGATGCACCCGGCCGCCGACTGGGCCCGCGGCGCCCGCCCGGCGCCCGGCGAGCGGTTCGGCTCGTGAGCGGCCCGCCCCGGCGTCCGGCCGGCGCGCGTGGAGGGCAGCGCGGCGGGCCCCGCCGCCCGCCCCGCCGCGCCCCGCTCGACGGCGCCCGCCTGACCGCCTACGACGTCCTCGACGGCGTCTCCGCGCGCGAGGCCTACGCCAACCTGCTGCTGCCCCAGCTGCTGCGGGAGCGGCAGCTCGAGCCGCGCGACGCCGCCTTCGCCACCCAGCTCGCCTACGGGTCGCTGCGCGCGCAGGGCACCCTCGACGCGGTCCTGGCCCGGCTGGTCGACCGCCCGCTCGCCGACCTCGACCGCCGGCTGCTGGACCTGCTGCGCCTCGGCGCCTACCAGCTGGTCGACCTGCGCGTCCCCGCGCACGCCGCCGTGGCCACCACCGTCGACCTGGTCCGCGCGATCGTCGGGCCCGGCGCCTCCGGCCTGGCCAACGCGGTGCTGCGGAAGGTCGCCGCCGGCGGCGACCGCGCCGCGTGGCTGGCGCAGCTCGGGGCCGACGGCGACCGGCGGCTGGCGCTGGCCACCGACCACCCCGAGTGGATCGTGGCGGCCTGGCGCGAGGCGCTCGGGGGAGACGCGGCCGGGGAGGCGGAGCTCGAGGAGGCGCTGCTCGCCGACGACGCCGCCCCCGAGGTGCACCTGGTCGCCCGGCACGTCGACCGCGCCGCGCTCGCCGAGGAGTCCGGCGGGACGCCCGGGCCCTGGTCGCCGTACGCGGTGCGCCTCGGCGGGGGAGACCCGGGCCGGCTGCGGTCGGTGCGCGCCGGCCGGGCCGCCGTGCAGGACGAGGGCAGCCAGCTCGCCGCGCTGCTGCTCACCCGCGCGCCGCTGGAGGGGCCCGACGCCCGCTGGCTCGACGTGTGCGCCGGCCCCGGCGGCAAGGCCGGGCTGCTGGCCGCCGTCCGCCCGGCCGGGGTGCACCTGACCGCCGCCGACCGCGCGCCGCACCGCGCCGAGCTGGTGCGCGGGGCGCTGGCCGGCGAGGACGACGTCGAGGTGCTCGTCGCCGACGGGCGCGAGCCGCCGTGGGCGGAGGGCTCCTTCGACCGGGTGCTGCTCGACGCGCCGTGCACCGGGCTGGGCGCGCTGCGCCGGCGGCCGGAGGTGCGCTGGCGGCGCACGGCCGGCGACGTCGCGCCGCTGGTGGAGCTGCAGACGGCGTTGCTCGACCGCGCGCTGGCCTCCGTGCGCCCCGGCGGGGTGGTCGCCTACGTGACCTGCTCGCCGCACGCGGCGGAGACGGTCGCGGTGGCCGACGCGGCGGCCGCGCGGGACGACGTCGAGGTGCTGCCGGTGGCGCCGCTGTTCGGGGAGGTGCCCGGGGTCGGGCGCGGGCCCTACGGGCAGCTGTGGCCGCACCGGCACGGCACCGACGCGATGTTCCTGGCCCTGCTGCGCCGCACCCGCTGACCGCGGCGCTGCGGGAGTGGGCGGCTCCTCAGCGGGCCGTCAGCGGGCGAGCAGCGTGACCAGGACGACGAGCAGCACGTAGCCGCCGGAGAGGGCGAGCAGGCGCCGGCCCCCCAGCCACGGCTCCCACCACGGCACCGGGGGCGCCGGGCGCGCGGGCCCGGGGCGGTCGGCCACCCACCGGGCCGCGGCGAGCGTCCGGCGCCGGTGCCACAGCGCCAGCGCCGCGTAGCCCGCGACGAGCACGACGGCGGCCGGCAGCGACGTCGCCGGGGAGTCCCACTCGGCCTGGAGGAGCAGCACCGCGGGCAGCACGGGCATCGCCCGGCCCATCCAGTGCAGCCGCAGCACGCGGCGGGCGGAGAGGTCCAGGCGGGCGCGCAGGTCGGGGCCCGGGTCGGTGTGGGTGCGCAGCGCGTGCCGCATCCGCGCGACCTCGGCGGCCCGGCGCGACAGCGCCGGCACGACCGGGGTCAGCAGCGCCAGGGCGGCCCCCGCGCCGGCGACCGCGGCGAGCAGCGCCCAGGCGGCGGAGCCGTGCAGGCCCGCGTAGTCGCCGGTGAGCAGCATCCGCGGTACGCCGAGCCCGAGGACGACGGCGGGCAGCAGCAAGCCCGCCGTCCAGGTCGCCGGGGCCCGGGAGGCTGCCGGCCGGACCGTCACCGACCCATGACGCACCGTCACCGGATCACCCGACGGCCAGGTCGGCCGGCGGAGGACGGGGGACGGGGCGGTGCGCACGATCACGGACCGTAGCCGCTGACGGGACGGTCCGCCTCCCGGTCACCCGGCCCGGCGACCCCCGCCCAGGGCAGGTCCACCCGGACCGGGGACAGCTCGCCGTGTGCACGCATCGCGACGCCCCTACCCACCCGGTCGCGCCGCGTGCACATCCGTTCCGGATCCGCCGCCGCGCGCCTACCCTGCCCCGCCGTGCCCTGGCTCCCCGACGACTTCGTCCACCCGGTCCGCGCCGACCTGCCCACCGGTCAGCACCTGCGGCCGATCCGCGCGGCCGACACCGCCATCGACCACCCCGCCGTCATGGGCTCCCGCGAGCGGTTGTGGGGCATCTACGGCGCGGCCTGGGGCTGGCCGCCCGCGACCATGACCGAGGACCAGGACCGCGAGGACCTCGCCCGCCACGAGCGGGAGATCGAGGCGCACGAGAGCTTCAACTACGCGCTGCTCGACGAGGACGAGACCGAGCTGCTCGGCTGCGTCTACGTCGACCCGCCGGAGAAGGCCGGCGACGCCGACGCCGAGGTGTCCTGGTGGGTGGTCGACCGGCTGGTCGGCACCGACGTCGAGGCGGCCCTCGACGCGTTCGTACCGCGCTGGCTGGCGGCGGAGTGGCCGCTGCGGGCGCCGCGCCACGTCGGCCGCGACCTGTCGTGGGCCGAGTGGACCGCCCTGCCCGACCGCGACTGACCGGGCGCGGCCGACCCCGGCGCGCGGCCGGCCCCCGGGGGAGCCGGCCCCCGGGGGAGGCCAGCCGCGCGCCGCTCGGGCCTCGACGGTCAGCTCGACGGTCAGAACGGGTACTGCCGCCGGGTGTGCTGGACGCTGACCCAGTGGTCGGTGGTGAACTCGTCGATCGCCCACCCGCCGCCGAACCGACCGAGGCCGGACTCCTTCTCGCCGCCGAACGCGGTGCTGTTCTCGTCGTCGAGCGGCGAGTCGTTGACGTGGGTCATCCCCGCCTCGACCCGCAGGGCGAACCGGACACCGCGCTCGGTGTCGCGGGTGGACACGGCGCTGGACAGGCCGTACTCGGTGTCGTTGGCGATGGCCAGCGCCTCGTCCTCGCCGGAGGCGCGGATGACCGTCGCGACCGGCCCGAAGACCTCCTGCCGGGCGGCGGCGACGTCGGTGGTGCCCAGCAGCACGTGCGGCGGGAGCACCGACCCGATGGGGCCGGCCGGGTCGCCGCCGAGGACCTGCCCGGCGCCGTCCTCGCGGGCACGCGCCCCGGTCAGCGGGCATCGGTCAGCGGGCGTCGGTCTCCAGCTCCCGCCGGGCCACCGCGAGCACCTCCGGGTCGGCGCAGCCCCGGGCGAACCCGGCGATCCGCCGCCGGATGTCGCGGCCGAGCAGCGCGGTGCCGATCCGCTCGGCCACCGGCGCGAGCCACGACGGCCGGCAGCGGAACACGTAGCGCCACACCGCCCGGGTGCCGCCACCCGGCAGCGGCGTGAACCGCCAGCTGCCGGCGAACACCGCGAAGAACCACGGCCCGCGCACCATGCGCATGCCCACGTGCGACGGCGGCACGTAGGACACGTATTCGCTGACCATCGCGAGCCCGTGCCGCGACCGGGTCGCCGTCCGCACGCCCTTCCCGGGCCGGTCCGCGCCGAGCAGGTGCTGCTCGCGGACGAAGCGGTCCCACCGGTAGCGGGTGGCCCCGGTGGTCTGCGAGACGGCGAACGCCAGCGCCGGCTCCACGGGGACGTCGGCGCTCGCCTCGACCTGTGCCATGCCCGTCCCCTACCCGGCCGGACCGGCGGTGATCACGGCGCACCTAGACTCGGACGACGTGGCCCGCACCCCGATGATCGCCCCCAGCCTGCTCTCGGCGGACTTCGCCCGGCTGGCCGACGAGGTGGCCCGCGTGGCCGACGCCGACTGGCTGCACGTCGACGTCATGGACGCCCACTTCGTGCCCAACCTGACGCTGGGCCGGCCGGTGGTCGAGGCCATCCACGCCGTCAGCACGGTGCCGCTGGACTGCCACCTGATGATCGAGGCGCCCGAGCGCTGGGCGCCCGGCTACGCCGAGCTCGGCGCCCGCAACGTCACCGTGCACGCCGAGGCCTGCACCGGCGACCCCCGCGCCGTCGCCCGCGACATCCGCGCCGCCGGTGCCCTGGCGGGCCTCGCGCTCAAGCCCGGCACCCCGCTCGAGCGCTACGAGGAGGTGCTGCGCGACTTCGACACCCTGCTGGTCATGACCGTCGAGCCCGGCTTCGGCGGCCAGGCGTTCATGGCCGAGGTGCTGCCGAAGGTGCGCCGCGCCCGCGAGCTCGTCGACACCGGCCACCTGCAGGTGCTCGTCGAGGTCGACGGCGGCATCAACGCCGACACCATCGCGCAGGCCGCGGAGGCCGGCGCCGACGTCTTCGTCGCGGGCTCGGCCGTCTACGGCGCCGACGACCCGTCGCGCGCCATCGCCGCCCTGCGCGAGCTGGCCACCCCGGCCGCCGGGTGACGGCCGGCCCGGCCGAGTCGGCCGCGATGGCCCGGGCGCGCGAGCTCGGCGCGAGCGTCCTCGGCACCACCAGCCCGAACCCGCCCGTCGGCGCGGTCGTCCTCGACGCCGACGGCGCGGTCGTGGGGGAGGGCGCCACCTCCCCGCCCGGCGGCCCGCACGCCGAGGTGCACGCGCTGGCCCAGGCCGGCGAGCGCGCCCGCGGCGGCACCGCCGTCGTCACCCTCGAGCCGTGCGCGCACACCGGCCGCACCGGCCCGTGCGCCGACGCGCTGCTCGCCGCCGGCGTCGCCCGCGTCCTCGTCGCCGTCCCCGAGCCCACCGGCCTGGCCGGCGGCGGCGCCGAGCGGCTGCGCGCCGCCGGGGTCGACGTCGAGGTCGGCGTGGAGCGGGAGGCCGCCGAGGACGGCGCGCTGGCCGCCTGGCTGACCGGCGCCCGCGCGGGCCGGCCGTTCGTCGTCTGGAAGGCCGGCGCCACCCTCGACGGGAGGGTCGCCGCCGCCGACGGCACCAGCCGCTGGATCACCGGCCCGGTCGCGCGCGCCGCCGTCCACCGGCTGCGGGCCGGGTGCGACGCCGTCCTCGTCGGGTCGGGCACCGTCCTCGCCGACGACCCGCAGCTCACCGTCCGCGACGCCGACGGCCGCGACGCCGCCCGCCAGCCGCTGCGCGTCGTGCACGACCGCCGCGGCCGGGTCCCGGCGGGCGCCCGCGTCCTCGACGGCGCCGCCCCGACGCTCGTCAGCCGGGCCGACGGGCCGGCCGGGCTGCTCGCCGAGCTCTTCGACCGCGACGTCCGCCGGGTGCTGCTCGAGGGCGGCCCGACGCTCGCCGCCGCGTTCCTGCGGGAGGGGCTGGTGGACGAGGTGCTGGTGCACCTCGCGCCGAAGCTGCTCGGCGCGGGTCCCTCGCTGGTGGGGGACCTGGGAATCAGCACGATCGGCGCCGCGCTGAGCCTGGAGTTGCGGGAGGTCACCCCGCTGGGCGGGGACGTGCAGATCCGCCTCCGGCCCACAGGTCACACTGGGGTCGGACCGCGCGCCGACGGGAGGGACTGAGGTGTTCACAGGCATCGTCGAGGAGGTCGGCTCGCTCGCCGCCCGCGAGGAGTCCGCCGACGCCGCCGTGCTGCGCATCCGCGCGCGGCGCGTGCTCGAGGACGTGCACCTCGGCGACTCGATCTCCGTCAACGGCGTGTGCCTCACCGTCACCGGCGTCGAGCCCGACGCCGACGGCAGCTCCGTGTGGTCCACCGACGTCATGGCCGAGACGCTGCGCCGCAGCAGCCTCGGGCGGCTGACCGACGGCGACCCGGTCAACCTCGAGCGCGCCGTCGCCCCGCACACCCGCCTCGGCGGGCACATCGTGCAGGGCCACGTCGACGGCGTCGGCACGGTCGTGTCCCGCACGCCGAGCGAGCACTGGGACGTCGTCCGCGTCGCCCTGCCCCCGCAGCTCGCGCGCTACGTGGTCGAGAAGGGCTCGATCACCGTCGACGGCGTCTCGCTCACCGTCAGCGCGCTCAGCGCCGCCGACGACCCCGAGCCCTGGTTCGAGGTCAGCCTCATCCCCGCCACCCTCCGCGAGACCACGCTGGGCGGCCGCGCCCCGGGGGACCCGGTCAACCTGGAGGTCGACGTGATCGCCAAGTACGTGGAACGACTGCTGGGAGCACGCCGATGAGCGCCGTCCGGCTGGACTCCGTCGAGGACGCCATCGCGGCGGTCAAGGACGGCCGCGCGGTCGTCGTCGTCGACGACGAGGACCGCGAGAACGAGGGCGACCTCATCTTCGCCTCCGAGCTCGCGACGCCCGAGCTCGTGGCGTTCATGGTCCGCTACACCTCGGGCTACATCTGCGTGTCGGTCACCGAGGCCGACGCCGACCGGCTCGACCTGCCGCCGATGTTCCGGGTCAACCAGGACCGCCGCGGCACCGCCTACACCGTCACCGTCGACGCCCGCGAGGGCGTCACCACCGGCATCTCGGCCGCCGACCGGGCGCACACCATCCGGCTGCTCGCCGACGCGGAGACCTCCTCGGCCGACCTCGCCCGCCCCGGCCACATCGTCCCGCTGCGCGCCAAGGACGGCGGTGTGCTGCGCCGGCCGGGCCACACCGAGGCCGCCGTCGACCTCGCCGTCCTCGCCGGGCTGCGCCCCTCGGGCACGCTGTGCGAGCTGGTCAGCGAGAAGGATCCGACCGGCATGGCCCGCGCCGAGGAGCTGCGCGTCTTCGCCGACGAGCACGACCTGTGCCTCATCTCGATCGCCGACCTCATCGCCTACCGCAAGCGCTTCGACAAGCTGGTCGAGCGGGTCGCGGAGGCCACCGTGCCGCTGGCGCCAGGCACCTTCACCGCCGTCGGCTACCGCAGCTCCTACGACGAGCGCGAGCACGTCGCCTTCGTCTACGGCGACATCGCCGACGGCGAGGACGTGCTGGTCCGCGTGCACTCCGAGTGCCTCACCGGCGACGTCTTCGGCTCGCTGCGCTGCGACTGCGGCCCGCAGCTGCAGGCGGCGCTGGCCGCCGTCGCCCAGGAGGGCCGCGGCATCGTGCTCTACATCCGCGGGCACGAGGGCCGGGGCATCGGCCTGCTGCACAAGCTGCAGGCCTACCAGCTGCAGGACTCCGGCGTGGACACCGTCGACGCCAACCTCGACCTCGGCCTGCCCGCCGACGCCCGCGACTACGGCACCGGCGCGCAGATACTCGTCGACCTCGGCGTGCACACCATGCGGCTGCTCACCAACAACCCGGCCAAGCGCGCGGGCCTGGAGGGCTACGGCCTCAAGGTGACCGGCCGCGTCCCGCTGCCCAGCCACGTCACCGCGGAGAACCTGGCCTACCTGCGCACCAAGCGCGACCGGATGGGCCACCTGCTCGACATCATCGAGCCCGAGACCGAGTCCGGCCCCGCTGACGTACCCCTCCCCGTGGGCGGCGAGCCGGCCACCGTGCCCGGCACCGACGTGCCCCTCCACCAGCAGGAGCAGCGACTGTGAGCGGACAGGGCCGCCCCGAGGCGGGCGCCGTCGACGCCGCCGGGCTCACGCTCGGCATCGTCGCCACCACCTGGCACGCCGAGATCACCGACGCGCTGCTTGACCGCGCGCTCGCCGCGGCCCGCGCCAGCGGCATCGGCGAGCCGACCGTCGCCCGCGCGCCGGGCGCCGTCGAGCTGCCCGTCGTCGCCCAGGCGCTGGCGGAGCGGCACGACGCCGTCGTCGCGCTCGGCGTAGTCATCCGCGGCGGCACCCCGCACTTCGAGTACGTCTGCGACGCCGTCACCGCGGGGCTCACCCGGGTGGCGCTCGACGCCGGCCGCCCGGTCGGCAACGGCGTGCTCACCTGCGACACCGAGGAGCAGGCGCGCGACCGCTCGGGCCTGCCCGGCTCCGCCGAGGACAAGGGCTGGGAGGCCTGCGTCGCCGCGCTGTCGACCGCGCTCACCCTGCGCGAGCTGCGCACCCCGCCGCGGTCCACCGGCTTCCAGGCCACCCCGGTCGGGCAGGGCCTCGCGTGAAGACCTTCGACGCGCTGTTCGCCGAGCTGTCGGCGAAGGTGGCCGCCGGGGACCCCGCCTCGGGCACCGTGACCGCCGTCCGCGACGGCGTGCACGCCGCCGGCAAGAAGGTGGTCGAGGAGGCGGCGGAGTCCTGGATGGCCGCCGAGCACGAGGGGCCGGAGCGGACCGCGGAGGAGATCAGCCAGCTCCTCTACCGCGTGCAGGTGCTCATGCTCGCCCGCGGGCTCAGCCTCGACGACGTCTACACCCACCTCTAGACGACCGACCCTCGCGCCCCCACGACGCGCTCCGCACGCCGCGGGACCCTGCGCGGGGGGCCGTTCCATCCGCTCCCGAAGGAGACACAGAAGTGCTGCGCATCGCCGTGCCCAACAAGGGCGTCCTCAGCGAGCCCGCGGCCGCGATGCTCGCCGAGAGCGGCTACCGGCAGCGGCGCAGCACGAAGGACCTCGCGGTCTACGACCCCGACAGCGACACCGAGTTCTTCTACCTGCGCCCGCGCGACATCGCCGTCTACGTCGCCGCCGGCACCCTCGACGTCGGCATCACCGGCCGCGACATGCTGCTGGAGACCGCGCCCGCCGAGGGGGAGGGCCCGACCGCCGTCGAGCTCATGCCGCTGGGCTTCGGCCGGTCCTCGTTCCGGTTCGCGAGCCCCGTGGAGTCCGGCATCGACACCGTCGAGCAGCTCGCCGGCAAGCGGATCGCCACCGCCTACCCGACGCTGCTGCAGCGCTTCCTCGCCGAGTCCGACGTCAAGGCCAGCGTGGTCAAGCTCGACGGCGCGGTGGAGACCGCCTGCCGGCTCGGGGTGGCCGACGCGGTGTGCGACGTCGTCGAGACCGGGACGACGCTGCGCGCGGCCGGGCTGCGCATCATCGGCGAGCCGGTGCTCACCAGCGAGGCGGTCCTCGTCCGCCGGGAGGGCGCCGAGGAGATCCCGGCGGTCGCCCAGCTGCGCCGCCGGCTGCGCGGTGTCCTCGTCGCCCGGCAGTACGTGATGCTCGACTACGACTGCCCGAACGAGCTTCTGGCGAGGGCCACCGCGCTCACCCCCGGCCTCGAGGGCCCGACGGTGAGCCCGCTGCAGACCGAGGGCTGGTCCGCGGTGCGCGCGATGGTGCGCCAGCACGAGACCAACCGGGTCATGGACGAGCTGTGGGAGCTCGGTGCCCGGGCGATCATCGTCACGAGCATCCACGCCAGCCGCATCTGACGGCGGGGCCGCCTCACCCCGTCGGCCGGGTCGCCTTCCCGTCCAGCCAGAGGGTGTCGGACTCGTCCCGGTGCGTGCCGGTGCCGCCGACGTGCTTCGAGTCGATCCTCGGCCCGTTCTTCAGGACGTGGACGAGCGCCATCCCGTGCCCGCGGCCCAGGCCGTGCTCCTGGGCGAGCCAGGAGAGGACGTCGCCGGCCTTCGTGCCGGGCGCGTCGAGGCCGCGCTCGTGCGCCTGCGCGATCAGCTGGCGCGGGGTGAGACCGGTCCTGTCCTCGATCGCGTCGAGGTAGGCCTGGAAGGACATCGCGGTGCTCCTCTGCTGGGGGTCGGGGGGATGGACCGGCCGCGGCGGGCGGACTCATCGGTACACGGCAGCGGCCCCCTCCCCGGGTGGGGGAGGGGGCCGCTGACGTGCGGTGGTGCCGGCGGTTCCCTGGTGCCGGGGTGCGGTCAGCGCCGGGTGGTGCGGTCGACCAGGTCGATCGCGGTGCACAGCCCGAGCGCCATCGCGCGGCCGCTGGTGGAGCCGGTGGCCAGCAGGCCCTCGACCGCCGGGCCCAGCGGGCGCTCGCCGACCAGGCCCTGCAGCACCGCGGCGTACTCGCCGCTGACGTGGCCGGCCGCGGCGTGCCGCAGCAGCGCCCGCGACAGCTCGGTGGTGCGGCCGGCGGCCAGCGAGTAGACGCCCGCGGCGAACCGTTCCGCGGCCGGGTGCCCGAGCAGGACCAGCCCGGCCATCGTGCCGGCCATGACGTCGTCACCGGCCGGGGTGAGGCCGGGGCCCAGGCCGATCAGCCGGACGGCGGTGCGCAGCGCGGCGTCGAGGTCGGCCCGGCGCACCGCGCCGCGCAGCGCCGCGAGCGGCCCGCCCGGGCCGGCCGGCAGGCCGGGGAGCGTGAACGCGCTGTGCGGCACGCCCTCGCCGTAGAGCGTGGTGCGCAGCTGGCGCACGCCCTCGGGCAGCAGCGCCGGGCGCGGGCTGGGCAGCCGCGGCCGCGGGTCCCACCAGGCCGCGGCGCGCACGACGAGGTCCCCGACCACGATCCGGCCGCCCCCGACCTCGGCCGGAGCGCCGCTCGGCAGCGCGACCAGCGGGCGGCCGTTGCTCGGCCGGAAGAGGATGCAGCCCAGGGGGAGCCGGGCGGCGTCGCTGGTGAGCACGCCGACGACGTCGGTGCCGCGGTCGGTGGGCACCTGCAGGTACACCGCCGCCGGGGCGCTCATGAGGACCCGCGCCGGGCGCACCGGGCCGCGGAGCAGGTCGGCGATGCCGGTGCTCGCCGACGACGGGACGGCACCCGCCGTCCGGGCGGGCGCGGCGGTGCGTACGGTCTCCTGCGCGGAGCTGCGCGGCAGGGGGATGGTGGGGACGCCGGCGCGGGCCGCACGCCCCCGCTCGGTGGTGGTCGTGTGGTCGATGGTGCGCATCTGCTGGCCCTCTCCCCATCGGGACATCCGGGTGACCCTCCGCTCGAGCCCCCGTCCGGCCGGCCCTCCCGCTGGGAGGGGAGGAGGGCACCGGGTGCGGTGACCGCCTACCATCCAGCGGACGGGAACCGACCGCGTCTCGAAGCTAAGCGGCGCGTCGCACGTCCTCGTATGGCGAATGTGGCCAAGAATGGGGGTGGCCGTCCAGGCACACCTGCCAGGTTCCTGCAACTCGAGAATGGGTTAGGCCGACGAGGAGGGCGAGTCGTGACGCACAGTGAGGTCTCGATGACCTCGGGGTCGTACCCCACGGCACCCCTGCCGTTCCACCGCGGGTGGCAGTCGGCCGGTGCCGGGCGTGCGGTGCCGGCGCGCGACGAGTGGCGGGACCGGGTCGGCCTGCGCGTGGACGAGGCGCTGCGGCTGCCGCGCCTGTCCGGCGTCGAGGTGGTGGCCGGGCGCTCCGGCCTGGACCGCGTCGTCCGGCACATGGTCGTCGACGACCCCGCGCGACCGCTGGCCACCGCCGGCCCCGACGTCGTCGTCGTCCTGGGTGCCCGGCTGCCCCCGGCTGACGCCGCCGACGCCCGGGCCCTGGTCGACAGGCTCGACCAGCTCGGCACCGCCGCGCTCGCCTACCGCCGCACCGAGGGCGCGGCCGCCGTGCCCGCCGAGGTGCTCACCGAGGCCGAGCGGCGCGGCCTGCCCGTGCTCGCGCTGCCGCCGACCGTGCGCATGGACGAGGCGGTGTCGGAGGTGCTCGGCGCCGTCGTCCGCAAGCAGGGGGAGGCGCTCACCCTCTCGGCGCGCATGCACGACCAGTTCATCGACGTCGCCCTGAGCGGCGGCGGCCTCGCCGAGGTCACCGACCGGCTGGCCACCTACCTCGAGGGCGCCGCGGTGCTCGGGCTGGGCCCCGACCGCGAGATCGTCACCTCCGCCGGCCCGCCGGAGGACGTCGCCGAGATCAGCGACTGGCTGTGGCTGCTCGACGCCGAGGCCGAGGACGAGCTGGCCATGATGGCGCCGGCCAACCGGCTGTCGAACGTCCGGGCCGACCAGACCGTCGTCACCCCGGCCGACGTGCTGGCCGACGCCGACCTCTCCCCGGCCGACGGCATCCTGCTCGTCCCGGGCCACCACGAGCTGCCCGGCGGGGTGGGGGAGTACGCCGTCGCGCCGATCATGGCCGGCGAGCAGCGCCACGGCTGGCTGGTCGCCGTGCACCGCAGCGGGCAGATGGTGGTCGGCGCCGGCGGTGTGCTGGAGCGGGCCGCCGTCGTCTCGGCGCTGTCGGTCATCCGGCAGCAGGCCGTGCACTCGGTCGAGCTGCGCTTCCAGGGCGACCTGGTGCGCCGGCTGGTCGCCGGGTCCCTGCGGCACACCGAGCGGGCGCTGGCGCAGACCCGGTCGTTCGGCTGGCGGCTCGACGGGCCGGTCGTCGTCCTGGTGACGGCCACCGAGACCGCCGCCGACCCGCAGGCGGACCCCACCCGCGCCCTCGACGTCCTCGACCGGCTCGCCGACGGCTGGCGCGCCGCGCTGGAGACCGAGGTGACCGGCGCCGCGGTCGCGGGCCTGTCGTCGGAGATCGTCACCGTGCTGCCCCTGGACGGGCGGACGCCGGAGGAGATCACCGCGCTGGTCACCGCCGTCACCAGCCGGGTGAACGCCCGCGTGCGCCGGGTCGGGCGGGTGCTGGCCACCGGCATCGGCCGGCCCGCGGAGTCGATCTCGGCGCTCGGCGAGGCGCACCAGCAGGCGCAGCGGGCGCTCGGCGTCGGGCAGGAGATCCACGGCCCGGCGACGGTCACCCACTTCGACCAGCTCGGCGTCTTCCGGCTGCTGTCGCTGATCCCCGACTCGACCGAGCTGCGGTCCTACGTCGACGAGGTGCTCGGCACGCTGGCCGACGCCTCCGACCCGGACTCCGCCGACCTGCGCGAGACGCTGCGGGTGCTGCTGGAGACCAACCTCAACGTCGCCGAGTCCGCCCGCCGCCTGCACTTCCACTACAACACGATGCGCTACCGGATCGGCAAGCTGGAGCGGCTGCTCGGGCCCTTCACGACCGACCCGACGCTGCGGCTGAACCTGCTGCTCGCGCTGCACGCCGCGCGGATGCGGGGGCTGGACCAGCCGCACCGGCCGCCGGTCGACTCCGGGCTGCTCCCGCCCGACGACGGCTACGACGCGCTGATCTGAGCCGGCAGGCCCACGAGGTCGGCGCTGACGTCCCACAGCTCCCGCGCCCGCCGCGGGTCGAGGCTCTCCGGCGACGACGGCGCCTCCACGCCGCGCTCGACGTAGCGGCCGGGGGTGCCGTCGGGGCCGGTCACCACGTCGGCGAGCTGGCCGGCGGCCCGCTCGACGGTCTGCGCGCCCGGCAGCCGCTCGAGCAGCGGGGTGAGCCGGCGGTAGAGGGCCTGCGCGCGGGGGGAGTAGTCGCGGGCCAGGCCGGTGGCCGGCAGCAGGCCCGGGGCGAACGTGACGACGTCGATCCCCGGGGTGCGCCGGGCCAGCTCGCGGGAGAGGTAGACGGTGGCGAGCTTCGACGTCGCGTAGGCCCGCTGGCCCGATCCCTCGCGGGGTGTGGCGAGCACCCGCGGGTCCTCCCAGCGCGGGCGCGGGTACGGGCCGGACTTGCGCAGCGTGCCGAAGTGCGTGCCGCTGCCCACCGTGACGACGCGGCCGCCGGGCGCCAGGTGCGGCAGCAGCAGCCGGGTCAACAGGTAGTTGCCGAGGTGGTTGACGGCGAAGGTGAGCTCGTGGCCGTCGGCGGAGGCGACGTCGGAGCGGGTGACCTGCAGGCCGGCGTTGAGCACCAGGACGTCGACCGGCGGCTCCTGCCCGGCGACCGCGGCCGCGGCCTCCCGGACCGACGCCAGCGAGGCGAGGTCGAGGGCGACCAGGCCGGTGTCCGGGCCGAGCGCGCCGGCGAGCGCCCGGCCACGCTGGAGATCTCGGACGGCGAGGACGACCCGCCAGCCGGGGGTGGCGGCCAGGCGCCGGACGGTGGCCAGGCCCAGGCCGGAGGTGGCGCCGGTGACGAGTGCGGTGCGGGTCGTGCCCATGGGAGCTCCCTCGGTCGAGAGGGCGGGACGTCGTCCCGATATGAGACTCTGTGTCAGACGGCGACGTCGTGTCAAGATGACCCCGTGACCGGGACCGCCGCGCAGCGCCGCCGCCGGAGGACCCGCGTCGAGGTGACCCGCCGCGCCGTCGAGCTGTTCGCCGCGCGGGGGTACGCCACGAGCACCGAGGAGGTGGCCGCGGCCGCCGACGTCTCGCGCAGCACGCTGTTCCGGCTGTTCTCCGACAAGGAGGACCTGCTGTTCGCCCTGGAGGACGAGCTGCTGGCCACCGCGCGGGCGGCCGTCGCGGAGGCCCCCGCGGACCTGCGGCCGTGGCCGGCGGTGAGCTGGGCCGCCGTCCGGATGGCCGGGGAGCTCGCGCCGCTGCGCGACCTCATGGTGCAGCGCGAGGAGGTCGTGGCCGCCGTCCCGGCGCTGCACCTGCGCGCCGCGGGGAAGCTGCGCCGCTGGGAGGCGTCGCTGGCCGAGGGGCTGCGCGACCGCGGCGTGCCCGGCGAGGACGCGCTGCTGCTCGCCAAGCTCGTCGTCGCCTGCTTCGAGGTGGCCCAGGCCGGCTGGCTGGGCGGCGACGCCGGCGACCTGCCCGCCCTGGTGACCGCCACGCTCGACCGGCTGCCGGCGGCGCTGGAGAGCTGAGCCGCGCCGGCGTGCCGCCGCGACCGGGCTGCGCCGGCGGCGCCCGACCGGCAGCATCGCGGGGGTGACCGCGCCGGTGGACGAGCTCGTCGCCCGCATGCAGCGCCTGCTCGACGGGCTGGAGGCGGCCGGCGACCCGGCGCGCTTCTTCCTCGGCACCTACCTGCGCACCACGCAGGCGGTGGGCGCCGCCATCGACGACGGGCTGTTCGAGGACGCCGGCTGGGTGACCGACTGGGACGTCGACTTCGCCGGGTGCTACCTCGACGCCCTCGAGGCGCACCGCCGCGACCCGGCGTCACCGCCCGCGCCCTGGCGGGAGGCGTTCGGCGCCGACCCGGCCACCCGGCCCGAGGGGCACGTGCTGCTCGGGATGAACGCGCACATCAACTTCGACCTGCCGCAGTCCCTGGTGCGGGTCATCGGCCCGGCCGACTTCGCCGACCCCGCCGTGCTGGCCGCCCGCGCCCGCGACCACGAGCGGATCGACGAGGTGCTCGCCGCGCGCGTGGCCAGCGAGGACCGGGCGCTGCAGGCGGCGGGGTCGCGGCGGACCGTCGTCGACCGGGTGATGGCCGGGGCGAACCGGCGGGCCGCGCGGGTGCTGCTGCGCGAGTCCCGGCGGAAGGTGTGGGCCAACACCGCGGCGCTGCACGCCGCGCGGACGGCGGGCCCGGACGCCTACGCCCGGCGGGTGGCGCAGCTGGAGTCCGCGGCCGCGGCGCGCGTGGCCGACCTGCGGCGGGGCGGGCCGGTGCTGCTGCGGCTGGCCGTGCGCGGCTTCGGCGTCGTCCTGCCCCCGGCCTGACCACCCCCGAGGTCCCGCCCGCGCTGCCGGATCGGCGCTCCGGGCGCAGGCTGTCCGGGGTGCCGCACCGGGCGGCGCGGGAGGAGCACCGCATGAGCGAGACCGGCCGGCCGCTGACCGGGAAGGTGGCCCTGGTGACCGGGGCGTCGTCGGGGATCGGGGAGGCCACCGCCGTCGCGCTGGCTGATGCGGGCGCGGCCGTGGCGGTCGGCGCCCGCCGCGCCGACCGGCTCGAGGCGCTGGCGGGCCGGCTGCGCGACAGCGGTGCCCGCGTGCTGACCCTCGACCTGGACGTCACCGACGAGGCGTCCTGCCGGGCGGCCGTCGCCCGGACCCGCGAGGAGCTCGGCGGGCTCGACGTCCTGGTCAACAACGCCGGCGTCATGCTGCTCGGCACGATCGTCGGCGCCGACGTCGAGGACTGGCGGCGGATGCTGTCCACCAACGTCCTCGGCCTCATGTACATGACGCACGCGGCGATCGACGGCATGGTCGAGCAGGGCTCGGGCGACGTCGTGAACATCTCGAGCGTCGCCGGGCGCACCGCCCGCAAGGGCGCCGGCGTCTACAACGCCAGCAAGTGGGCGGTGAACGCGTTCAGCGAGTCGCTGCGCCAGGAGGTGACCACCCGCGGCGTGCGGATCTCGCTGGTCGAGCCGGGTGCGGTGGCCACCGAGCTCACCGACCACATCACCCAGCCCGAGGCGAAGGCCGCGTCCCAGCGCATGGCCGCGGAGATGACGCCGCTGCAGGCCGAGGACGTCGCCCGCGCGATCGCCTACGTGGTGAGCCAGCCGCCGCACGTGGCGGTCAACGAGGTGCTGGTCCGCCCCACCGCCCAGGAGAGGTGACGGGACGGGCATTGGAAGCTATCCGCACGTCAGAGGCGCCAGGACGTGCGGATAGCTTCCTATGCCGCATCAGTCGGAGAAGACCTCGATCGAGGCGCCCATCTCGACCAGGCGCTCGTAGAGGTGCTCGTAGCCGCGGGCGATGATGTCGACGTTGCGCAGCACCGACGTGCCGCGCGAGGCCAGCATCGCCAGCAGGATGCACACCGCGGGCCGCAGCGCCGGCGGGCACACGACCTCCGCGCTGCGCCAGCGGGTCGGGCCGGTCACCAGCACCCGGTGCGGGTCCATGAGCCGGACGTCGGCGCCCAGACGGGTCAGGTCCGACAGGTGGATCGCCCGGTTGTCGTAGACCCAGTCGTGGATCAGCGTCGACCCGGTCGCCGACGCCGCGATGACGGCGAAGAACGGCAGGTTGTCGATGTTGAGGCCCGGGAACGGCATCGGGTGGATCTTGTCGATCGGGGCCTTGAGCTGCGACGGGTGGATCGTGACGTCGGCCAGCCGGGTGTGCCCGTTGTCGGCCAGGTACTCCGGCGAGCGCTCGAACCGCAGCCCCATCTCGGCCAGCACCGCGAGCTCGATCTCCAGGAACTCCACCGGCGCGCGGCGCACGGTGAGCTCCGAGTTGGTCACGATGCCCGCCGTCAGCAGGCTCATCGCCTCGACCGGGTCCTCGCTGATCGTGTAGTCGACGTCGGCGTCGAGGACGGCGCGGCCGGTCACGGTGAGCGTCGTCGTCCCGAGGCCCCCGACGCCCACGCCGAGCAGCTGCAGGTACAGGCACAGGTCCTGGACCATGTAGTTGGAGCTGGCGTTGCGGATGACCGTGGTGCCCTCGGTGCGGGCGGCGGCCAGCAGCGCGTTCTCGGTGACGGTGTCCCCGCGCTCGGTCAGCACGATGGTGCGCCGCTCGGTGGCCCGCGGGTCGACGGTCGCGTGGTACTCGCCGGCGTGCGCCTCGACGTCGAGACCGAACGGCCGCAGCGCGATCATGTGCGGCTCGACGGTGCGGGTGCCGAGGTCGCAGCCGCCGGCGTAGGGGAGCCGGAACGTGCGGGCCCGGTGCAGCAGCGGGCCGAGGAACATGATGATGCTGCGGGTGCGGCGGGCGGCGTCGGCGTCGATGCCCGCGAGGTCGAGCTCGTCGGGGACGACGAGGGTCAGGTCGCGGCCGGCCCCGTCCCAGGTGGCGGAGACGCCGATGGACCGCAGCACGTCGAGGATCCGGTCGACCTCGACGATCCGGGCGACGTTGCGCAGCGTCGTGCGGCCGCGGTTGAGCAGCGCGGCGCACAGCAGGGCGACGGCGGCGTTCTTCGACGACTTCACCGTGACGCTGCCGCGCAGCGGCGTGCCGCCGGTGACGCGCAGGTGCGTGGGGCCGGCCGGGCCGACGCTGATGAGCTCGCTGTCCAGCGCCTCCGACAGGCGCCCGAGCAGCTCCAGCGTCAGGTTCTGGCCGCCCTGCTCGATGCGGGCCACGGCGCTCTGGCTGGTGGCCAGGCGCTCGGCCAGCAGCTGCTGGGTGAGGCCCCGGTGGCGCCGGGCGTCGCGCACCAGCGCGCCGATCCGGGCGGCGCTGGCGGCCGTGCCGAGGGGGGAGGGGGCGGGCGAGGGGGCCGTCGTCTCGGCCGGGATCTCGGTCGCGGTCACGGGGGGCCACGCTATCTCGTACATGAGATGGGGCCGCGCGCCACGCCGAGAGGGACCGGTCCGCCCGTCCCGTTCGGCAGACTGTCGCCATGGAGGTCCTCGTCACCGGAGGCAGCGGCCCGCTCGGCCGGAGGTTGGTGCCCGCCCTGCAGGCGGCGGGTCACGACGTGCGGCAGATGTCGCGGCGCGGGGCGGGCCCGGGTGGGGTGCGGGGCGACCTCGCCACCGGCCGCGACCTCGCGCAGGCGGTCCGCGGCGCCGAGGTGGTGGTGCACGCCGCCAGCGACCCGCGGGGCAACCCCTGGGAGGTCGACGTCGCGGGCACCCGACGGCTGGTGCAGGCGCTCGACCGCGACCGGCTGCGGCACCTGGTGTACGTGTCGATCGTCGGCGTGGACCGGGTGCCCTGGAACTACTACCGCGCCAAGTTCTCCGCCGAGCAGGTGCTGCTGGCCTCCGGGCTGCCGGTGACGCTCGTGCGGATCACCCAGTACCACCACTTCGTCGACGAGATGCTGTCCACCGCCCGGCGCGGGCCGGTGCTCGTCGTGCCGATGGGCTGGAGCGCCGCGCCGGTCGACGTCGGGGAGGCGGCCGGGTTCCTCACCGAGGTGGTGGGCGGGCAGCCGACCGGCGACGTCGTGGAGTTCGGCGGGCCCGAGGACCTCTCGGCCGGCGACCTCGCCCGGGCGTGGACCGCCGCCCACGAGCCGAACGTCCGGGTGGTGTCGACGCCGCTGCCGGGGAAGCTGTCGGCGGCGTTCCGGGAGGGCGGCGTGCTGCCCGGTGCCCGGGCCGCGCGCGGGCGGCGGACGTACGGCGAGCACCTGCGCGGGGTCTGACCACGGCGCCCGGGCGCACCTCCGCTGCCGTTCTCCGCAGCGCGGCTGCCAGGCCCGGTGCCGCGTCGGGAAACCGCCAGCGGGGCGTCCCCGGGCCCGCCTAGGGTCCGCCCGTGCACCCCGCCCGCGCCGCCTCGCTGCCCGTCCTGTCCGCCGTCGCCGTCACCGTCCTGGCCTGGGCGTCGGCGTTCATCGGCATCCGGGCGGTCGGCGAGGACCTCTCGCCCGGGGCGTTGGCGCTGGGCCGGCTCCTGGTCGGGACGGCGGTGCTCGGGCTGCTGTCCCTCGGCCGCGGCTGGGTGGCGCCGACGCGGCGGGAGTGGGGCCTGCTCGCCGTCTGCGGGGTGGGCTGGTTCGGCGTCTACAACGTCGCGCTCAACGCCGCCGAGCGGCACCTCGACGCCGGGACGACGGCGATGCTGGTCAACATCGGGCCGATCCTCATCGCCGTGCTGGCCGGGGTCTGGCTGGGCGAGGGCTTCCCGCGCTGGCTGGTGGCCGGGCTCGCCGTCGCCTTCGCCGGGGTGCTGCTGATCGGGATCGCCGGGCGCGGGTCCGGCGGCGACCTGCTCGGCGTGCTGCTGTGCCTGGTCGCGGCGGTGACCTACGCCGCCGGCGTGGTGGCGCAGAAGCCGCTGCTGCGCCGGCTGCCGGGCCTGCAGGTGACGGCGACGGCGTGCGCGATCGGCGCGGCGTGCTGCCTGCCGTGGGCCGGCGTGCTGGCGGCCGAGGTGGCCGCGGCGCCGGCGTCGTCGGTGCTCGGGACGGTCTACCTCGGCGTGGTGCCGACGGCGCTGGCGTTCAGCACGTGGGCCTACGCGCTCGCCCGCATGCCCGCGGGCCGGCTGGGCGTGACCACCTACCTGGTGCCGCCGCTGGTGGTGCTCCTGTCCTGGCTGCTGCTCGACGAGGTGCCGGCGGCGCTGGCCGTGGTCGGCGGCGTGGTGTGCCTGGCCGGGGTGGCGGTGTCGCGGCGGCGGGCCCCGGCGCGCGCGGCGGCGCCGGTGCCCGCGCCGGCTCAGAGGTAGGCGCGCGGGTCCACGGCCGGGGGCAGCTCCCCGGGCACGATCCGGCGGCCGGTCACCGCCGTGGGGATCAACCGCAGCCAGTGCCCGTGCTCGCCCGGCGCCCACGGCTGCAGGCCGGTGGCCTCGGTGCGGGCGACGAGCTCGTCCCGGTGGCCGGGGCCGACCTCCTCGGCCACGGCGTGCACCACCACGCTCCAGCCGCTGCGGGTGCGGCGGTCGATCTCGTCGACCTCGAAGGTGACGTTGGCGTGGTCGGCTGCGGCGAGCTTGGTGCCCGGCGCGGTGCGGATGACCACGGTCGTGCCGTCCATGGCGTAGTTCACCGGGAAGACCAGCGGGTGCCGCTCGGCGTTGAGGGCGAGCCGGCCGATCTCCTGGCCGGCCAGCAGCCGGTGGCACTCGTCGGCGGGGATCTCCTGCATCGAGGCGCTCACGGCCTCATCCTCGCGGTCGCGCGGAACGCCCGCGACCGGTTCAGCGGCGGCGCGGGCCGGCCCAGGGGTCGTCGGGGTCGAGGTCGTCGTGCGCGTCGTCGTGCGCGTCGTCGTCCCCGTCGCGGGGGCCGTCGGCGGCCGTGCGGGGGGACTCGCGGCGGCGGGCGGCGGCCTCGAGGGCGTCGTCGCGCTCGGCGCTGCGCCGGGCGCGGGCGAGGCGCTCCTCCTCGCGCTCGGCGGCCCGCCGCTGGCGGCGGGTGGGGCCGGTGACCGGCTCGCTGCGGGTCCGGGTGAGCCACCACAGCGACGGGCCGGTCAGCGCCAGCGCGACCGGCAGCACGTAGGCGGCGGCGCGCTCGGTGCCGCCCTCGCCGAGCAGCTCGACCACCCCGGCGCCGTAGAAGACCGTCATCGCGGTGGCGAACAGGCCGCCGAGGGCCAGCGTGGTGCCGAGCGCCTCCGACCACGGCCGCACGGCGTAGGCCAGCGCGATGATCCCCAGGCCGCCGGCCACGAGGTGGAGCACGGCGCCGGTGGTGTGCAGGGCCGGGCTGGTCAGCCGGGGGAAGACGCCGACGAGCAGGACGCCGAGCGCCGCGGCGCCGAGCAGGCCGACCGCGGGCCGGGCGGCCCGCCCGCGCAGTGCGGGCAGCAGCGCCACGGCGCCCGCCCCGATGAGCGCGGCCTGCACCACGAACGAGGTGTTCATCAGCGCCGCGCCGGGCCGGGTGGCGTCGCCGAGCGCGCTGATGACGTCGGCCGAGCGCGAGTAGGGCAGGGGCGAGCGCAGCTGGACGATCGTCTCGACGACGAAGAACTGCAGGGTCAGCACCCAGGCGAGGGCGCCCCCGGCGATCCGTTTCCGTGGCACACGACCCATCGTCCCAGCCCCCGCCCGGGGACCGGGCCGTCAGGGCGGTCGTCAGGGGAGCAGGGCCCGGACGGCGGCGTGCTGGGCGGGCGTCAGGTAGGAGGGGTTGCTGCCGGCGGGCATGCGCAGCACCTCGGCGTCGCGCGCCACGGGGTCGGCGAGCAGGTCGGCGCGCCGCAGCGGGGCGGGCAGCAGGGTCAGCCGGACGACGGCGACCGGCCCGCGCTCGTCCGCGCCGACGTCACCGGCCAGTGACCCCGCGGCGTGCACCCCGGGGCGGTCGCGGCCGCTGAGCCAGAGCAGCACGGGCGCGCCCGGGCGCATGAGCGCGACGCGGTACGAGGCCCGCAGGCACCGGGTGAACTCGCGCTCCTCGCCGGGGTGCCAGCCGGGGACGAGCACCTCCGGCGGCCGGGCGGTCTTCACCAGCCAGCAGCCGACGTCGTCGGGGCCGAGGCGGGTCACGGGGTCATCCCAGCAGGAGGGCACGATGGGCGCGTGCCGCCGCCGGGTCCCCGCCCCGGGGACCCGGCACCGCGGCGCACCTCGGCGGCGGTGTTCCTCGCCGGGCTCGCCGTGTTCGCCGTCCTCTACGCCCCCCAGGCGCTGCTGCCGGAGCTCACCCGGGCGTTCGGGGTGTCCCCGACGGCGGCCACGCTGACGGTCTCGGCGGCCACCGTCGGACTGGCGCTCGGCCTGCTGGTGCTCGGGCCGCTGTCCGACCGCGTCGGGCGCACGCCGGTGCTGCACGCCTCGCTCGCCGCGGCCACCGTCCTCGCCGTCCTCGCCGCGCTGGCCCCCACCTGGCCGGTGCTGCTCGTCCTGCGGGGCCTGCAGGGGTTCGCCCTCGCCGGGCTGCCGGCCGTGGGCGTGGCCTACCTGCGGGAGGAGCTGCCCCCCTCGGTGAGCTCGCGGGCGATCGGGCTGTTCGTCGGCGGCACGGCGATCGGGGGCCTGAGCGGCCGGGTGCTGTCCGGTGCGCTGGCCGATCTCGGCGGCTGGCGGACGGCGCTCGGCGGGATCGCCGCGCTGGCGGTGGGCTGCACCGTCGCCGTCCGGGTGCTGCTGCCGGCGTCGCGCCGGTTCACGCGGGTGCCGCGGGAGACGCCGGTGCTCCGCCAGCTCGCCCGCGGGTTCGGCGACCCGGTGCTCCTCGGCCTGTACGCCCTGGCGGCGCTGCTGATGGGCGGGAACGTCGCCGTCTACAACGCCGTGACGTTCCGGCTGGAGAGCGAGCCGTACGGGCTGTCCCCGGCGCTGGCCGGGCTGGTCTTCCTCACGTACCTGCTGGGGTCGGTGAGCTCGCCGCTGGCCGGGGGACTGGCCGAGCGGGCCGGGCGGCGCCTGGTGGTGCCCGTGGCGCTGCTGGTCGCCGGGGCGGGCCTCGCGCTGACGCTGGCGCGGCCGCTGGCGCTCGTCGTCGCCGGGCTCGCGGTGCTCAACGTGGGCTTCTTCGCCGCGCACGGGGTGGCCAGCGGCTGGGTGGCGGCGCGGGCCGCGCTGGGCGGGCGCCCCGTCGGGCAGGCGGCCTCGCTGTACTCGTTCTGGTACTACGTCGGCTCGTCGGTGGGCGGCACGCTGGCCGGGCGGGCCTGGGCCGACGGCGGATGGCCCGCCGCGGCCGCCGTCGCCGGCACCGGCTTCGGCGGGGCGTTGCTGCTGGCCCTGCTGCTCGGCCGCAGCCGGAGCCTGCAGGGCCGCTGAGGAGGGTGGGCGCCGGTGCGGCGCCCACCCGGCCCTCGGTCGGTCGCCTCAGTCGGTCGCGGAGTGGAACTCCGCGCCGGCGGGGTCGGCATCGTCGGAGCCGACGGCCTGCCGCTCCTGCTCGGTGCGGTGCTGCAGCGCGTCGTCGTTGGGGCGCGGGTCGGCCCCGGCGTGCTCCTGGCGGTCGCGCGGCGCCGACTCCTCGGTGTCCATCACGTCGTCGAGGGTGGGGCGGTCGGGCTCGGTCATCGCGGTACCTCCGCTGCGTCGTCGTCGATCGGTCCCGACGGCCATAGCCGTGACGCCGCCCCGGTAACCGCTCAGCGCTGTTCGAGTGACGCGGCCGGCAACCAGGCCTCGACGAGCACCGGCCCGTGCGGGCCGGGGACGGCGTAGGCCACCCGCCCCTGCCAGCCCTCCGGCTGCTGCCGCCACTCCACGAGCAGCCCGGGCACCGTGCCCGACGTGCCGGGCGGCGTGTGCACCCAGCAGTGCCGCCCGGTGCCGTCCTCGCGGGCGCGCGGCGGGACCGCCCGGGCCGGGGGAGCGGTGGGTGCGGCGGGGACGCCGGAGTCGGCGGCCCGCTCGCCGAGCGACGGACGTGAGGACCCCCGGTTCATCCCGCCTGCCACCCGCGCAGTCTGGCACGCCGGTCGAACACGCGTTCGACCGGCGGAGACGACGGACGCCCCCCGCGAGCGGTGCTCGCGGGGGGCGCCCGGTGGTGTCGTGCGGTCAGGCCGCCCGGATGCGGCCCTCGCCGCCGACCGGGTAGTCCGTGGCGGTCACCGTGCCGCCGAGGTCCTCCTGCAGGTACTGCAGGAGCGCCTGCTGGTAGGTCACCGGCAGGACGGTGAAGGCGACACCCGCGAACGGGTAGCCGTCGCCGCCGCGCAGCGTGAAGTCGTTCGTCGCGATCGAGACCGTGCTGACCGCACCGGTCGCGACCCCGCCCTGCACCAGGTAGCGGCCGTCGTCCAGCTGCAGGTCGACGATCCGCGAGCCGGCCGGGCGGCTCGCGTCGTAGGTGACGCGGTACCCGGCGGCCTGGGCGAACTGCCCGGCCGCGCCCGGCAGGCCGGACAGGCCGCGCTCCACGCCGGCGACGAACGTGGCAGCGGGCATGGCCGGGGCGACGGCGACGAAGTTGCTGAACGGCAGGACCGTGTACGTGTCCAGCTCGCTGATCGGGCCGGCGGGCAGCACCGTGTTGTTGCGGATGCCGCCGCCGTTCTGGATCGCCACCACCGGGGCGGTGATGCCCGCGGCGGCCGCCTCGCGCCGGCCGGCGGCCAGCAGCGAGTCGGCGACCAGGTCCCCGAGGTTGGTCTCCCGGCTGCGGACGTCGTCACGGATGCCGTTGAGCGGCACCTGCGTGGTCGCCACGGTCCGCTGCGCCAGGCCGGTCACGTACTGCTGCACGGGCGCGACGACCTCGCGCTGGACGCGCGGGTCGGGCTGCACGGCGTCGGGACCGGCGGCCACGACGGGCAGGGGGCGCGAGGCGGGCTCGTCGAAGCCGATCACCCGGCCGGCGGCGTCGAAGTTCACGACCAGGCGGCCGACGTAGGAGTAGAGCGCCGCGGTGGTGACCACCGGGACGACGCGGCCGTCGGCGTCGGTCGGGACCTGCGGGTAGTCGCCGTAGCGGGCGGTGCCGTTGGCGACGACCGGGTCGTCGGCGTCGGCGAGCAGCTCGTGACCGCCACCGCCGACGATGACGTCGACACCGCGCAGCTGGCGGGCCAGCGCGAGCTCGTTGTCGATGTCCTGCAGGTGCGAGACCAGCACGACCTTGTCCACGCCGGCGCGGGTGTAGGCCTGCGCCTGGGCGTTGGCGATGCGGGCGAGCGCCGGGTCGACGGTCACGCCGCGCGAGCTGGTGAGCTGCGGCAGGTCGGGCGTGGTCAGGCCGATGATCCCGATCCGCTCACCCCGCACGTCCTGGACGGAACTCGTGACGATCGTGCCGTCGGCCACCCGGGCGGCGAGGGTCGGCTCGGCGCCGAAGCCGAGGTTGTCGGACACGAACGTCGTGTCGTCGACGTCGCCGAGCCAGTCGGCGAGGAACTCGGGGCCGAGGTCGAAGTCGTGGTTGCCGAGGATCGAGACGTCGAACCCGGCCTCGTCGAACGCGAGGGCGTCGTAGTTCGGCGCGCCCTCCTGCTGGCTGGCCGCGAGGTTCGGGCCGGGCAGGAAGTTGTCGCCCGCCGAGATGGTCAGCACGCCGCGCTTGCCGGCCTGGCCGGCGCCGGGGCGGCCGGTGCTGGCGGCGTGCTGCTCGCGCTGCAGGAGCTCCACGAACCGGTCGACGCCGCCGTAGGTGTAGCCGGTGCTCGTGGTGGTCGGCAGCAGTGCGGACTCGAGGTCGTTCGCGTGCAGGATCGTCAGGGTGAAGTCCGGCCGGGGGGTGGACTGGCCCCCGCCGGGAGCGGCCGCCGCCGTGCCGGTGAGGACGCCGCTCGCCAGGGTCGCCGCGGCGGCGGTCAGGACGACGCCGCGGCGGATGGTGCGGTGGGACATGACGCTCCGGAGGTCGGGGGTGCGGGCTGGGGAACGGTCCCTCACGGAGGTGACGGGACCGTGACCGGCAGGTGAGCGGGTGCCGACGAACCGCTCGCTCATCGTCGCCGGGGTGTCACCGGCCGTCAGCGTAGCCGTCACGATGGGTGTCTACGGTGGGACCGTTCCGTCACCATCCGAGAGGACCTCCGTGCACCTCCTCCCGCCCGACCGGCGCGTGCTCACGCGCCGGATGGCACTCGGCACCGCCGCCGCGTCCATCGCCGTCGTGGGTCTCCCCACGGTCGCCTCGGCCGCCCCGCCGTCCCAGCCGTTCATCTCCGAGATCCACTACGACAACGCCGGCGCCGACACCGGCGAGTTCGTCGAGGTGCAGCTGCCGCCGGGCACCAGCTCGGCCGGCCTGTCGGTCGTCCTCTACAACGGCAGCGGCGGCGCCTCCTACGGCACCCTGCCGCTGCCCCTCGTCACCGCGCCGGCCGATGCGCCCGCCGCGGTCTCGGTGGACGGCCCGGGTGGAGGGATCCAGAACGGGGCCCCGGACGGCCTCGCACTGGTGGGTCCGGGCGGCGTCCTGGAGTTCCTCTCCTACGAGGGGACCTTCACCGCCACCAACGGCCCGGCCGCGGGCCGGACCAGCACCGACATCGGCGTGAGCGAGGCCGGCACGGAGCCGGTCGGGCAGTCGCTGTCGCGGACCTACGACGCCGCGGGCGACCGGCTCGTGTGGGCTGCCCCGGCCGCCGCGACCCGGGACCGCGTCAACCCCTCCGCCACGGTCGAGCCCGAGCCGGAGCCGACCGAGCCCTGCGCCGTCGCACCGACGCACGAGATCGGCGCCGTCCAGGGCGCCGGCGCCACCAGCCCGCTCGCCGGGCGGCAGGTCACCGTCCGGGGCACCGTCGTCGGCGACGTCGCGGGCTTCAGCGGCTTCTACCTGCAGGACGTCGACGGCGACGGCGACGCGGCCACCTCCGACGGCGTCTTCGTGTTCAGCCCCGTCGCGGTGGACCTGGGCGACACGGTCGCCGTCACCGGCGAGGTGGCCGAGTTCGGCGGCCAGACGCAGCTCACCAGCCGGCAGGACGTGGCGGTCTGCGCCGAGGGCTCCGCCGAGGACCTCCCCGCGGCCGCCCCGCTCGACCTCCCGGCCGACGACGCCGCCCGCGAGCGCCTCGAGGGCATGCTCGTCGCGCCGGTGGACACGCTCACCGTGAGCGAGGTCTTCGACCTCACCAGCTTCGGCGAGCTCACCCTCTCCGAGGGCGGCGTCCTCGTGCAGCCCACCGAGGTCGCTCGCCCGGGCACCCCGGAGGCCGCGGCGGTCATGACCGCCAACACCCTGCGGCGCATCGTCCTCGACGACGGGCTCAGCGCCCGGGTCACCACCACGACGCGGCCGTACCTGTCGCCGTCCACCCCGGTCCGGGTGGGCGACGAGCTCACCTTCACCGAGCCGGTGGTCCTCGGCTACGGCTTCAACCAGTGGCGGCTGCAGCCGGCCGACGGCACCGCGGACGGCGTCTTCGCCCCGCAGGACACCCGCCCGGCGGCGCCCGACGCGGTCGGCGGCGACGTGCAGATCGGCGCGTTCAACGTGCTGAACTACTTCCTGACCTTCGACCAGAGCGTCGGCCGCGGCGCTCGCAACGCCGAGGAGTTCGAGCGGCAGGCCGGCAAGATCGTCCCGGCCATCGCGGCGCTCGACGCCGACGTCGTCAGCCTGCTGGAGATCGAGGACACCGACTCCACCGGCCTGACCCCCGGCAACGCCGACACCGCGCTCGCCGACCTGGTGCGCCGGCTGAACGCGGCCGCGGGCGCCGAGGTCTGGAGCTACGTGCCGATGCCGCGCGAGCTCTACGGCGTCGACCGGGACGTGATCCGCAACGGGATCATCTACCGCAACGACGTCGTCCAGCCGGTCGGTGACCCGGCCGGGCTCGTCGACGAGTCGGTCTGGTCCAACGCCCGCGAGCCGCAGGCGCAGACCTTCGTCAAGGACGGCGACGCGTTCACCGTCATCGCCAACCACTTCAAGTCCAAGAGCGCCGGCGACGCGACCGGCGACAACGTGGACGCCGGTGACGGCCAGGGCCAGTGGAACGGCGACCGCGTCCGCCAGGCGGCGTCCGTGGCGGCGTTCGCGCAGGCCATCGCCGACCGCACGGGCGACCGCGACGTCGTCCTCATGGGTGACCTCAACGCCTACACCCAGGAGGACCCGATCGAGCGGCTGCGCCAGGCGGGCTTCACCGACCTCGGCGAGCGCTTCGACGAGGGCCGCTACAGCTACGTCTTCGACGACATGTCCGGCTCGCTGGACCACGCGATGGCGACGGCGGAGCTCACCGCGAAGGTCACCGACCTGGCGCACTGGAACATCAACTCGGTCGAGTCGTTCGCCTACCAGTACACGGGCGACCGGGCCCTGTACGCGGCTGACCCCTACCGCTCCAGCGACCACGACCCCATCGTGTTCGGCATCGACCTGGCCGAGCGCTGCAACGGCCTCGTCCCGACGATCCGCGGCACGGCCGGGAACGACACGCTGCGCGGCACCAACGGCGTCGACGTGATCATGGGCCTCGGTGGCGACGACGTGATCACCGGCGGCAACGGCGACGACGTCATCTGCGGCGGCGCCGGCACCGACCGGCTGGCCGGGGAGAACGGCGACGACGTGCTGCTCGGCGGCTTCGGCGTCGACACGCTCGACGGCGGGAACGGCGACGACACGCTCGTCGGCGGGCCCGGCGCGGGTGACGCGCTGACCCAGGGCCGGGGCACCGGCCCGAGCGAGCAGGACGGCCGCGAGTCATGATCCGCGGCTGAGGACGCCTCCGGCGCGGCACCCGAGCGGGTGCCGCGCCGGAGTCGTCTGCGGGGCGCTCAGTCCCGGGAGGCCTCGCCGCCGGGCTGCTCGCCGATGGCGTCCTCCTCCGGGTCGGTGGTCGCGCGGACGCCGTCGGCCAGCGTGCGCGCCACCTCCTTGAGCAGCGCGTGCCCGGGGAGGTCCTCCACGGTCACCGGCAGCGGCAGCGACCAGTTGGGCCGGTCGGTGGTGCCCGGCATGTTCGGGCGGCGGCGCTCGGCGAGGGCGTCGTCGAGCGTGGCCGACAGCAGCAGCGACGGCGCCCGGCCGAGCAGCTCGTGCGCCCGCTTGACCGCCGTCTCCGGCTTCGCGTTCCTCCGCAGCCCGGGCAGTCGCTCGAGCAGCGACGCGCGGCCGCGCTCGAGCTCCTCGTCGGTGCCCGTGCCGTACCGGCGCTGCTCCTCGACGTCGGCCCCGCTCCACAGCCCGGCGACCGTCGGCAGGTCGTGGGTGGAGATGGCGGCCATGGCCTCCTCGGGCCACTCGGCCGGGTCGTCGTCCTCGAACCACAACAGCCGGTAGCTGAGGATCCCGTGCTCGGCCAGGGCCTCCCGGACGCCGTCCTCGACCGTCCCGAGGTCCTCGCCGACGACGACCGCCTGCGCCCGGTGGCTCTCCAGCGCGACGATGTCGAGCAGGTCCTCGGCGGGGTAGCGGACGTAGGCGCCGTCGGCCGCGGAGCCGCCGGTGGGCACCCACCACAGCCGGAACAGGCCCATGACGTGGTCGATGCGCAGGCCGCCGGCGCCGGCCATCGTGGCGCGGATCGACTCGACGAACGGCTCGTAGTCCCACGCCCGCAGCCGCCACGGCACCAGCGGCGGGGAGCCCCAGTCCTGGCCCTGCGAGTTGAACTCGTCCGGGGGCGCGCCGACCGTGGCGCCCTGCGCGAGCACGCCCTGCCAGGTCCAGGCGTCCGCGCCGCCGCCGGCCACGCCGATCGGCAGGTCCTGGATGACGGTCATGCCCTCGGTGGCCTGCTCGAGCTGGCGCGACAGGCACCACTGGAGCCAGGCGTGGAAGGCGACGTCGCGCTCGTGGTCGGCGACGAACCGGCCGACGGCGTCGCTGCGCGGGTCCTGCAGCTCCTCGGGCCAGGCGTGCCAGTCGGGGCCGTGGGCGTCGGCGAGGGCGCACCAGGTGGCCCAGTCCTGCAGCTTCTGGCCCTGGTGCCACCACCAGTCGGGGAAGGCGGCCTCGTCGCGGCCGGTGGCGTCGAAGACCCGGCGCAGCACCTCGCGCTTGCGCGCCCAGATCGCGTCGCGGTCGACGAGCTCGCCGTCGTTGAGCGCGCGGCCGGCGTCGTCGTCGAGGTCGACCCGGTCGGCGCCGGGCACCTCGGCGACCCGCAGGTACAGCGGGTTGCGGAAGCGGCGGGTGGCCGGCAGGTAGGGGCTGGCCTCCTGCTCCGGGGTGGGGGCGACGGCGTGCAGCGGGTTGATGAGCACGAAGCCCGCGCCCTGGTCGGCGGCCATCTCGCGGACCGCGCGCAGGTCGGCGAGGTCGCCGATGCCCCAGCTCGCGCGGCTGCGGGTGGCGTAGAGCTGCACCGCCCAGCCCCAGGCGCGGTCCTCGGGCAGCCAGCAGCGGCCGGGGGACACGACCAGCCGCCGCCGCGGCCCGCCGGGCGCCTGCAGCCAGTGGTAGCCGAGCGGGAAGTCGGCCGGCAGCTCGCCGTCCACGTGCCGGGAGGAGCCGTCCTCCAGGGTCACCTCGGCCTCGTCGACCTCCAGGACGTCCCCGGGCCGGGCCACGATGGGCGCGCGCTCCTCGAGGTCCTCCGGCGGCTCGCCGATCACCTCCCGCAGGCGGTCGATGGTGGCCTGGGCGACCTCGTGTTCCTCGTCGAGGGCGTCGAGCCAGGTGGCGTCGATGCCCCACCGGTCGGTGCTGGGGGTGCGTGTCACCCCCCGATCCTCACGGCGCGCGCGGCTGATCGCAGCGCAGACGCGGCGTGGTGCCGCTCTCTCCCCCGGGCGGGGGCAGACTCGCCGCGTGCCGACCTGGCTGCTGGTGCACCCGCCCCTGCTCGGGCCCGCCGTCCTCGGCCCGCTGGCCGACGAGCTGCGCGCCCGCGGGGCGACCGTCGCCGTCCCCGACCTCCGCGGGCTGGTGCAGGACCCGGCGTCGTCCGCACCCTCGGCCGCGGGCTGGGACCGGCGCTGGGCCGCCGCCCTCCCGCCCGCCGACGTCGCCGTCGCCTTCTCCGGGGCGGGCATCGTGCTGCCCGCGGTGGCCGTCGCCGCCGGGGCGGGCCGCGCGGTGTGGCTGGACGCCGTCCTCCAACCCGGCCCGGGGACGGCGGGGTGGCCGGCCGACGTCCGCGAGCGGATCGGCCCGCTCACCGGCGACGACGGCCGGGTGGCCGACTGGACGACGTGGTGGGGGCCCGACGCGATGGGCGAGCTGCTGCCCGACGCCGGCGTGCGCGCCGCCGTCCTGGCCGAGGGACACCGGCTGCCGGCCGACCTGTGGTCCACGCCGGTCGAGGTCCCGCCGGTGACCGCCGCGGCCCGGTACGTGCACCTGTCGGCGTCCTACGACGGCGACGCGGCGGCGGCCCGGGACCGCGACTGGCCGGTCGCCGGCGACGGGCGCGGCGACCACCTCGACGTCGCCACCGCCCCGGCGCGCGTCGCCGACCTGCTCGGCTGACCGGGTTGCGGCACGGCCCGGTCCCGTGGCCGGGGGCCGCCGACTCCGGTAGGCACGAGCGGTGACCGTGATCGGCTTCCACAACTCCCACGAGCAGGTCCACCCCGCGGACCTGCTCGCCGCCTCGCAGCACGCCGAGCAGGTCGGCTTCACCGCCGCCATGTGCTCCGACCACCTGACCCCGTGGAACCCGCGGCAGGGGGAGTCGGGCTTCGCGTGGTCGTGGCTGGGCGCGGCGCTGGCCACCACCGGGCTGCCGTTCGGAGCGGTCAACGCGCCCGGCCAGCGCTACCACCCGGTGATCGTCGCCCAGGCCATCGCCACCCTCGGGTCGATGTTCCCCGGCCGGTTCTGGGTGGCGCTGGGCTCGGGCGAGGCGATGAACGAGCACGTCACCGGACACGTGTGGCCGAACAAGGAGCTGCGCGACGCCCGGCTGCGCGAGTGCGTCGACGTCATCCGGGCCCTGCTGGCCGGCGAGGAGGTCAGCCACGACGGGCTGGTCGCCGTCGACCGGGCGCAGATCTGGACGCTGCCCGAGCAGCAGCCCGCCCTGATCGGGCCCGCCGTCACCGCGCGCACCGCCGCCCGGCACGCCGAGTGGGCCGACGGGCTGGTCACGATCAACCAGCCGCACGACGTCCTCCGCGACGTCATCGCCGCCTACCGCGACAACGGCGGGCAGGGGACGCTGACGATCCAGGTGCACGTCTCCTGGGACCCCGACGAGGACCGTGCGCTGGAGATCGCGCACGACCAGTGGCGCAGCAACGTCTTCCCCCCGCCGCTGTGCTGGGACCTGGACACGACGACGGCGTTCGACCAGGCCAGCGAGTACGTCCGCCCGGAGGACGTGACGTCGGCGGTCCGGGTGTCCTCCGACCTCGGCCAGCACGCCGCGTGGCTCAACGAGTACGTCGACCTCGGCTTCGACCAGGTCTACATCCACCACGTCGGCAAGGAGCAGACGGCGTTCCTCGACGCGTTCGGGGAGAAGGTGCTGCCGCAGCTCGACGTCACCCGCCCGGCGCCCGCGGTGTCGGTGCGCCCGCTGCGGCCGCAGCAGGAGCCGCAGCCCGCCGTCCTGAAGTAGCCGCCCGCCTGCTCCCGTTGATCATCGGATGCGTGCACGGCCGGCGGGCGTGTCCGCCCGTGTCGCGTGCACGCATCCGATGATCAACGCGCCCACAGTCGTGATCATCGGACCGTTGCCGCAAGCGACGGCGTGTCCGCGCGTGTCGGCGGCAAGGCGCCGATGATCAACTCGCCGGGTCGGCGTCGGCCGAGCGGACCGGCGTCGTCCGGTTGCCCCGCGCGGCCGGGGTCGACAGGCTCGGCCGCGTGAAGATCACCGACACCGCGGACCTCTGGTGGAAGACGGCCGTCGTCTACTGCCTCGACGTCGAGACCTACCTGGACTGGAACGACGACGGCATCGGTGACTTCGCGGGCCTCGCCCAGCGCATCGACCACCTGGCGGACCTCGGCGTCACCTGCCTGTGGCTCATGCCCTTCTACCCGACGGCCGAGCGCGACGACGGCTACGACATCACCGACTTCTACGGCGTCGACCCCCGGCTGGGCAGCCACGGCGACCTGGTCGAGGTCATCCGCACCGCCAACGACCGTGGCATCCGCGTGATCGCCGACCTCGTCGTCAACCACACCTCCATCGAGCACCCGTGGTTCCAGCAGGGCCGCCGCAGCAAGGACGACCCGTTCCACGACTTCTACGTCTGGCGCGAGGACGAGCCGCCGGACACCTCCGACCAGGTGGTCTTCCCCGACCAGGAGGACTCCGTCTGGACGTTCAACGAGCCGACGGGGGAGTGGTACCTGCACCGCTTCTACAAGGAGCAGCCCGACCTCGACGTGACCAACCCGCGGGTCCGCGACGAGATCGCCAAGATCATGGGCTTCTGGCTGCAGCTGGGCCTGTCGGGTTTCCGCGTCGACGCCGTCCCCTTCTTCCTGGAGACCGAGGGCGGCGCGGACGCCGAGCGCTTCCCGGACCCGCACGAGTACCTGCGGGCCCTGCGCTCCTTCCTCGGCCGCCGCACCGGCAGCGGCGTGCTGCTCGGCGAGGTGAACCTGCCGCACGAGCAGCAGCGGGACTTCTTCGGCGGCGACGACGGCGACGAGCTGACGATGCTGTTCGACTTCGTCGGCATGCAGGCGATGTACCTGTCGATGGCCCGCGCCGACGCCGGCCCGCTGGTGAAGGCGCTGGTCGAGCGCCCGTACGTCGACCCCGACAGCCAGTGGGCCACCTTCGTGCGCAACCACGACGAGCTCACCCTCGACAAGCTGTCCGACGACGAGCGCGCGGAGGTCTTCGCCGCCTTCGGGCCCGAGGAGCGGATGCAGGTCTACGGCCGCGGCCTGCGCCGCCGCCTCCCGCCGATGCTCGACGGCGACCCGCGGCGGGTCCGCATGGTCTACAGCCTGCTGTTCTCGCTGCCGGGCACCCCCGTGCTCTTCTACGGCGAGGAGATCGGCATGGGGGAGGACCTCTCCGCCGAGGGCCGGCTCGCCGTGCGCACGCCCATGCAGTGGACGGCCGGCGCCAACGGCGGCTTCTCCACCGCCGACGCCGACCGGCTGCCGGGGCCGGTGGTGGAGGGCGGGTTCGCGCCGGAGTTCGTCAACGTCGAGGACCAGCGCCGCGACGAGGACTCACTGCTGTCGTTCATGAAGCTGCTCGTCCGCCGCTACCGGGAGTCGCCGGAGCTCGGCTGGGGCACCTTCCGCGTCCTCGAGCAGCCGCACGCGTCGGTGCTGGCGCACGTGTGCGAGTGGGACGACGGGACGCTGCTGGCCGTGCACAACCTCGGCCCCGAGCCGCGCACCGTGCCGCTCACCCTCGACGGCTGCGACGCCTCGCACCGGCTGGAGGACCTGCTGGTCACGCAGTCGACGCCGGTCGGGGCCGACGGCGCGGTGGAGCTGACGCTCGACGGCTACGGGTACCGCTGGCTGCGGGTGGTCGCCGAGGGCAGCCGCCGGCTGCTGTGACCGCCGGTCACCGGCGTTCGACGGGCGGTGCCCGCGCGCCGGGCGCTGGTCCGGCGCCCGGTGGCGGTCCCGGCGCGCCCGGGAGCCTGCCCGGTGCTGTCGGACGGCGCGCCTAGCGTGCTCGGACGATGACCGATCCCGCCGCTCCGCAGCCCGTCCCGCAGGCCCCCGGCCAGCAGCCGCCCGTCCCGTCCGCCGCCCCGCCGGGCGCCGGCGCGCCGGTCACCGCCCCGCTGACCGCGCCCGGCGCCACCGCCGCCGGTGCGGGCCCGGCGCCCGGCGCGTCCGCCGCGTCCGCCGCCCCGGCGGTCGTGCCCGAGCAGCTGCCGCCCGGGCACCAGGCCACCGGGCCGCTGCCGGGGCGCCCGCCCGCGCCGCCGGCCGGCCCGTCGGCCGGCCCGCGCCGGCGCACGGTCCCGCGCGTGCGGATGGGCCCGTGGGCGCCGGTCGCGGGCGGGGCGCTCGGCCTCGTGGCCGGGGTGGTCGCCGTCCTGCTGCTCGCCGGGCGGGCCGACGGCTACGCGGAGGCCCTCTCGCTCACCCTGCTCGTCGTCGGGCTCACCCTGCTCGGGGCTGCCGGGGTGCTGCTGGCCGACGAGGTGCGGGTGGTGCGCCGCGGCACCAGCGACGCCGGCGTCCGCCCGCAGTGGGTGGAGGCCACGGCAGGCCTGGTCAACGGGCTCACGCCGGCCCGGCTGCTCCTGGGCACGTCCGCCTTCGTGCTGTTCCTCTCGGCCTACGCCGCGACCTGACCGCCGCGACCTGACCGCGGGCTGAGCCGGCGCGCGGTCGCGCCGGCTCAGGCCCCGGAGTCCTGGTGGTGGTCGGGGTCGCGCAGCTCGCCCGGGTCCATCCGCCCGTCGACGATGTCCCCGGCGAGGTCGTCGACGACGCGGCCGGTGGCGAACGCGTGCGCCCGCAGCACGGTCAGGGTGTCGACGACGTCGAGGTCGAGGGCCACCGAGGCGACGCCGGTCGCCTGCCAGACCCGGTTGCGGCGGCGGGCGTCGGGGGAGTCCCACCAGCGGGCGCCCTCGTCGGCCCGTGCCCCGCCCGAGGAGCGCACCATCTCCTCGGTGAGCACCAGCACCGCGGCCTCCACCTCCTCGCGCGGCACGCCGGTCAGCGTGTCCAGCTCGCGGGCGTAGAGGTCGACCACGATCGTCGGGCCCAGCGGCGGCGCCAGCGGCAGCGAGAACACCGCCCGGAAGGGCGTCTCGCCGAGCAGCGCGTCGTGCAGTTCGGGCCAGTTGCGGTTGATGTCCTCGATGTCGAACACGATCGCCCGCCCGGTGTCGTGCGCCCGCAGGCACGGCCCGTCGCCGGTGGTGAACTGCAGCTGCTCGGCGCGCGAGGTGGTGCGGTCGCTGGCGCCGATCGGCGTCCGCAGGCCCGCGCCCTCGTGGATGCTCAGCGCGGCGCCGTCGACGCCGACCGCCTGCGCGAAGGCCCGGGCCAGCCGGGAGGGGGCCATCTCCGGGCCGCCCTCGCCGTCCCCCGGGGGGTCCTGCAGTGCCTCGAGGAAGCGCCCCGCCGCGTCGTCCGACGTCACCGATCCGGTCTCCTCACGTTCCGATCGCCCGACCACCTTCGTGCACGGCCGAGGGCGGCACCACACCGGGGTCGCTCAGCGGTACGCGTCGACGGCGAGCACCACGGCCAGCGCCAGTCCGGCGACCGCGATGAGCCGCCGCAGCAGCGCCTGCGGGGCCCGGCGCACCACCCGCGGGCCGAGCCGCCCGCCCACCAGGCAGCCCAGCGCGAGGGGCAGGGCCGCGCTCCAGGCCACGTCGGCCAGCACGATGAAGCCGACGGCGGCCACCGCGTTGGCCGACCCCAGGACGACGTTCTTGAGCGCGTTGCTGCGCGGCAGCGCTTCCCCGGTGCCGAGCAGCACGGTGGCCAGCAGCAGCACGCCCGCGGCCGCGCCGAAGTAGCCGCCGTAGACGGCGATCAGCCCGGTGAGCGCGACCAGCCACCAGGGGTCCCGCGCCCCGTGCGCCCGGCGCCCCTCGACGGCCAGCTCGGCCGGCGGCCGCTGCAGCAGGATGGCCAGCGCCGCCGCGCCGATGAGCACGGGCACCAGCCGCTCGAACGCCTCGGCCGGGGTGACGAGCAGGAGCAGCGCGCCCGCGGTGCCGCCGAGGACGCCGGCGACGACCAGGGGCACCAGCCGCCGGCCCTGTCCGGCGAGCTCGGGCCGCGAGGCGCTCACCGAGCCGACGCTGGTGAGCACCAGGGCCACGGTGTTGGTGACGTTGGCGGTGACCGGCGGCAGGCCGGTGGCCAGCAGCGCGGGGTAGCTGACCAGCGAGGCGAGCCCGGCGATGCTGCCGGTGAGGCCCGCGCCGACGCCGGCGGCCACGAGCAGCAGCCACTCGAGGACGCTCACCGGGTCACCAGCACCACGACCGCGACGACGCCGAGCAGGACGATCGCCGTCCGCAGCACCGCCGACGGCAGCCGTCGTCCGTAGCGGGCGCCGAGCAGCCCGCCGGCCAGCGAGCCGGCCGCGACCAGGCCGGCCGCGGGCCAGTCCACCCGGTCGGCGGCGACGAGCACGTAGGCCAGCGCCGCCACCCCGTTGACCGCGGAGGTGAGCACGTTCTTGAGCGCGTTGAGCCGCTGCAGGGGCTCGGCGAGCAGCAGGCCGAACAGCCCGACCTGCAGCACGCCCTGGCTGGCCGCGAAGTACCCGCCGTAGCTCCCGGTGGCGTAGGCGGCGCCCACGAGCCCGGCCAGGCGCCACCCGCGCGGCGGCCCGGGGGCGCCGGCGCGGCGGTCGGCCAGCCGCCGGGTGAGCAGCGGCTGCACGGCCACCAGCACCACCGCGAGACCGACCAGCGCCGGCACGACCGCCTCGAACGCCGCGGCCGGCAGGTGCAGCAGCAGGAAGGCGCCGGTGAGCGCCCCCAGCACGGACGCCGGCAGCAGCCGCAGCAGCAGCCCGCGCTGGCCGGCCAGCTCCCGCCGGTAGCCGACCGCGCCGCCGACGTTGCCGGGCACCAGGCCCAGGCTGTTGGTCACGCTGGCGGTGACCGGCGGCAGGCCGGTGGCCAGCAGCACCGGGAAGGTGACCAGCGTCCCGGAGCCGACGACGGCGTTGATCGCCCCCGCGGCGAGCCCGGCGACGGCGACCGCTGCCATCTCCCATCCCGTCACGACCGCATCAGCGGAAGCCTGGCACAGCCGCCCGGGCCGGGCGGACCCCCGTCAGGCGGGGACGGTCACCTCGTCGTGGGCGGGGGAGGAGACGTCGACCCGGTTCTTGCCGGCCGCCTTGGCCGCGTACATGGCGGCGTCGGCCCGGCGCAGGGTGGCCGACGGCGAGCCGCCGGGCTCCAGACGGGCGGCGCCGACGCTGGCGCCGACCCACGCGGTGTCCTCGCCGAGCAGGACCGGGCGCGACACGGCCTCGACCAGCCGCTGGCCCAGGGCCCGGGCGTCGGCCTCGTCCCCGTCGGGCATGAGGACCGCGAACTCGTCCCCGCCGAGGCGGGCGCACAGGTCACCCTCGCGGACGGCCGCCGACAGGCGCGCGGCCACCTCCGCGAGCAGCTCGTCGCCGGCCGCGTGCCCCAGCCGGTCGTTGACCCGCTTGAAGTCGTCGAGGTCGACGAACAGGGCCCAGCCCCCGGACGGCCGCTGCGCGTCGAGCGCGGAGGTGAAGGCCGCCCGGTTGGCGAGTCCGGTGAGCGCGTCGGTGAGGGCGCGGGTGCGGACCTCCTCGTGGGCCTCCGCCCCGCGCAGCGCCAGGCTCACCTGGTTGAGCAGCGACCGGGCGGCGACCACGCCCTCGGAGGGCACGGCCGGCGCCGCGCCCATCAGCACCACGGTGCCCGGCACGCCGGGCATCGGCAGGCAGGACCAGGCGGCCCGCACGCCGGCCGCCCCCGTCAGCTCCGCCGTGGGGGACACCGGGTACTCCGGGGACACGGCGAGGTCGCCGGGGAAGGACGAGCGGGGCAGCGGCGGCGGGTCCGACCGGAACGGTCCGGCGTGCCCGACCGGGACGAGCAGCTCGCCGGCGCCCGCGAGGACGACCACGCGCAGGCCCGGGGTGGCGGCGCAGACGGCGGCCCAGGCCTCACCCGCGCGGCGCAGGACGGCGTCCCGGTCGGTGAGCCCCAGCAGCTGCGTGCCCAGCGTGGCGAGCGCGCCGTCCCGACGCCGGGACTGCTCGCGGCCGAAGAGCTGGCTCGCCAGGTGGCGGGCGACGGCGACGGTCACCGCCATCACCGGCAGGGTGCCGGCGACGGCGGCGGCGTGCACCGGGGCGGTCCCGAACAGGTGCGGCCCGGCGAGGGTGGCGGCGAGCAGCGCGGCGCCCACGCCCGTGGCGTGCAGGGCCACCCCGCGGCCTCCGCCGTAGACCGAGCGGGACCACAGCATGGGGAAGGCCAGGCCGAAGGCGGCGGCCGGGACGCCCAGCGGGGCGGTGAACGCCGCGAGCGCGAGACGTCCACCACGTCGCAGGCCGCCACCGCCCGGCCGAGCCGGTAGCGCACGACGGCCGAGCCGGCGATGGCGGCCGAGGCGACCGCCAGGGGGAGCGCGCCGCCCCGCGCGAGCGCCGGTGCGGCCGCCCCGATCGTCAGCAGCAGCGACGCCAGGACGCACAGGCCGAACAGCCAGCGGGTGCGTTCGACGAGCGCGTCGGGGCGGGACCAGGGGGCACCGGAGGTGGTGCGCGGCGGCTCCGCAGCGGTCATGGCGGTCTCCTGGGGACGGGTTGCTGCCCAGGAGATCGGTCCGTTCCCGTTCCGGCTCGACCCGTGCTCCGTGGATCTCCTCCGGACGGGTCAGTCGTCCTTGCGGCCGGCGTCGACCACCCGCAGCACCAGCTCGCCGGCCTCGTCGGAGGCCGCCAGGTCCACCTCGGCGTCGATGCCCCAGTCGTGGTCGCCGGCCGGGTCGTCGAGGACCTGCCGGACCCGCCAGGTCCCGGGCGTCGACCGGTCCCACACGAGCAGCGCGGGCCCGCGGGCGTCCGCGCCGGTGCCCAGCTCGCCGTGCTCGGCGAAGTAGCCGCGGACCACCTCGCCCCACTGCTCGGCGTCCCAGCCGGAGCCGGCGTCGAGCTCGCCGAGGTCGTACCAGCGGCGGCGGGCCCACAGCTGCACGCGGGCGAACAGCGCGTTGCGCACCATCGCCGTGAACGCGCGCTCGTTGCCGGTGAGCGGCCGGGCGCGCGCCGGCGCGGCGACCGGCGCGTCCAGCGGCTGGTCGGGGCTGGTGAGCTGCTCCCACTCGTCGAGCAGCGAGGAGTCCACCTGCCGCACCAGCTCGCCGAGCCACTCGACGACGTCGACGACCTCCTCGGTGCGCGCCGCCGCCGGGACGCCCGAGCGCAGTGCCTTGACCGCGTCGGACAGGTACCGCAGCACCGCGCCCTCGGAGCGGGTGAGCCCGTAGAGGGAGACGAACTCCTTGAACGTGAGCGCCCGCTCCCACATCTCGCGGACGACGGCCTTCGGCGAGGGGTGCGCGTCGCGGGCCCACGGGTTGCTGCGGACGTAGACGTCGAAGGCGTGCTCGAGCAGCTCCTCGAGCGGCTTCGGGTAGGTGACGTCCTCGAGCAGCTCGATGCGCTCCTCGTACTCGATGCCCTCGGCCTTCATCTGCGCGACCGCCTCGCCGCGGGCCTTGTTGGCCTGCGCCGCGAGCACCTGCCGCGGGTCGTCGAGGGTGGCCTCCAGGACGCTGACGACGTCGAGGGCGAAGGTGTCGCCGTCGGGGTCGAGCAGCTCGACGGCGGCGAGCGCGAACGTCGACAGCGGGGTGTTGAGCGCGAAGTCCGGCGGCAGGTCGACCGTCAGCCGGTACCGGCGGCCGTCGGCCTCCGGCTCCGGCAGCCGCTCCAGCACGCCGGCCTGCAGCAGCGAGCGGGCGATGCCGACGGCCTCCCGGATGTGCCGCAGCTGCCGCTTGCGCGGCTCGTGGTTGTCGGTGAGCAGCCGGCGCATCGCCGCGAACGGGTCGCCGGGCCGGTCGACGACGTCGAGCAGCATCGACGTCGAGACGCGGAAGGAGCTCTGCAGCGGCTCGGGCTCGGCGGCGACGAGACGGTCCATCGTCGCCTGCGACCAGGGCACCATGCCCTCGGGCGCCTTTCTCCGCACGAGCTTGCGGCGCTTCTTGGGGTCGTCGGCGACCTTGGCGAACTGCCGCAGGTTCTCCACCTCGTGCTCGGGCGCCTGCACGACGACGGTGCCCGCCGTGTCGTAGCCGGCCCGCCCGGCGCGGCCGGCGATCTGGTGGAACTCGCGGGCGTTGAGCAGGCGGGTGCGGGTGCCGTCGTACTTGCTGAGCGCGGAGAACAGCACGGTCCGGATGGGCACGTTGATGCCGACGCCGAGGGTGTCGGTGCCGCAGATGACCTTGAGCAGCCCGGCCTGGGCGAGGGTCTCCACCAGCCGGCGGTACTTCGGCAGCATCCCGGCGTGGTGGACGCCGATGCCGTGGCGCACCAGCCGCGACAGCGTCTGCCCGAAGGCCGAGGTGAACCGGAACCCGCCGATCGCGTCGGCGATCGCGGCCTTCTCCTCCTTGGAGCAGACGTTGACGCTCATCAGCGCCTGGGCCCGCTCCAGGGCCTGCGCCTGGGTGAAGTGGACGACGTAGACCGGCGCCTGCCGGGTGTCCAGGAGCTCCTGGATCGTCTCGTGCGCCGGCGTCGTCGCGTACCAGTGGTGCAGCGGGACCGGCCGCTCGGCGGTGGCCACCAGCGCGGTGGGCCGGCCGGTCCGCCGGCCGAGGTCCTCGCGCAGCCGCGTGGTGTCGCCGAGGGTGGCGCTCATCAGCAGGAACTGGGCGCGCGGCAGTTCGAGCAGCGGCACCTGCCACGCCCAGCCGCGGTCGGGGTCGCCGTAGAAGTGGAACTCGTCCATGACGACGAGGCCGATGTCGGCGTCGGCGCCCTCGCGCAGCGCCACGTTGGCCAGCACCTCGGCGGTGCAGGCGATGACCGGCGCGTCCCGGTTCACCGCGGCGTCGCCGGTGAGCATCCCGACGTTGGCCGCCCCGAAGACCCCGCACAGGGCGAAGAACTTCTCGCTGACCAGGGCCTTGATGGGCGCCGTGTAGAAGCTGCGCCGCCCGGCGGCCAGCGCCGCGTACTGCGCGCCGGTGGCGACCAGGGACTTGCCGGAGCCGGTCGGCGTCGCCAGGACGACGTTCGCGCCGCTGACCAGCTCGATCAGCGCCTCCTCCTGGTGCGGGTACAGCGGCGTGCCGCCGTCCTCCGCCCAGGCGGCGAACGAGGTGAACAGTTCGTCGGGGTCGTCGCCGCGGGCCCGCAGCGCGCCGAGGTCGCGGGGGTCGTCGAGCAGGGGGAGGGGCGCCGGCCCCGTCGTGCTGGTGGTCATCGTGGGTGACAGCGTGCCGGACGGCCCGGGACTTCCCGGCGGGGCTCCCGCGCCGGGTCCCGGTAACGACACGGCAACGACTCCTGCGGACGAGGTGTGAGGTGGCCGACGTATGGTGAGAAGGTGAACAGTAGATGAACGGGAAGTGAGGTAGAGATGCGCGTCGAGGAACGCCCCCTGATCCACTGGGTGCCCGTGACCGGCCCGGACGGCCGCCGTCACATGGAGATGCGCTGGGACGCCGCCGCCCTGGGCGTGCCGGCCGAGGCGCCGCGTCTGCGGAAGACGGCCTGAGGAGTCCGTTCGGGTTCCGCTGCCGGACGCCCGGGTAGGCGGACGGCGACGCGGTGCGGGGGAGACGACCCCGGGACCGCGCGCCGTCCACCCGCGCACCGAGGAGTCCCCGTGTCGTCACCCCGTCCCGAGTCCCAGCCCGAGCAGCAGCAGACCCCGCCCGGCACGCTGGGTGAGATGGACCCCAAGCCCGACCACGGCGAGGAGACCTACCGCGGCTCGGGCAAGCTGACCGGCAAGGCCGCCGTCATCACCGGCGGCGACAGCGGCATCGGCCGCGCCGTGGCCATCGCCTTCGCCCGCGAGGGCGCCGACGTCCTGATCAGCTACCTCAGCGAGCACGAGGACGCCGAGGACACCGCGAGGCACGTCCGCGAGGCGGGCCGGACGTGCGTCCTCGTCCCCGGTGACATCTCCGACAGGGCGCACGCCAAGACCATCATCCCGAAGGCCGTCGAGGAGTTCGGCAAGGTCGACGTCCTGGTCAACAACGCCGCCTTCCAGATGTCGCACGACACCCTGGAGGAGGTCCCCGACGACGAGTGGGACCACACCGTCGCCACCAACCTCACGGCGATGTTCGTCCTGTGCAAGGACGCGATCCCGCACATGCCCCCGGGCGGGTCGATCATCAACTCGTCGTCGGTGAACTCCGACATGCCCAGCCCCAGCCTCGCGCCCTACGCGATGACCAAGGCCGGCATCGCCAACTTCACCGCGAGCCTCGCGCAGATGTACGCGGAGAAGGGCATCCGGGCCAACAGCGTCGCGCCCGGGCCGGTGTGGACGCCGCTGATCCCCTCGACGATGCCCGAGGAGAAGGTGGCCAGCTTCGGCCAGCAGGTGCCGATGGGCCGCGCCGGCCAGCCGGCCGAGCTCGCGCCGGTGTACGTGCTGCTGGCCAGCGACGAGGCGTCCTACGTGTCGGGCGCCCGCGTCGCCGTCACCGGCGGCAACCCGATCCTCTGACGTCCGCGGACCTCGCACCGTGGTGCCCGACCTCGCGCTGCAGCACGAGGTCGGGCACCACGGTGCGAGGGTCGCTCAGCCGCGGAGGGCCTCCGCGAGCGCGGCGACGTCGGCCGGGCGGACGCGGCAGCAGCCGCCGACCAGCCGGGCGCCCGCGCCGACCCAGGCCGCGGCGTCGTCCGGGTCGATCCCGCCTGCGCCGGTCCACCGCCGGTGCGCCGCGTCCCAGCCCTCCCCGGAGTTCGGGTAGGCCACCAGCGGCACCCCGGCCGACGCCGCGGCCGCCAGTGCCGGGCCCACGCCCGCCGGGTCGGTGCAGTTGACGCCGACGGCGACCACCTCCGGCACGCCGCGAGCCATCGCGAACACGTCCGCGGCCGGCTCCCCGCGGCGGGTGCGGGCCACGCCGTCGGCGCCGACGACGGTGGTCAGCGACAGCCACACCGGCACGCGCAGCGCGGTCGCCTCGGCGAGCACCGCCTCGACCTCGGCGGCCGCGGGCAGCGTCTCGCAGGCCAGCACGTCGGCGCCGGCCTCGGCCAGTGCCGCCATCCGCGGGCGGTGGAAGGCCCGCAGCCGGTCGACGCCGACCTCGCCGACGTAGGCGCCGGTGTACTCCGAGCCATCGGCGAGCGCCGCGCCGTACGGCCCCACCGAACCGGCCACCCAGGAACCCGGGGCGCCCTCGCGGGCCAGCGCGACCGACCGGGCGACCAGCGCCAGCGCCTCCTCCCGGTCCAGGCCCGCGGCGGCGAACCCCTCGACGGTCGCCTGGTAGCTCGCCGTCGTCGCCACCTGCGCACCGGCGGCGGCGAAGGCGGCGTGCGCGGCGACCACTGCGCCCGGGTCGTCGCGCAGCAGCCGCGCCGACCACAGCGCCGAGGACACGTCGTGCCCGCGCGCCTCGAGCTCGGTCGACAGCCCGCCGTCGAGGACGACGGGACCGGTGGCGAGCGCGTCGGCGAGGGAGGTCACCGGCCCATCGTCCGCCCTGCGGCCGGACGGGGGCGCCCGCAGGATCGGGGGATGGTCTTCATCTGGAGCAGCAACTGGCGCCCCCGGCGCCGCCGCCGCGGGTACGGCCCGCCGCCCGGCTACGGGTACGGCTACCCGCCGCCGGGCTACGGCCGCCGCCGCCGGGACGACTCGTGCCTGCGCGACCTGCTGTTCCTCAACACCGGCTGCTGCCTGGCCAACGCGATCGGCTGCGGCATCGACGGGCTGTTCCTCGTGCCGACGACGGTCCGCCACGTCTCCGCCGCCGGCACCGGCCCGCGGGGCTCGCGCGTCGCCGAGCGGCTGGTGGCCGCGGTGCGCGTCTACCAGCGCGAGATCAGCCCCCGGCGCCCGCCGTGCTGCTCGTTCAGCCCCACGTGCTCGGCCTACGCCGTCGAGGCGCTGGAACGCCACGGTGCCCGGCGCGGTGCCTGGCTGACCGTGCGCCGGCTGGTGCGCTGCCGCCCCGGCGCAGCCGGCGGTGCGGACCCGGTGCCCGCAGCCGCCTGAGGTCAGCGGGCGAGGCGGTAGTGGCTCAGCACGACCCCGGTGGTCGTGGGCACCGACTCGACCAGCTCCCAGCGCAGGTGCGCGCCGGCGGGGAAGAGCGTGCGGCCGCTGCCGAGCACGACCGGGGCGACGGCGAGCCACGCGTCGTCGACCAGGCCCGCCGGCAGCAGCGTGGCCAGCAGGTCGGGGCTGCCGAGCACGGTGAGGTCGAGGTCGGTGCCGGCCTTGAGCTCGGCCACCGTCCGCGCCGCGTCGCCCGCGAGCACGGTCGTGTTCGCCCAGGTGGGCGCGTAGCCGGCGTCCCGGGTGACGACGTACTTCCGCTTCGCGTCGAGCACGGGGCCGAACGGGTTGTCGGTCGTGCCGGCCCACGCGGCCTGCATCGACTCGAAGGTGCGCCGGCCGAAGAGCATCGCGCCCTCGCCGGCCATCCCGCGGCCCATCACCTCGCCCATCACCGCGTCGGGATAGGGGCCGAACCAGCCGCCGTGGGCGAAGCCGCCCCGGGTGTCCTCGTCCGGCGACCCGGGGGCCTGGGCGACCCCGTCCAGGCTGACGTTCTCGACGATCGAGATGGTGCCCATGTCACTCCTCCGCTCCGACTGCTACAGAAGTAGTAGTAGCCGCTACGCAAGACGTAGCGCAAGGGGTAGCCTCGGCGCGTGCCCGAGCGCAGCTACGACGACCCGTGCGGCATCGCCCGTGCCCTCGACGCGGTGGGGGAGCGCTGGGCGCTGCTCGTCGTCCGCGAGCTGCTGCTCGGCCCCAAGCGCTACAGCGAGCTCGCCCGCGGCCTCCCCGGCAGCAGCCCCACGGTGCTCAGCCAGCGGCTGCGCGACCTGGAGGCGTCGGGGATCGTCACCCGCACGACGGCGGGCCCCCCGGGCGGCGGGCGGGTCTACGCGCTGACGCCCCGCGGCCGGGAGCTCGACGACGTCCTGCTGGCGCTGGGCCGCTGGGGCTCGCGCACGGAGCAGACGTCGGCCGGCGCGCTGTCGCCCGACGCGTTCGTGCTCGCGCTGCGCACCACGGCCGACCCCGCGCGGCTGGCCGGCTGGTCGGCGCGGGTGGAGCTGCGGATCGAGGACGACGCCGCGCCCGACCGGGTCACGCTCACCGTCGACGGCGGCCGGCTCGCGGCCGCGCGCGGTCCCGCCGGGGAGCCCGACGCCGTCCTCGCCGGGCCCGGCGCGGCGCTGCGGCCGGTGGCGTTCGGCCGGCGGTCCCTCGACGACGCGCTCGCGGCCGGTGACCTGCGGCTCGAGGGCGACGCGGCGGCGGTGCGCCGGCTGCTGGGCGCCGTCGTCCCGCCGGTCCCCGCCTGAGCACCCACCCCCGCTGCCGCGGTCCCGGGAGCGGGGGCGTCGGGGAGACTGTCCGGGTGCCCGCCAGCGACGAGACCTCCGGCGACCTCCCGGTCACCGGGTCCCTCGTCGTGCCGGCGTCGGCCCTGTCGTGGCGGTTCTCCCGCTCCTCGGGCCCGGGCGGGCAGGGCGTCAACACCGCCGACTCGCGGGTCGAGCTGTCGGTCGCCCCGCTGGACCTGCCCGGCCTGACCGGCGCCCAGCGCGACCGGCTCGGGCAGCGGCTGGCCGGCCGGCTCGCCGACGGCGTGCTCACCATCGCCGCCAGCGAGCACCGCCAGCAGCTGCGCAACCGGCAGGCCGCCCGCGAGCGGCTGGCCGCGGTCCTGCGCGCCGCGCTCGCCCCGCCCCCGCCGCCGCGCCGGCGCACGAAGCCGACCCGCGGCTCGCAGGAGCGGCGGATCGCCGAGAAGAAGCGCCGCGGCGAGCTCAAGCGCCGCCGCGGCGGGTGGGACTGACCGGTCAGAACTCCGGCATCGGCACGCCGGGCGGGCGCACCGCCACCCACAGCGGCAGCTGCCCGTCGGCCGAGCGGGTCGCCTCGACGACCTCGAACCCCAGCCCGCGGGCGAACCGCACCACCGCCCAGGCGGGGGCGACCAGCGCGGCGGGGACCCCGTCGCGGTCGCAGCGGTCGAGCACCGGCGCGAGCACCGCGCCGCCGAGGCCGCGGCGGCGCGCGCGCGGCCGGGTGACGAGCACCCGCAGCCGCCAGTGCGGCTCGCGGGGGAGGGCTGCGGCGAGCACCTCGTCGGTGCGGGCGACGGCGTCGGCCCGGTCGGCGTGCAGCCGCGGGACCTCGCGGCCCAGCGCCGCGGCGACGTCGGCCGGCAGCGGGTCGGCCGCGCCGTCGGGCGCCTGCCAGGAGGCGACGGCGTCGACGTCCTCGCTCACCCAGGTGGTGCCGGTGGTGACGCCGCGGTGCGCGTCGAGCTCGGCCAGCCGGGTCAGCCGCTGGGTGCGCCCGTCGAGGGGCAGCGCCCAGCGCACCCACCGCGACTCGGCCAGCGACACCGTCACCGTGGCGGCGATCCGGGGGACGTCGCGCGGCTCGGCGGGCCGGATGACGGGGACGCCGACGTGGACCGTCGGCCCGGGCTCGCTCATGCCGCCATGACACCACGGCCCGCGCGCACGGGCCCGGACACGGCGACGGGGGCCGGTCCACAGCGGACCGGCCCCCGTCGGAGGTCGTGCGGGACGTCGCTCAGACGTCGAAGCCGGCGCGGTCGACCTTGCGGTGGTACCGCGTACCGAGCTTGCCGCCCAGGACGGCGCCGAGCAGCGTCACCAGCAGCGCGGCGACGCCGGCGACGATCCCGGCCGTGGTGAGGGTGTCCCCGCTGATCGGGATGCTCGGCAGGTTGAGCTGCGAGAGCACGTTGTACTCCGAGCCGAGCACCGCGCCGAGGACGGCGAGGACCGCGATGACGAGCAGGCCGATCACCCACACCGCGACGCCCTGCCGGACGCCGTCGAAGCGGGCCATGCGCCCGGCGACGTAGCCACCGGCGAGGTAGGCGAGGAACAGCACCACCAGCAGCGCGATGCCGCCGACGATGCCGATGGTGTCGGCCTGAGCGGTGGCCTGGTCCGCGGCCTGGTCGACGGCCTGGTCGACGCTCGAGACCTGCGTCAGGCCGAAGGCGACGCCGGCCGCGGACAGCAGGGCCAGCAGGATCACGGCCAGGCCGTTGGCGGACAGCCAGCCGAAGAAGGCCGCTCCCCACTTGATGCCGCCGAAGCGGGCGTGCTGGGCGTCGACGGCGTCCCGGGCCTTGCCGCGGGTGGACGACGCGCCGGCCGACGCCGAGGTGGCGTCGCTTCCGTACGAGGAGCTCATGGTGCCTTCCTGGGAACAGGCGCGACCGGCCGTCCGGGGCGTGTGGGACGGCCGGTCGCGGGGGAGGGGTCCGGTGCCGCGTGGCGGACCGGGGAGCCCCGTCCCGGCCCCGGGCTCGGGGCGGGGACGGGGCCTCGGCTCAGCGGCCGATCTTGCCGTCGTCGTCGCGGTCGAGGGCGTCCTTGGCCTTCTGCACCAGGCCGCGGTCGTCCCGGCCGGTGGTGCCGGTGCCGGCGGTGCCGGCGACGCCGGTGGTGCCGCCGTCGACCTCGATCTCCTCCTTGCGCACCTGCTCGCTGACCTGCTGCTGCTCGGTCACCGTCTGGGTGTCCAGGCGGACGCGCTCGACCGGCACGGCCTCCTTCTGCACCACGGGGCGCTCGGCGTGCAGGACGACCTCGTGCTCCTCCTCGGAGATGGCCGGGCCGTCCATGGCGTTGCCGTAGTTGGCGTCGGTGATGGGCTCGCGCTCGACCCGGACCTCCTCGTGGGAGACCGGCACGGTCTGCGTCACGTTCTCGGTCACGACGTACTTGCGCAGCCGCGCCCGGCCGGCCTCGACCCGCTGGGTGCCCACGTTGAGGTGCTCCTCGGAGCGGGTCATCGCGTTGTCGGTGGTCGGGCCGGAGGTGTCGTGGCCGACCGCGCCGCGGACGTCGTCGTAGGTGCCGTCGCCGTCGCGGTCCCGACCGGTGGTCCCGGTGGTCTGCGTGGTCGTGCCGGTCGCCATCGCCTGGCCGGTGGTGCCGGTCGTCATGCCCTGTCCGGTCGTGGTGCCGGAGGTGCCCAGGCCGTAGTAGCGGTAGAGCTCCTGCTCCTCCTGCGGCGACAGGTGCCCGCCGGAGACGTCGACGTGCGGCGCGTTCTTGACGCGGCTCTTGTCGTAGGGCAGGCGCAGCTCGCCGCCGGAGACGGAGGCGTCGGCCAGGGGCACGAAGGCCTCCTTGGTGCCGAACAGGCCGGTGCGGATGGTCGCCCACTCGGGGCGGCCGGTCTCGTCGTCGAGGTAGACCTCGCCGACGGTGCCGTGCTTGCCGTCGGGGCCCATGGCGGTGCTGCCGATGACGTCGCTGATCTGCTGGTCGGAGATCACGTGTGCTCCTCGCGGAAGGGGGTCGGGGGACGGCCCGCTCCCGCTCTCGGCGGTGCACCGGGGGTCAGCGGGCCGACCTGGGGATGCCCCGCCGCTTTACGTCGTAAACCCGTTCTCGTCGCCGGGGACCAGGCCCAGCCGCCGCACGCCCCCCAGCCGTTCCAGGAGGTTCTCCAGCGCCTCCTCGAACTCCGCCGCCGACTCGTCGCGCGACAGCAGGTCCTCGAGCTCCACCACCAGCGGGTACTGCGAGAGGTCGGTGCCGGTGCCGGGCACGCCCTCCGGCTCGTCCTCCGCGTTGATCGGTACCCCCTTCTGCGACACCTCCAACAACAGGTGTCCGAGGAGGAAGCTCGAGTACGCGCGGTAGGCGGCGACGGCGGCCTCGGCGGAGAAGCCGCTGGCCGTCATGGCGGTCAGGAAGGACTCCACCCAGCGCAGGCTGCGCAGCGGCGGGCGGACCCAGGGCGCGGCCGGCGGACGGGTGGCCACCAGCGGGAATACCTCCGGGTGGGCGAGCGCGATGCGTCGCACCCCGTGCGCCAGCCGCTGCAGGTAGTCCTGCCAGCCGCCGGCGGCCTCCATGTGCACGTCGGGGTCGCCGTAGAGCTCGTCGATGACGGTCTCCACGACGCCGTCGAGCAGCTGCTCGCGCCCGGGAACGTAGCGGTAGAGCGCCATCGCCTCGACGCCGAGCTCGGCGCCCAGCCGGCGCATGGTCAGGGCGGCGAGGCCGTGCCGGTCGATGAAGGCGATCGCCGCGCCGAGGATGCGGCGGCGGTCCAGGGGCGTGCGCCCGGTGGTGGGCGCCCCGGCGGGGACCACCGCCGCCGCGCCCGCCCGCCCCTCGGGGGAGTCGGGGTCGGGACGACGCATCGGGATCGTGTCGTCGGTGCCGTCCACGGACACCTCCTCGCGTCGCCGGCATCCCGATCCTCCCCTCCGTCCCGGGCCGCACGGCGACCGGGCACCACCGGTGAGGTCTCCGGAACGAACGGTTGACGTCGCTGCCGCCGTGGGGAAACCGCCGCCCGCGACGCTCCTGGGCGTGTCCGCAGCCCCCGTCCCGAGCGCCGTCCCGGCCGGCCCGCGCACGCGGACGACCGAGACGCACTGCCCGTACTGCTCGTTGCAGTGCGGGATGGCGGTGACCGCCGGGGACCGGCCCGCGACCCTCGTGCCCCTGGACTTCCCGACCAACCGCGGCGGGCTGTGCGCCAAGGGCTGGTCGGCGCCGGAGCTGCTCGACCACCCCGAGCGGCTCACCCGCCCGCTGGTGCGCGCGGTGCCCGGCGACCGCACCAGCCCGCTGGTCGAGTCGACCTGGGACGAGGCGCTGGACCGGGTGGTCGCCGCGGTCCGGCGCACCCAGGCCGAGCACGGCCGTGACGCCGTCGGCTGCTTCGGTGGCGGGTCGCTGACCAACGAGCAGGCCTACCAGTTCGGCAAGTTCGCCCGGGTCGCCCTGCGCACCAGCGCCATCGACTACAACGGCCGCTTCTGCATGTCCTCGGCCGCCGGCGCGGCCGTGCGCGGGCTCGGCCTCGACCGCGGGCTGCCGTTCCCGCTGTCCGACCTCGCCGGGGCCGACGTGGTCGTGCTGGTGGGCAGCAACCCGGCCGACACCATGCCGCCGGCGATGCAGCACCTCGACGCCGGCCGGGCGCGGGGCGCGCTGCACGTCGTCGTCGACCCCCGCCGGACGGCGACCGCGCGCGCCGCCGGCCTGCACCTGCAGCCGCTGCCGGGCACCGACCTGGCGCTGGCCAACGGGCTGCTGCACCTGGCGGTCGCCGAGGGGCTGGTCGACGAGGCGTACGTGGCCGCGCGCACGACCGGCTTCGAGGCCGTGCGCGACGCGGTGGCGTCCTACTGGCCCGACCGGGTCGAGCGGATCACCGGCGTGCCCGTCGCGCAGCTGCGCCGCACCGTCACCGCCCTCGCCCGCGCGGGGAACGCCGTCGTGCTCACCGCCCGCGGCGCCGAGCAGCACCGCTCCGGCACCGACACCGCGACGGCGTGGCTGAACCTGGCGCTGGCCCTCGGCCTGCCCGGCCGGCCCGGCAGCGGCTGGGGCACGCTGACCGGCCAGGGCAACGGGCAGGGCGGTCGCGAGCACGGGCAGAAGGCCGACCAGCTGCCCGGCTACCGCAGGCTCGCCGACCCGGCCGACCGCGCGCACGTCGCCGCCGTCTGGGGCGTCGACCCCGCCGACCTGCCGCTGCCGGGCCGCAGCGCCTTCGAGCTGCTCGATGCGCTCGGCACCGACGGCGGCGTCCGCGCGCTGCTGGTGCTCGCCTCCAACGTCGCCGTCTCCGCGCCCGACGCCCGCCGGGTGGTCAGCCGCCTGGGCGACCTCGACTTCCTCGCCGTCAGCGACTTCTTCCTGTCCGAGACCGCGGAGCTCGCCGACGTCGTCCTGCCCAGCGCCATGTGGGCCGAGGAGTCCGGGACGATGACCAACCTCGAGGGCCGGGTCATCCGCCGGCGGCGGGCGCTCGACCCGCCCGACGGCGTCCGCGACGACCTGGCGCTGCTCGCGGAGCTGGCGCAGCGGCTGGGCGCCCGTGGCTTCTCCGCCGACCCGGAGACCGTCTTCGCCGAGCTCGGCCGGGCCAGCGCCGGGGGAGCGGCCGACTACTCCGGCATCACCTACGACCGCATCGACGCCGGGCAGGGCGTGTTCTGGCCGTGTCCCGCCACCCCGGACGACGGGCCGGCGCACCCCGGCACCCCGCGGCTGTTCACCGAGCGCTTCGCCACCCCCGACGGCCGCGCGCGGTTCGTGCCGGTGCACCACGTCGAGGCGCACGAGCAGCCCGACGACGAGTACCCGTACGTGCTCACCACCGGCCGGGTGCTCGCCCACTACCAGTCGGGCACCCAGACCCGCCGCACCCGCAGCCTGCAGCTGGTGGCGCCGATGCCGCGCGCGGAGCTGCACCCCGACCTCGCGCGCCGCCTCGGCATCGCGCACGACGACGTCGTGGAGCTGGCCACCCGCCGCGGCCGGGCCCGCTTCGCCGCCGCCGTCACCGACGCCATCCGGCCCGACACGGTGTTCGCGCCCTTCCACTGGGGCGGCGGGTCCAGCGCCAACGCGCTCACCGACCCCGCGCTCGACCCCGTCAGCCGGATGCCCGCGTTCAAGGTCTGCGCGGTCGCCGTCACCCGGGTCGGCGGCCCCGCCGAGCGCCTCCCGGCACCCGACGCGGCCGGCCAGCCCGCGCCCCGCCCGCACGCCCGACCCACCCCGCCCGCCCCGCGGTCCCCGTCCCGCAGCCCGAGGAGGAGCCATCCCGTGAGAAGCAGCCCCCGATTCCTGCAGGGCGTGTTCCCGCTGACCGGGGAGGGCCTGGCCAAGCCGGGCCCGGTCGACCCCGCGCTGCGCTACCAGGTGCCCGCCGGCGCCACCGCCCAGGCGCTGTACTTCCGCGGCGGCAACTCCACGCCCGAGCTGGTCTACGTGCTGCTCGTGCGCGACGGCGAGCCGGTGCGCTGGTTCCCGATCGGCGCCAAGGGCGACGTGCACGTGCCGCTGCGGGTGGTCGAGGACCTGCCCGGTGGCACCGTCGTCGAGCTGCACGCCGCCGCCCCCGAGGGCGTCACCGGCGAGCTCGTCGTCGACCTGGGCCTGGTGGAGGTCTGATGGGGACGGTCCTCGGTGGCCGCCCCGCGGGGCTGACCACGATCGCGGTCGACGACGAGCTCGACGACGCCCGGGCGCGGCTCGTCGTCGTCGGCAACGGGATGGCCGGCGCCCGGTTCGTCGAGGAGGTGCTCGAGCGCGGCGGCGGCGAGCAGTTCCGCGTCACCGTGTTCGGCGACGAGCCGCACGGCAACTACAACCGGATCATGCTCAGCCCGGTCCTGGCCGGGGAGACGCACGAGGACGACATCGTCCTCAACAGCCACGACTGGTACGCCGACAACGGCGTCACCCTGCGCGCCGGCGTCCGGGTCGAGCGGATCGACACCGCCGCGAAGCTCGTCTACGCCGCCGACGGCACGGCCACCGCCTACGACCACCTCGTGCTGGCCACCGGCAGCTCCAGCTTCATCCCGCCCATGGCCGGCGTCCGGCGGGAGGACGGCGGCCTGCTGCCCGGCGTGTACGGCTTCCGCACCCTCGACGAGACCCGCGACATGCTCGCCGCCACCCGCCGATGCCGGCGCGCCGTCGTCCTGGGCGGCGGCCTGCTCGGCCTGGAGGCCGCCCGCGCGCTGCAGGGCCACGGGCTGGCCGTCGAGCTGGTGCACGCGATGCCGCACCTGATGAACGCCCAGCTCGACGCGGAGGCCGGCGCCATCCTCAAGCGGAGCGTCGAGGCGCTCGGGATCACCGTGCACCTCGACGTGCTGGCCACCGAGGTGCTCGGCACCGACGCCGTCGAGGGGGTGCTGCTGCGGGACGGGCGGCGGCTGGACTGCGACCTGCTCGTCGTCGCCGCCGGCGTCCGCCCGCACACCGACGTCGCGCTGCTGTCGGGGCTGGAGGTGGAGCGCGGCGTCGTCGTCGACGACCAGCTGCGCACCGACGACCCCGACGTCTACGCCATCGGCGAGTGCGCGCAGCACCGCGGCTCGGTCTACGGCCTGGTCGCGCCCGCCTGGGAGCACGCGCGGGTGCTCGCCGACGTGCTCACCGGCACCGACCCGACGGCGGAGTACCACGGCAGCCGGACGGCGACGAAGCTCAAGGTGGCCGGCGTCGACGTCGCCACCATGGGCGTGAGCGCCCCCGAGCGGGACTCCGACGAGTTCCTCGTCATCTCCGAGCCCCGCCGCGGCGTGCACCTGTCGGTGGTCATCCGCGACGACCGGCTGGTCGGCGCGACCCTGCTCGGCGACACCCGCAAGGTCGCCCACCTGACCCAGGTGTTCGACCGCGGCACCGCGCTCCCCGAGGAGCGCATCCGGCTGCTGGTCGACCTCTCCGACGGGAAGGAGGAGGTCGGCGTCGCCGAGATGCCGGCCGACTCCCAGGTCTGCAACTGCAACGGCGTGACCAAAGGCGCCATCTGCGGGGCCGTGGCCGACGGCTGCGGCAGCGTCGGCGCGGTCATGGACCGCACCCGTGCCGGCAAGGGCTGCGGGTCCTGCAAGGCGCTGGTCAAGCAGGTCGTGGAGTGGGCCGCCGACGGCGAGGTGACCGAGGACCCGGCCGCCTCCTGGTACGTCCCCGGCATCCCGCTGACCAAGCCCGCGCTCGTGGCCGCCGTCCGGGAGCAGGACCTGCGCAGCGTGTCGGCCGTCTTCGCCGCGCTCGCGCCGGGCGGCAAGGAGGACGCCCGCTCGAAGATGGCCCTCACCTCGCTGCTCAAGACGGTGTGGGGCACCGACTTCGTGCGGGAGAAGGACGCCGAGTTCGTCAACGACCGCGTGCACGCCAACATCCAGCGCGACGGCACGTTCTCCGTGGTCCCGCAGATGAAGGGCGGGGTGACGACGCCCGCGCAGCTCAAGCGGATCGCCGAGGTGGCGGAGAAGTACGAGGTGCCGATGGTCAAGGTCACCGGCGGCCAGCGGATCGACCTGCTCGGCGTGCGCAAGGAGGACCTGCCGGCGGTCTGGGACGACCTCGGCATGCCGTCGGGGTACGCCTACGGCAAGAGCATGCGGACGGTGAAGACCTGCGTGGGCAGCGACTTCTGCCGCTTCGGCCTCGGCGACTCCACGCAGCTCGGCATCGACCTGGAGACGCGGTTCCAGGGCATCGAGAGCCCGGCGAAGATGAAGCTCGCCGTCGTCGGGTGCCCGCGCAACTGCGCCGAGGCGTACGTGAAGGACGTCGGCGTCGTGGCGGTGGGCAACGGGAAGTGGGAGGTGTACGTCGGCGGCGCGGCCGGGGCGACGGTGCGCAAGGGCGACCTGCTCGCCACCGTCGGCTCCCCGGAGGCGGTGATCGAGCTGACCGGCCGGTTCCTGCAGTACTACCGGGAGAACGCCCACTGGCTCGAGCGCACCTACGACTTCGTGCCGCGCGTGGGCCTGGAGCACCTGCAGCGCGTGCTGCTGGAGGACGCCGAGGGCATCTGCGCCGACCTCGACGCGGCGATGCAGCGCTCGGTCGACGCCTACACCGACCCGTGGGGCCAGGACGGCCGCACGCCGGCGACGCCGGGGCAGTTCGCGACGTCGCTGCCGCTGGTCCCGCTGCCGCAGGTGCCGGTCCGGTGAGCGCGCCGCACCTGGAGGCCGCCGCGCCCACCACGCCCGGCACCGCGCTCGGGTCGCCGGCCACCGACGTCGCCGTCCCCGGGACCGCGCCGGCGCCGGCCGCCCGGGCGCACGTCGTCGGCCGGGCGGAGGACGTGCCGGCGGGGGAGGGGCGGGCGTTCGTCGCCGGCGGCGTGCAGGTCGCCGTCTTCCGGCTGCGCGACGGCTCGCTGCACGCCACCCAGGCCGCCTGCCCGCACGCCGGCGGGCCCCTGGCCGACGGGCAGACCGACCCCGACGTGCTCGTCTGCCCGCTGCACCTCTACGGGTTCCGCTGGACTGACGGCACCTCGACCGGCGGCGTCGGCCCGCTGACGCTGTACCCGGTGCGCGAGACCGACGGACTGCTCGTCGTGGAGGTCTGAGCGACGTGTGCACGCAGCGCGGTCCGGGGGAGCCCGCGACCGCGCCGCGTGCACAGAGCGACGACGGCGAGTGTGCGCCCAGCGGGGTCCCCGGCCCGTGCGTGAGCCCGGTGGGCGCACACTCGGCGGGTCGGCGTGAGCGTCAGTCCTCGATGACGTCGAGGCCCTGCTCGCGCAGCCGCTGCAGGCTCGCGAGCATCCCCGCCAGTGCGTCCGGCGGGTGTCCCTCCCAGTCCCCGACCTCGCCCACCACCCGCAGCGGCGAGCGGGTGCGGTAGGACCGCGTCGGGTTGCCCGGGAACCGCTTGTCGGTGACGTTCGGGTCGTCCTCGAAGGACCCGAGCGGCTCGACGACGTACACCCGGCCCCGGTCGCCGGTGCCGGCCAGCGCCGTGGCGAGCTCCGCGCCCCACACCGCGGTGTCGAGCAGTGTCGTGAAGTACACGTGGTTCATCACCCGCCCGGCCTGGAAGTTGGAGGGGTGGCCGGGGACGAGCTCGTCGCCGACGGCGAGGTCGGCCCGCGTCCCGTGGAAGTACGGCCCCGCGACGTCGGCCGGCTCGTCGGTCACGCCGGAATCCTGCCGTCCTCAGCCGTGCATGCGCGCGCCCTTGGTGACCTTGTCGACGGCGTTCCTCGGCCCGTGCAGCGCCAGGCCGACCAGGTCGAGCTCGGCACCGCGCACGGCGCGCACCGCGGCCCGGTTCTCCGCGTCGCCGCCGGTGGCGAACAGGTCGGCGGTGAACAGCGACGTCGGCAGCCCGCGCTCCAGCGCCCGGGTGCGCACGCGCGCCAGCACCTCGCCCGACGCGGTGAGCACCAGCACCGGCTGGCGGAACATGGCCAGGTAGGCGGTGCCGTCGGCGTCCTCGTACGGGCGGCCGATGAGCTCGGGCACCGCGGCGGCCACCGCGCTGGACAGGAACGCGGTCACGTTCAACTCCTGCCACGGCAGCAGCCCCTCCCGCAGCACCACGGCGATCTTGGTCGGCCACGGCGGGCCGACGTCCACGGTCTCCTCGACGGCGGCGCTCTCCTCGACGGCGGTGTCCTCGACGGTGGTGGTCTCCATGCCCCCCAGCGTCGGGCCGGCGGGTGGCCCGGTTCTTGTACGTTCCTGACGTGGCAGCCGACGTCGTCGCCTGGCGGCCGGCGGTCCCCGGGCTCACCGAGGTGTTCCACGCCCGGTTCACCGACCACGTCTACCCGGCGCACACCCACGACGCCTGGACGCTGTTGCTCGTCGACGACGGCGCCGTCCGCTACGACCTCGACCGCCACCCGCACGGCGCCTCGGCGGCCGCCGTCACGCTGCTGCCGCCCGGCGTCCCGCACGACGGCCGCTCGCAGTTCCCCGGCGGCTTCCGCAAGCGGGTGCTGTACCTGGAGCCGGCGACGCTCGGCGAGGAGCGCGTCGGCCGCGCCGTCGACCGGCCGGCGTTCGCCGACCCCGTGCTGCGCGACCGGGTGTCCCGGCTGCACGCCGCCCTCACGCCGGCGACCGAGGACCTCGAGGCGGCCAGCCGGCTGGCGTTCGTCGTCGAGCGACTGGGCCGCCACCTCGACCGCGCCGTCGCCGCGCCGGACGAGGTCCGCGACGACCGCGTCGCCGACCGGCTGCGCGACCTGCTCGACGCCCGCCTCGTCGAGGGCCTGCCGCTGGAGGCGGCCGCCGCCGACCTCGGCGTCTCGGCCACCCACCTCGTGCGCGCCTTCACCCGCCGGCACGGCCTCCCGCCGCACCGCTACCTGACCGGGCGGCGGGTCGACCGCGCCCGGCGGCTGCTGCTGGCCGGGATGCCGCCGGCCGACGTCGCCCAGGCGGTCGGGTTCCACGACCAGGCGCACCTGACCCGGCACTTCCGCCGGATGCTGGCGACGACGCCCGCCGCCTACGCCCGCTCGGCCTGAGCGCTCAGGGCGCGGCGACCTCGACCGCGGCCTCCATCGGCCCGCCGCACGCCGCGCTGCCGCCGACCCGCACCCAGTCGAGGTCGCGCTCCTCCTCGGCCAGCACGGTGCCGTCGGCGGCGAGCACGGTGACGACGGCCGAGTCCGGCGTCGTCATGTCGACCGGGACGCCGGCGGTCGAGCCGGTCAGCGCGGCCGTCACCGCGGCGCGCGGCACCGGGTCGGCGTCCTCGCGGACGACCTGCCCGCACCCGCCCGCGCAGGCCACCCGGACCGACGCCGGCGCGGGCTCGCCCCAGTCGCCGGCGAGCTGCACGCGCAGCCCGTTGGTCCACCCGATCGCGGGGCAGACCGCGCCGTCCGGGCCGCCGGGGGCCCCCGCGCAGCCGGCCAGCAGGACGGCGGTGAGCAGCAGCGGCGTCCTCACTCGAGCAGCGCCTCCCCGAGCGGCTCGGCGCGCTCGAGCACCGCGCCCGCCGCGTCGAGGGTCTCGACCGAGGCCAGCCCGTCCGGCGGAGGCCCCACCGCCGCGACGCCGTCGACCAGCGGCACCTCGCCGAGCACGCCGCCGGCCGCGTCGAGCAGCCGCGCCGACGCCGCCTCGGCCGGGGCCACGACGACCAGGGTCGGCAGCACCGGCGAGTCGGCGCTCGCGTCGGTCACGTCGCACACCGCGGCCACCACCCGGTCGCCGTCGCCGGCGGCCCGCAGCTCCGAGCCGCAGGTCCAGCCGGCGCTGCCGGTGCGGTCGACGGCCACCCCGGCCGTCGTCCCCACGTACACCGCGCCCGACGGCAGGGTGGCGGTGAAGACGGCCAGCCGGGCGGTGCCGACGGTCGGCGCGGGCACGTCACCGGCCCACAGCACGGAGAAGGCGACGTCGTCCGGGCCCAGCCCGGTGCGCGCGAGCAGGGCGTCCATCTCGGCTCGCAGGACCTGGTCGCCCGGCGCCGCCGCCGGCTGCGCACGGGCCCAGGCGACGTCCAGCTCCGGTTGCGTGAACTGGCTCCAGGGCGTGTCCGGCATGGTCGTGATCACCTCGGTGCCGTCGCGCTCGACGCGGTAGCGGTAGGCGGCGTCGGAGGGCAGCGGCGAGGGCCCGCGGTCGACCAGCGCGACGCCGTCAGGGGCGTCGACGCGGGCCCAGGTGCGGGAGGCGGTGCCGTCGGCGGCGATCTCGGGCCGCTCCGAGACGCTGACCACGTCGCCCGGCTCGGTGACGACCACCACCGCGCCGGTGACCGGATCGGCCGAGGCCAGCGGCTGGGCGGGGTCGACGACGCGCGGCAGGCCGTGCACCGCCATCTGCTCCGGGGCCGCTCCGGCCGGGCCGGTGAACCACGCGGCGACGGTTCCGCCGCGCGCGCCGAGGTCGGTCTCCAGCTCCGGGTCGGGCACGAGCGGGGCCGGCTGGTCGCCGTTCGGGGCCGCGACCAGCGCCCACCGCTGCCCGGCGACCTCCCCGGCGAACACGACGCGCCGGCCGTCCAGGGCGGGCTCGGGCACGCCGGCGGCGTCGCCCGACCACGGCAGCCGCCGCACCCCCTCGACGAAGGCGGCGTCGCCGGCCAGCGAGCCGCGGGGAGGCCCGTCCAGCACGCCGTCCGGGACGGACCCGGGCGCGGCCACGCCGGTCGCCGGGGCGGGGTCGTCCCCGCCGCGCACGACCACCGGCACCGCGACCACCACGGCCGCCACCGCGACGGCGACCGCGGCAGTGCCGGTGCGCCGCCGCCGGTCGCGCCGGTGCCGCGCCACCACCGCGGCGGCGAGGTCCTCCCGCGGCGGGGGAGCGGTGCGCTCGGCGAGCCGGGTCAGCCGGTCGGTCAGGTCGTCCATCGGGAGCCCTCCCCGGGCACGGGCACGGGCGCGGTCAGCAGCGCGCGCAGCCGGGCGAGCCCTCGGGTCGTCTGGGTGTTGACCGCACTCGCGGAGCAGCCCATGGCCTGCGCGGCCTGCTGCTCGGAGAGGTCGGCGTAGTAGCGGAGGACGACGGCGGCGCGCATCCGCGGCGGCAGCGTCCGCAGTGCCGCGCGCAGCTCCTCGTCGCCGTCGCGCTCGTCGGCCGGTCCGGCCCGGTCGGGCACGGACTCGACCACCTGCTCGCCGGTCGACAGCCGGCGCCGCCAGCTGGTGTGCGCGGTGACCACGGCCCGGCGGACGTACGCCGTCGGGTCGCCGCGGCCGGCCACGCGGTCCCAGTGCCGGTAGGTGCGCAGCAGGGCGGTCTGCACGAGGTCCTCCGCGTGCCCGCGGTCGCCGGCGAGCAGGACGGCGAGGCGCAGCAGCCCCGCCTGCTCGCGGGACACGAACGACTCGAAGCAGGTGTCCTCGCTGCCCACCCCGTGCCTCCCGCCGGTCGCCGTCACCCTCTACACGCGGCGGGGCCCCCGGCGGACCCACAGCGGCGGGTCACGGGACGGTCACGATCACCGTCGTTGCCCGCGCCGCCGGGGACGGCGGGGACGGCGGTCGCGGCGCGAGCGTAGGAGCGCGGCGGGTCAGCCGGCCAGGTCGGCGAGCGCGTCGGCGACCGCCCGGTCCCGCACGAAGTCCAGCGCCAGCAGCCGGTGCACCAGCACGCCGCGGCGGGTCAGCCGCAGGTCGGCCGGGCGCAGCCGGGGGAGCGCCGCGCCGCCCGGGCGCGGGGTGGCCGGCGGCGGGTCGAGCAGGCCGTCGCGCTGCAGCTCGGCCAGGTCCTCCAGGGCGCCCCACGCCGTCCAGCCGCGCGGGTCCTGCGGCACCGGAGTCATGGGCAGCGGGACGCGCTCGCGCCGGCCGACGGCGGCCAGCAGCACCCACTGCCGCCCGGTGAGCCCGGTGGCCAGCCGCAGCCCGCGGTGCACGACGGCGGGGTCGAGGTCGGGGGAGACGGCGGCCTCGGCGAGCAGGTAGCCGAGGTGGCGCACCCGCCACTCCTCGGCGGTGGCGCGGGCGGCCAGCAGGACCGCCTCGCCCACCTCGTCGGCCGGCGCGCGCTCGCCCGGGCCGGGCAGGAGGAAGGCGTCGGTGCGCACGGTACGACCCTGGGCGGCGCGGGTCACCGACAGCTCGGTGGCGAAGGCGAGCGCGGCGCCGGCGCGGCAGCGGCCGCGGGTCGACGCCGGGGACGGCGGCTCGGTGTCGGCCGCGTCCGCGGTGCGCCGCAGCCAGGCGGCGAGCCCCGCGTCCAGGCGCACCCGCGCCGGCGCCGGGTCGAACAGCAGCCCGGCCGCGCCGCGCGCCATCGACCCGGCCACCAGCTCGCCGGCCTCCACCAGCGCGCGACCCGGCGCCCGTTCCCGCTGCTCCACGCGTCGATCATGGCCGAGCCGGGCGCCGCGTGTCGGCCCGGCGGCGGCCGCCTCACCACAGGGGGGCAGGGGCGGTGAGCAGATCGGAACAGGAGTTCCCCGTGACGGCGACGGCGGGGAAACCGCGGCCCGCGACGCTTCCGCCCCATGGCCGCCCCCACCCGCACCGCGCCCCCGACCGCCCCCGCACCGCCGAGCCCGCCGCGCGGCGGGCGCTGGATCGACGACTGGCGCCCCGAGGACCCGCAGTTCTGGGAGAGCACCGGCAAGCGGGTCGCCCGCCGCAACCTGTTCTTCTCGGTGTTCTCGGAGCACGTCGGCTTCTCGGTCTGGAGCCTGTGGTCGGTGCTCGTGCTGTTCCTGCCCGAGCCGGTGTTCGGCATCGACCCGGCCGGCAAGTTCCTGCTCACCACGCTGCCCACCGCGCTGGGCGCCTTCGTGCGGCTGCCCTACACCTTCGCCGTCGCGACCTTCGGCGGGCGCAACTGGACGATCGTGAGCGCCGCGCTGCTGCTGGTGCCCACCGTCGCCACCGCCGTCGTCCTGGAGCCCGGCGTCTCCTACTCCACCCTGCTGGTCGTCTCGTGCCTCGCCGGGGTCGGCGGCGGCAACTTCGCGAGCTCGATGGCCAACATCAACGCCTTCTACCCCGACCGGCTCAAGGGCTGGGCGCTCGGCCTCAACGCCGGCGGCGGCAACCTCGGCGTCCCGGTGGTGCAGCTCGTCGGCCTGCTCGTGCTGGCCACCGCCGGGGCGGAGCACCCGCGGGTCGTGCTGCTCGTCTACGTCCCGCTGATCGTGGTCGCCGCCGTCGGCGCGGCCCTGCTCATGGACAACCTGACGACGGCGCGCAACCAGCCGCGGGCCATGCGCGAGGCCACCCGCGAGCCGCACACCTACGTGATGGCGTTCCTCTACATCGGCACGTTCGGCTCGTTCATCGGCTTCGGGTTCGCCTTCGGCCAGGTGCTGCAGAACCAGTTCGCCGCCGACTTCGCCACCCCGCTGGCCGCGGCGTCGCTGACCTGGCTGGGCCCGCTGCTCGGCAGCCTCGTGCGCCCGCTCGGCGGCTCGCTGGCCGACCGCTTCGGCGGCGCCCGGATCACCTTCTGGACGTTCATCGCGATGGCGGCCGGCGCCGCCGTCGTGTTCACCGCCAGCCGGGTGGGGTCGCTGCCGCTGTTCGTCGTCGGGTTCGTGCTGCTGTTCGTGCTCAGCGGCGTGGGCAACGGGTCGACCTACAAGATGATCCCGGCGGTGTTCCGCACCCAGGCGCAACAGGCGGTGGCCGCGGGCGGCGACCCGGCCGCCGCCGACCGGCACGCGCTGCGCATGTCCGGGGCGCTCATCGGCATCGCCGGCGCCGTGGGCGCGTTCGGCGGGGTGCTGGTGAACCTCGCGTTCCGCCAGTCGTTCCTCACCACCGGCAGCGGCGACGCCGCCTACCTGGTGTTCATCGGCTTCTACGCCGTCTGCGTGCTGGTCACCTGGGCGGTGTACCTGCGCCCGACGTCCCGCATGGCGGGGGTGTAGGCCGCCTCCCTGCGGGCCCCCGAGCGGGGGCCCGCAGGGCCGCGAGGGGGAGCCGCGGGCGGGCTCAGCGGCGCGGGGGGGACGGCACCTGGCCGCGCGTGGAGCCCGGTGGGGCGACAGATCACAAGGCCAGGCGGTAGCCGCGCTTGACGACGGTCTCGACCAGGCCCGGCCCGAGCGCCGCGCGCAGCCGGGTCACCGCCATCTCCACCGCGTGCCCGTCCCCGCCGCCGGGCAGGCCGCGCACCAGGTCGGCCTTCGCGACGACGGCGCCCGGCCGCACCGCCAGCGCCCGCAGCACCGCCATCGAGCCGGGCGGCAGCTCCACCAGCCGGTCGTCGAGCACCGCGGCGTACCCGCGCACCTGCAGGCGGGCGCCGCCGACGCCGAGCACCGGGTCGCGCTCGGGCAGCCGGGCCACCACCTCGCGGGCCAGCGCGCCCAGCCGCGAGCGCTCGGGCTGCACGGTGGCCACGCCCGCCGCCTCGAGCGGGCCCGCGGTCACCGGGCCGACGGCGACCGGCAGGACGCCGCCGGTCAGCGCGGCCACCACGGCGTCGTGCTGCCCCATCTCCGCGGCCACCGACAGCAGGCTGGCCGCGGCCGGGGCGCTGGTGAAGGTGACGGCGTCGACCCCGCGGGCGACCACCGTCGTCACCAGCCGGCGCAGCGGCGCGACGTCCTCGGGCAGCACCCACCGGTAGACCGGCACGGTGAGCACCTCGGCGCCGGTGGCGCGCAGCGCCTCGACGAAGTCCGGCAGCGGGTCGCCGTGCAGCTGGACGGCGACGCGGCGGCCCTCCAGCGGGCCCTCCGCGCCGGAGAGCAGGTGCTCGAGCACCTCGGCGGAGGACTCCGACGCCGGCGACCACGCGTCGACCAGCCCGCCGCCGCGGATCGCGCCGCGCGCCTTGGGGCCGCGGGCGAGCACGCGGGCGGTGCGCAGGTGCTCCACCAGCGGCAGGTCCCACGCCTCGGCGGCCTCCAGCCAGCCGCGGAACCCGACGCCGGTGGTCGCCACCACCAGGTCGACCGGCGCGGCCAGCACCGCCTCGGTGGCCGCGACCAGCTCGGCGTCGTCGGCCAGCGGCACGATCCGGATCGCCGGCGCGTAGACCACCCGGGCGCCGCGGCGGTCGAGCAGCGCGCCGAGCTCCTCGCGCCGGCGGGCCGCGGTGACGGCCACGGTGTACCCGGCCAGCGGGGCCGGTGCACCGGCCGGCGGGTCGGCAGCCGGTGATGCGTCCGCGGGAGCCGGGTCGGGCTGGGGAGCGGTCACCGCACCATGGTGGCGGGTCGGCGTTGCGGGCATGTGTCGGCCCCGGGCTCAGGGACGCCCGGCGTCCCAGCAGGCGAGCAGCACGGTGGCGTCGTCCTGCAGCACGCCGCCCTGGTGGTCGAGCACGGCCCGCATCAGCCGGCGGGCCGTCTCCGGCGGCGGGTGTCCCGCGGCGGACGCCCGGGTCAGCAACTCGACGAGCCGCTCCTCGCCGAACCAGGCCCCCGAGGCGTCCCGGGCCTCGGTGACCCCGTCGGTGTGGACGGCCAGCCAGTCCCCGGGCTCGAGCACCTCCTCGCCGACGGTGACCCCGCCGGCCTCGATCCCGAAGGGCACCCGCCGCCCGCCGCCGAGCTCCTTGACCACCCGGCCGCCGCGCAGCAGCAGGGGCGGGGGGTGGCCGGCGTTGACGTACCGCAGCCGCCCGGAGCCGGTGGCCAGCTCGGCCAGGACGCCCGTGACGAAGGAGCTGCCGGGGAACGTCGCGGCGACCACCTCGTCGACGGCGAGGGCCTGCTCGAAGACGCTGCGGCCGTCGCGGCGCACGCTGCGGTAGGCCGCCAGCGCGCCGGCGGCGATGAGCCCCGCCGGCAGGCCGTGGCCCATCGCGTCGAACACCGCCATCGAGACGGTCTCGCGGGACAGGGAGTAGTCGAAGGCGTCCCCGCCGACGTCCTCGGCCGGCTCCAGCAGCCCGGCGAGCACGAACTGCTCGGAGGCCGCGGTGAGCGGCGGCAGCTGCTGCCAGATCAGCTCGGCCGACACCGACCGCCGCACCGTGCGCCGGGCGCGTTCCAGCGCGTCGCCGTAGGGGCCCATCGAGGTGACCAGGTGGCCGACCAGGGAGGACAGCCAGCGGCACTGGGCGCGCAGGCCGGGGTCCTCGAGCTCGGCCGCGCTGCCGACCTGCACCTCCAGGACGCCGAGCCGGTCCGCGCCGTCGACCAGCGGCACCCACAGCCGCGGGGCGCCGTGCCCCTCCGACGGCAGCGGGGTGCCCGTCTGGAAGACGCGGCCGGGCAGCGTCCCCTCGACGGCGATCGGCTCCCCGGCGGGCTCGTCGTCGCACGGCAGCCGCCACAGCCGGCGCTGCTGGTGGTCGACGACGTGCACGACGACCTCCACGCCCAGCATCCGGCCGGCGTCGGCGGTGAGGGCGGGCAGCCGGTCGGGGGAGGCCGTGCTCGCGGTGTCCAGCAGCTGCAGCAGGGCGGCGAGCGGGCCGGTGGTCGGCCGGTGGCGGTACTGCGGGCGGGTGTAGGGGACCCGCCGGGCGGTGACGAGCTCGTCGAGCCGCTCGTTGACCGCGAGCGCCAGCAGGTCGCCGTCGACGGGCGGCAGCGGGAGGACGCCGCTGAGGTGGGCCTCGACGGCCATGAGGTCGGCGTTCCCGCCGAGCGAGAAGTACCGCACCCACAGCTGTTCGTCGTCGAGACCCGCCAGGGCCTTGGCCGCGCGCAGCGCGGCCAGCTGCTCGGACGGCGGGACGGGGCCGGACCGCTCCATCAGCGGCGCCGGCGGACGGCGGAGTCGACCACGGTGCGCGCGGCCTGCCGGAGGGTCCCGGCCTCCCCGCCGGAGCGGGCGACCAGCATCCCCAGGGCGGCCTCCTCGCTGATCCCGTGCCGGGCCATCAGCACGCCCTTGGCCGTGCTGACGAGGTCGCGGGCGGCGAGCGCCTGGCGGAGCTCGTCGCTGGTCCGGCGGGCCCGCTCCCGGTGCTGCACGTTGGCCACCGGGATCGCCGCCTGCGCGGCGGCCATGGTCACCAGGCGCTCGGTGTGGGCGTCGAGGACACCGGGGGCGTCGGCGTAGACCTTGAGCGCCCCCAGCGTCCGCTCCCCGGCGACGAGCGGGGCGCTGAGCGCAGCGGTCAGGCCGAGCCGCGCCGCCCCGGCCGCCCAGCGGGGCCAGCGGGTCTCCGTGGCCAGGTCGGGGACCCGCACGAGCTGCCGGCCGGCGACCGCGGCCAGGCACGGCCCCTCGTCGAGCTCGTACTGGAGGGCGTCGGCCTGCTCGACCCGGCGGTCGGTGGCGCCCGCGGACCGGCGGCCCTGCTCGTCGACGATCGACACCCCGGCGCCGGCCGCCCCCGGCACGGTCTCGAGGACGAGCGCGCTGAGCAGCCCCAGCGAGGTGTCGACCGTCTCCTCGGACAGCAGCAGGCCCGCCATGCGGGCGAAGACCACCGACAGCTCGTCGGCCAGCGGGAGGTGCGGGGACGCGTCAGGGCGCATGGGTGCACCTCGTCAGGAGTGCGGCCACCTCGGCACCGGCTCTGGGTGGACGTGGTCCGCCCCCGGAGGTTAGTGCCGCGGCGGGGCCGCGGCTCAGCGCAGGGCCGCCGCCGTCCAGGTGGGCACCGCGCCGCCGTCGCCGGTCACCAGCCCGCGGCTGGCCAGCAGCCGCAGGTGCGCGTCGGTCTCGGTGACGGCGAAGATCCGCATCCGCCGCGCGTACTCCGACCACGGGCGCGACCAGGTGAGGTGCGCGGCGAGGTCCCAGGGCGTGCTGCCGGGATGCTCGCGGACGGCGGCCAGCAGCTCGGCCAGCCGCCGCTCGTGGTGGGCGCGCAGCTCGCGGGTGCGCGCGCCGAGGCCGCGGAACCGCCACTCGTGGCCGGGCAGCACCTCGGCGGGCTCCCGCGCGCCGACGGCCTCCAGCGAGCCGAGGTACTCGCGCAGCGGGTCGGCCAGGCCGCCGGCGTGGGTGGAGATGTTGGGGCTGATGCGGGGGAGGACGTGGTCGCCGGCGAAGAAGAGGCCGGTGTCCTCGTCGGCGAAGCACAGGTGCCCGGCGGTGTGCCCGGGCGTGTGCACCGCGCGCAGCGACCAGCCGGGCAGGTCGGCGCGGTCGCCGTCCTCCAGCAGCCGGTCGGGCCGGGCCAGCCGGTGCCACTGCGCGCGCTGCTCCGGCGTGCCGGCGTCGGCGCGGGCGTCCGCCTCCGGCGCACCCAGGCCCACCAGGAAGGCCACCTCGGTCTCGGTGGACAGCTCCGGCGCCCGCCCGGTGAGCGAGGCCAGGCCGCGGGCGTCGGCCGGGTGCATCGCGATCCACGCGCCGGAGGCCTCCCGCACCCGGGCGGCCAGCCCCACGTGGTCGAAGTGCATGTGGGTGACCAGCACGCCGCGGACGTCGGCGACGCCGGCGCCGATGCCCGACAGGCCCGCGCACAGCGCCGCCCAGCTGTCGTCGGCGTCCCAGCCGGTGTCGACCAGCCCGAGCCCGCCACCGGCCAGCTCCAGGACGTAGGCGTTGATCCAGCGCAGCGGGCCGGCCAGCGGCACCGGCACCGACCACAGCCCGGGGCGCACCCGCTCGACGCCCGGCACCGTGCGCTCCCGCCACGCCGCCTGCTGCGCGGGCCCGGTCACCTCCATGCCGGTCACCTCCATGCCCGTCGCTCCTCCGCCGGTCCCTCCCACGCCGGTCCCTCCCATGCCGGAACCCTCCACGCCCGGCACTCTGCCACCGCACCGGGCCGCCGGGCTGGGAGGATGGGAGCCGTGCCGACGCCGCCCGCCGTCCCCGTGTCCGCCACGCCGCGCCGGCTGCGGCTGATCTGCGCGGTCGCCGCCGCCGTCGTCGTGGCCGTGATGGTCGTCGTCGCGGTCCTGCTCACCGAGTCCTCGACCGGCGTGGTCACCTTCGGCCTGGTCGACCAGGTCGCCGTCGTGGGCCTGGGCCTGTTCGTCGGGGGCGGCGTGATGCTGGCCGGCGCGTCCCGGGTCGACGCCGACGCCGACGGCGTGCGCGTGCGCAACGTGCTGGTGAAGCACGAGCTGGGCTGGGACCGGGTGCGGGCCGTGCGGTTCGACCGGCACTCCTCGTGGGCCAGCCTCGAGCTCACCAACGACGACGAGGTCGCCGTCCTCGCCGTCCAGGCGGTCGACCGGCAGCGCGCGCTCGACGCCGTCGAGGGCCTGCGGGCGCTGCTCGCCGCCCACCGCGCGGCCCATCCGAAGCCCGCCACCGGCCCGCTGCTCTACGAGTGGGAGGCCCGGGAATGACCCGGAGGTCCCGGACGCTGTAGCATGGGCGTGCCTCCCCGCTACACGAGGCGCGTGAACCACTCCAGCGGCCCCGCCCCGGGCCGCTGACCCAAGAGGAGCCCGCTCCCACCTGGCGCCGCCGAGGCGCCCAGGTCACCGGTTCGCGAGACGCCGGCCCGCCCCGGCCGGCGTCCCGCGACGTACCCGGCCCATCCGTGGGCCGGGGCGGTACCGGCGAGACGGGCCCTGTGAGCACACCGCTCACGGGGCCCTCGTCGTCTCCGGTCCCGGAGGGCGGCTCCTCCCGTGTGAACTGCAGAGGAGAGGCCATCACCGAGCCCCGTATCAACGACCGTATCCGCGTCCCCGAGGTCCGTCTGGTCGGACCGGAGGGCGAGCAGGTCGGCATCGTGCCGATCGGCGAGGCGCTGCGCCTGGCGCAGGACTCCGAGCTCGACCTCGTCGAGGTCGCGCCGATGGCCCGGCCGCCGGTCGTCAAGCTGATGGACTACGGGAAGTTCAAGTACGAGTCCGCCCAGAAGGCCCGCGAGGCCCGGCGGAACCAGGCGCTCACCGTCATCAAGGAGATGCGGCTGCGTCTGAAGATCGACCCGCACGACTACGAGACCAAGAAGGGCCACGTCGAGCGCTTCCTCAAGGCGGGCGACAAGGTCAAGATCACCGTGATGTTCCGCGGTCGCGAGCAGTCGCGCCCGGAGATGGGCTACCGCCTGCTGCAGCGGCTGGCCGGTGACGTGTCCGAACTGGGCGTCATCGAGTCCAACCCGAAGCAGGACGGCCGCAACATGGTCATGGTGATCGCCCCGCACCGGAACCAGGCCGCGACCGACGGCGCCCGCCGTCAGGCCAAGGCCGAGCGGGCCGCCGAGGGTCAGACCCCGACGGCCTGACCGGCGCACCGCAGGACCGCACCACCGAGACGGCCGGCGCCGTCGCGGCAGCCCCGCGCTGCCGCGCGGCGCCGACACCCACGAACAGGACGACGAGGACATGCCGAAGCAGAAGACCCACAAGGGCACCGCCAAGCGGGTGCGCGTGACGGGCACCGGCAAGATCATGCGCGAGCAGGCCAACAACCAGCACAAGTTCGAGCACAAGTCCTCGCGGCGCAAGCGCCGGCTGGAGAAGGACCAGGTCCTGAGCCCCGCCGACACCAAGGCCGTCAAGAAGCTGCTGGGCATCTGAGCCCCCGCCTCCCGTAACGAACAAGGAGTACTCACGTGGCACGCGTGAAGCGGGCGGTCAACGCCCAGAAGAAGCGCCGGACGACCCTCGAGGCCGCCAGCGGCTACCGCGGTCAGCGTTCGCGCCTGTACCGCAAGGCCAAGGAGCAGATCCTCCACTCGGCCACCTACAACTACCGCGACCGCAAGGTGCGCAAGGGTGACTTCCGCAAGCTGTGGATCACCCGCATCAACGCCGCCGCGCGTCAGAACGACATGACCTACAACCGGTTCATGCAGGGCCTCAAGCTGGCCGGCATCGAGCTCGACCGCCGCGTGCTCGCCGAGCTCGCGGTCAACGAGCCGGCCGCCTTCGCCGCGCTGGTGGAGACCGCCCGCGCCGCCGTCGCCGCCGCTCCGGCCGGTGGCGAGCAGGCCGCCTGACGTTCCGCCTCCCGACGCCGCCGGCGTCCGGTCCTCCGGGGCCGGCGCCGGCGGCGTCGGTGTGTCCGGGGTCCGTGCGACAGGGGAGGACGACGACGTGAGCGAGCTGCTGACCGAGCGCTCGGGCCGGGTGGCCGCCGCGCGGAAGCTGACCCGCCGGGCCGGCCGCGACGAGGCCGGCGCCTTCCTCGCCGAGGGCCGGCAGGCCGTGAGCGAGGCGCTCGCGCTGGCCGTGTCCGACCCGGACGCCGTCCGCGAGGTCTTCGCCACCGAGGCCGCTGCGGCCGCGCACCGCGACCTGCTCGCCGGCGCCGCCGTCCCGGTCCGGCTGGTCACCGAGAGGGCCGCGGCGTCGCTGTCGGAGACCGTGACGCCGCAGGGCCTGGTCGCCGTCTGCGCCCTGCGCGACCTGCCCGCCGGCCGGCTCGCCGCCGACCCGCCGGCGCTGGCGGTGGCCCTCGCCGGCCTCGCCGACCCGGGCAACGCCGGCACCGTGCTGCGCACCGCCGACGCCTGCGGCGCGGGCGCGGTGGTCTTCGGCGCCGGGTCCGCCGACCCCTACGGCGGCAAGGCCGTGCGGTCCAGCGCGGGCAGCCTGTTCCACCTCGACGTCGTCCGGGGCGCGCCGTTGGAGCCGCTGGTCGGCGACCTGCGGGCCCACGGGGTCACCGTGCTCGCCGCCGACGGCGGGGGAGAGGCCTCCCTCGACGGGCTGGGCGACGTCCTCGCCGGGCCGGTGCTGTGGCTGTTCGGCAACGAGGCGCGCGGCGTGCCGCCGGAGCTGGCCGCGGCCGCCGACGCCCGGGTGCGGATCCCGATGCGCGGCCGCGCCGAGAGCCTCAACCTGGCCGCCGCCGCGGCCATCTGCCTCTACGCCACACAGCTCGCCCAGGGCTGACAGGCTGCCCGGGTGGACGACGACGCGGCCAAGGCGACCCTCCTGCGTTACCTGACCTCCGCCCGCGAGGCGCTGCTCTGGAAGCTCGACGGGCTTTCGGAGTACGACGTGCGCCGGCCGCTGACGCCCACCGGCACCAACCTGCTCGGCCTGGTGAAGCACCTCGCCTGCGTGGAGGCCGGCTACCTGGGCGGCGTGCTGGGCCGGCCGTTCCCCGAGCCGATGGTCTGGGACGACCCCGGCGCGGGGGACGACGACGACCTGTGGGCGCGCGCCGACGAGTCCCGTGCCGACGTCCTCGCGCTCTCCGCCCGGGTGGCCGCGCACGCGGAGGCCACCGTCGCCGCGCTCCCGCTGGACGCCACCGGCGAGGTGCCGTGGTGGCCCGAGGAGCGCCGCCACCCCACGCTGCACGCGCTGCTGGTCCACGTGCTGGCCGAGGTGGCGCGCCACGCCGGCCACGCCGACGTGCTGCGCGAGGGCCTCGACGGCGCGGCCGGCCTGCGCCGGGACAACGACAACCTCACCCGCGACGGCGACGCCGCCCGGGCCGCCTACGTCGCGACGGTCGAGGCGGCCGCGGCGGCCTTCCGCTGAGCCGGGACCGGGTCCGGCGCGGGCGCCACCCGGACGCGCGGAGGGGGACGGCGCGACCGCGCCGTCCCCCTCCGCCCCGTGCCCGGCCGGACCCTCCCCGGTCAGCCGAGCACGGGCGCCGCCGGCGGCGGCACCGCCGCGGCCGCCGCCCGCGCGGTGGCCGCCCGGGCCACCGCGCCGCGCGAGGCGGCCTTGCGCTCGTACATCCGCAGGTCGGCCCGGTGCAGCAGGTCGGCGAACACGACGCCGTCGGCCGGGCAGACGCTCACCCCGATGCTCGCGCCCACCGTCACCTCGGTGCCCAAGAGCGGCACCGGACGGCGGATCGAGGCCACCAGCTCCTCGGCGACCCGCGCCGCCTCGGCGGCCGCGGTCTCCGGGTGCAGGTCGGGCAGCGCGACGAGGAACTCGTCCCCGCCGAGCCGGGCCAGCAGGTCGCGGCGGCGGACCCGGTCGCGCAGCCGGCCGGCCACCACCTGCAGCAGCTCGTCGCCGGCGGCGTGGCCGAGCGCGTCGTTGACCGCCTTGAACCCGTCGAGGTCGACGAACAGCAGGCCGAGGGCGTCGCCGCGGGCTCGGGCCTCCCAGATCGCCGCCTCCACCTGCTCCTCCAGTCGCCGCCGGTTGGGCAGGCCGGTGAGCGGGTCGGTGTAGGCGAGCTCCTGGATGCGGGCCAGCGCCGCCGACGTGCGGTCCCGCTCGCGGACCAGCGCCCGCTCGGCCTCCACGCGGGCGGTCACGTCCACCTGCACGCCGATGTACTGGACGACGGTGCCGTCGGCGTCGTGCACCGGCGCGAGGTGCAGCTCGTTCCACCACGGCGTCCGCTCGGGGCCGCGCACGTTGAGCACCGTCTCGCGACAGGACTCGCCCGCGGCGACGGCGGCCCGGATCCGCGCGACGGCGGCGGGGTCGGCGTCGGGGCTCTGCAGCTGCCGGCAGTTGCGGCCGAGGATGTCCTGCGCGGACAGCCCGGCGAGCTCCCGGAAGGCGGCGTTGGCGTAGACGATCGGCTGGTCGGCCAGCCGCATGTCCACCACGGTCACGCCGCTCGGCGTGGCCTCCAGCGCCCGGCGCAGCAGCACCTCGGCGTTGGTGGTGCCGACGGCGAGACCGCCGGCGGGCCGGCCCGCCGGGGCGGCCGCGGCCGGCGCGTGCGCCGGGAGCCCGGCGACGGGGCCGACCCGCGGTGCCACCCGCGACAGCAGCGACTGCGCCGCGGCCGACACCGTGTCGCGGTCGTAGGTGAGCGCGTACTCGAAGGTGCGCTCGAGGTCGGGACCGTCCTCGCCGAGGTCGCGGGCGAGCAGGGCCGCGCTGAAGTGCGGGGACAGGACGGCGACGTCCCACTCGCCGCGCACCGGGTCGGCCGGGTCGAGGTGGGCGCCGCGCACGCCGGGCAGCGGCTCGACCGGCAGGTCCTCGCCCAGGGCGCAGACGAAGCCGGCGCGGGCGACCAGGTCGCGGTAGCGCTGGGTGGTGGAGACGGTGAAGTGGCGCGCCTCCTGGAAGGTCGAGGCGACCACGCAGGTCTCGCCCAGCCGCATCGCCTCGCGCTCCAGCTGCTTGGACAGCTCGATGAGCAGGGCCTTGGGCGCCCGCCGCAGCGGGGTGCCGTCGGGCAGGCAGGCGAAGGGCGACACCGCGCCGAGCGCGCCGGCCGGGGCGCCGGCGCCGGGCAGCGCCAGCTCGCCGACGGTCAGGCCGGGCGCGGCACCCGGGCCGGGCCGGCCGAACAGCCAGCCCTGGCCGAGGGTGGCGCCGAGGCCGCGGGCGGTCCGCAGGTGGCGCTCGTCCTCGATGCCCTCGGCCAGCACGACGGCGCCGCTGCGCTCGGCGTAGGCGTTGACCGCGTTCATGATCTCGGCGATCTGCGGGCCGGGGCGCTCCTGCACCAGGCGCAGGTCGAGCTTCACCACGTCGGGGCGCAGCAGCGGCAGGAACGCCAGCGACATCGACTCCGCGCCGACGTCGTCGACGGCGATCGACCAGCCGAGCTCGCGGACCCGCTCCACCGTGCGCAGGAGCTCGGCCGGGCGGGCCGCGATCGCCCGCTCGGTGATCTCCATGACGACCCGGACGTGGCCGGGCGCCCGCTCGGCGATGGCCAGCAGGTCGGCCAGCGGGGCGGTGTCGAGCACCTCGGGCTCCACGTTCACGAAGACCGTCAGCGGGGCGACGAGGGCGGCGTCGACGGCGCCGCGGAAGGCGGCGGCACGGCACGCCTCGTCGAGCTCGGCCAGCCGGCCGGCGGCGCGGGCGGCCGCGAAGAGGGCGTCGGGCCGTTCGAGCGGGCCGACCGGACCGCGGGCGAGCGCCTCGTAGGCGACCACCCGTCCGGTGTCGAGCTCCACGATCGGCTGGAAGACGCTGTGGACGCCGCGGATGGCGTCGTCGAGCAGCGCGGCGGACACGACGTCGGCCACGGTGTCGGTCACCGTGCCGCCGGGCGCCGGTGCCTGTGAGGAGAGGGTCACGCGGTCGTTGTCGGCACGGGAGGCGGAATCCGACACCCGGTGGTCCGGGATCTCCCCCCGGAGGGTCAGGAGGGAAGGGCGATGAGGACGACGGCCGCGGCCGCGGCGCCCAGCCCGGCCCGCTGCGCGGCGACCAGCCGCTCGCGGAGCAGCACCTGCGCCAGCACCACCGTGCTCACCGGGTAGAGCGACGCCAGCACGCCGGTGATCGCCAGCGACCCGCCGGCCTGGGTGGCCACGAGGAACAGCGCGTTGGCCGTCATGTCGCCGATGCCGGCCAGCAGCACCACCGGCAGGACCCGCCGCGGCACCCGCAGCCCCGACCCGCCGGCCAGCGCCAGCCCGCCGACGAGCAGCACCGACACCACGCGGGCGGCGGCCAGCGGCGTGAGCCCGGCGTCGTCGCCGGTGCGGTCGAGCACGACGAAGAACAGGCCGAAGCCCGCGCCGGCGGCCAGCGCGGGGGCGACGGCCGACAGCCGGGCCGAGCGCAGCGAGGCCAGCCCGCCCTCCGCCGACACCAGCACCACCGCGACCAGCGCCAGGACGATGCCGGCCACCGCCACCGCGCCCAGCCGCTCGCCGAGCAGCAGCCCGCCGAGCACCGGCAGCGCCGCGGCCGACACCGCCGTCACCGGCGCCACGACGCTCATCACGCCGGTGGCCAGCGCCCGGTAGAAGAGGACCAGCCCGGCGCCGCCGGCGATCCCGGCGACCGCGCCCCACAGGAGGTCGGCCGGCGCCGGGTCCCCGCCGAGCCACGGCAGCAGCAGCGCCACGGTGAGCAGGCCCGCGGCCTGCGACAGCGCGACGACGGTGGCCGCGGCGACCCGCCGGCTGGCCATGCCGCCGGCGAAGTCGGCCATCCCGTAGACGACGGCCGAGGCCAGCGCCAGCAGCGTCGCCATCCGGTGCGCCTCCCCGTGTCCGTCCCCGCCGCACCGCCCTGCCGGCCCGCCGCGCCGCCCGATCCTGGCAGCCGCCGCCGACGGGACCGGAACCCGCAGGCGGACGGGGAGGAGAGCCGGGCAGAATGGCCTCCCGTGTCCGGCGCCAACGACCCCTACGACCCCAAGCAGGTCGCGGCCCTGTCCGCCGAGGCCCTCGACGGAGCCGTCGCGGCGGCCCGGGAGGCCTTCGCGTCCGCTGCCGACCTCGACGCGCTGGCCGCCGCCCGCCCGGCCCACCTCGGTGACCGCGCGCCCGTGCCGCTGGCCCGCCGCGAGCTCGGCGCGCTGCCGCCGGCCGCCCGCGCCGACGCCGGCAAGCGCGTCAACGCCGCGCGCGTCGCCGTCACCGAGGCCTTCGACGCCCGCCGCGCGGAGCTCGAGGCCGAGCGCGACGCGCGGGTGCTGGCCGAGGAGCGGGTCGACGTCACCCTGCCCTGGGACCGCGCCCCGCGCGGCGCCCGCCACCCGCTGACCACGCTGCAGGAGCGCATCGCCGACGTCTTCGTCGGCATGGGCTACGAGGTGGCCGACGGCCCCGAGCTCGAGGCCGAGTGGCTGAACTTCGACGCGCTCAACATCGGCCGCGACCACCCGGCGCGCACGATGATGGACACCCTCTTCGTGGCGCCCGAGGACTCCGGCCTGGTGCTGCGCACCCACACCAGCCCGGTGCAGGCCCGCACGCTGCTGTCCCGCACGCCGCCGGTCTACGTCGTCGCGCCCGGGCGGGTCTACCGCACCGACGAGCTCGACGCGACGCACACCCCGGTGTTCCACCAGGTGGAGGGCCTCGCGGTCGACCGCGGCCTGACCATGGCGCACCTGCGCGGCACACTCGACTCCCTGGCGCGGTCGCTGTTCGGCCCGGAGGCGATCACCCGCTGGCGGCCGAGCTACTTCCCCTTCACCGAGCCCTCGGCGGAGTTCGACGTCTGGTTCCCCGAGCACCGCGACGGCCCGCGCTGGGTCGAGTGGGGCGGCTGCGGGATGGTCAACCCGCGGGTGCTCGTGGCCTGCGGCGTCGACCCCGAGGAGTTCAGCGGCTTCGCCTTCGGCATGGGCATCGAGCGGGCGCTGCAGTTCCGCTCGGGCGTCGGCGACATGCGCGACATCGTCGAGGGCGACGTCCGGTTCACGAAGGCGTTCGGAGTGGAGCTCTGATGCGGGTCCCCGTCGGCTGGCTGGCCGAGTACGTCGACGTCCCCGCCGGGACGACCGTCGAGGAGCTCGACGCCGCCTTCGTCCGGCTGGGCCTCGAGGTCGAGGAGGTCCACACCCCGGCCGAGGTCACCGGCCCGCTGGTGGTCGGCCGGGTGCTGGGGATCGAGGAGCTCACGGGCTTCAAGAAGCCGATCCGCTGGTGCCAGGTCGACGTCGGCGAGGGCGCCCCGCGCGGCATCGTCTGCGGCGCCCGGAACTTCGCCGTCGGCGACACCGTCGTCGTCGCGCTGCCCGGCGCGGTGCTGCCCGGCGGGTTCGAGATCGCCGCCCGGAAGACCTACGACCACGTGTCCGACGGGATGATCTGCTCGGTCCGCGAGCTCGGCATCGGCGAGGACCACGCCGGGATCCTCGTGCTCGGCGACGGGTTCGAGCCCGGCGCCGACGCCCGCCCGGTCGTGGGCCTCGACGACGTCGTCGTCGAGCTGGCCGTCACCCCCGACCGCGGCTACTGCCTGTCCATGCGCGGCATCGCCCGCGAGATGGGCACCGGCCTCGCGGTCGGCTGGCGCGACCCGGGCGCCGCCGAGGACCCGAGCTGGTCCGGCGAGCCGGCGTGGGACGTCACCGTCGCCGACGCCGAGCGCTGCGACCGGTTCTCGATGGTCGCCCTGGAGGGCCTCGACCCGACCGCGCCCAGCCCCTGGTGGATGCGCCGCCGGCTGGCCCAGTCCGGCATCCGGTCGATCTCGCTGGCCGTCGACGTCACCAACTACGTGATGCTCGAGCTCGGCCAGCCGATGCACGCCTTCGACCGCGCCGCGGTGACCGGCCCGATCGTCGTCCGCCGGGCCCGCGAGGGCGAGCGGCTGACCACCCTCGACGGCGCCGACCGCGTGCTGTCCGACGACGACCTGCTCATCACCGACGACACCGGCCCGATCGGGCTGGCCGCGGTCATGGGCGGGGCGTCCACCGAGATCGGTGACGGCACGACGGACGTCCTGCTGGAGGCCGCGCACTGGGAACCGACCGGGGTGGCCCGCACCGCCCGCCGGCACCGGCTGCCCAGCGAGGCGGCCCGCCGCTTCGAGCGCGGCGTCGACCCGGAGATGACCGTCGTCGCGCTCGCCCGCGCGGCGGCGCTGCTCGCCGAGTACGGCGGCGCCCGCGTCGTCGGCGCGCCGGTCGACGTCGACACCCGCCGCCCGCGCCCGACGATCGCGCTGGCCGCCGACCGGCCCGGCCGGGTCTCCGGCGTGCCCTACCCGCCGGAGCAGGTGGTCGAGCTGCTCGGCGCCGTCGGCTGCGCCGTGGAGGCCGACGGGGACCGGCTCACCGTCACCCCGCCGTCCTGGCGCCCCGACCTCACCGACCCGGCCGACCTGGTCGAGGAGGTCGTCCGCCTCGCCGGCTACGACGACGTCCCCTCCGTGCTGCCCACCGCCCCGCCCGGGCGCGGGCTCACCGAGACCCAGCGCCGCCGCCGCGCGATCGGCCGGGCGCTGGCCGAGGCCGGCCACGTCGAGGCGCCGGCCTACCCGTTCCTCGCGCCGTCGGTGTTCGACGCCCTCGGCCTGGACGCCGACGACGAGCGGCGCGCCGTGGTCCTCGTGCGCAACCCGCTGTCGGAGGAGGAGCCGGCGCTGCGCACCACGCTGCTGCCGGGCCTGCTCGCCACCCTGGCCCGCAACCTGGCCCGCGGGCAGCGCGACCTCGCCCTGTTCGAGCACGGCGCGGTCTTCCGCGGCGGCGACCGCACCCCCGCGCCGCTCCCCGGCGTCGACGCCCGGCCCGACGACGAGACGCTCGCCGCGCTGCTGGGCGCGGTGCCCGAGCAGCCGTGGCACGTCGCCGTCGCCCTCGCCGGCCAGCGCGAGCCGCGCGGCTGGTGGGGCCCGGGCCGCCCGGCCGGCTGGGCCGACGCCGTGCAGGCCGCGCGCGTGGTGGCCGCGGCCGCGGGCGTGGAACTGTTCGTCCGCCCCGGCGAGCGGGCGCCCTGGCACCCGGGCCGCTGCGCCGAGCTGGTCGTGCGCGTCGGCGACGACGACGTCGTGGCCGGGTACGCCGGCGAGCTGCACCCGCGGGTGTGCGCGGCGCTGGACCTGCCCGCCCGCACGTCGGTGATGGAGCTCGACGTCGACGCGCTCCCGGCCCGGCCGGTGCCCGTCGGCCCGCGGATCTCCGCCTTCCCGCCGGTGTTCCTCGACCTCGCCTTCGTCGTGCCCGACGAGGTCACCGCCTCGCACGTCGAGTCGCTGGTGCGCGGGGGAGCGGGCGAGCTGTTCGAGGCGGTGCGCCTGTTCGACGTCTACTCCGGCCCGCCGGTGCCGACCGGGTCGCGCTCGCTGGCGTACTCGCTGGTGCTGCGCGCGCCCGACCGCACGCTCACCGCGGCCGACGTCGCCCAGGTGCGCGAGGGCATCCTCGCCGTCGTCGCCATGCAGGGGATCACCCTGCGCAGTGGTGATGCCTGACCTCTCCGGGCTGGTTGTGCTCGTCACCGGGGCGTCCGCGGGCATCGGCCGGCACCTCGCCGAGGGGCTGGCCGCCCGCGGCGCCGCCGTCGCCGGCCTCGCCCGCGGCGGGGAGCGGCTGCGGGCGGCGATGGACGACGTCGCCGCGGCCACCGGGGGGCGCACGCTGGCCGTGCCCGCCGACGTCACCGACGCCGCCGCGGTCGACGCCGCCGTCGCCCGGGTGACCGCGGAGCTCGGCCCGGTGGGCCTGCTGGTCAACAACGCGGGCGCGATCGACGCCGCCGAGGTGCTGCTGTGGGAGGCCGACCCCGAGCAGTGGTGGTCGGTGGTGGAGAGCCAGGTGCGCGGGCCGTTCCTCCTCGCCCGCGCCGTGCTGCCGGGGATGCTCGCGGCCGGCGGCGGGCGCGTGGTCGGGCTGGCCAGCGGCCTGGGCACCCGCGGCGACGCACGCTACAGCGCCTACTCGGCCGGCAAGTCCGCGCAGATGCGGATCACCGAGGCGATCGGGCTGGCCGGCGCCGGGCACGGCGTGCGCGCGTTCGACGTGGCGCCGGGCGTCGTCGACACCGCGATGACCCGCGCCATGCCCATGCACGCCGGCCGCACCGAGTGGACCCGGCCCGCCGACGTCGTCGACCTCGTCGTGGCCATCGCCGCCGGGGAGCTCGACGCGTGGTCGGGGCGCTTCCTGCGCGCCGGCGCCGACACCCTGGACGCCCTGCGCGCCACCACCCCGGCCGGCGACGCCCGCCGGCTGCGGCTGCTCCCGTACGGCGACGCCGACCCCCTGGCCTGACCCCGCGCCTGTTCCTCCGCGGCGGCCCGTGCTCTGCCCACCCCCGCGGGGCAGTGCTCGAGGACTCCGCCTGCGGGTGCTCGTGCTCTGCCCACCCCCGCGGGGCAGTGCTCGAGGACTCTCCCCGCGGGTGCTCGTGCTCTGCCCACGCCTGCGGGGCAGTGCTCGAGGACTCCGCCTGCGGGTGCTCGTGCTCTGCCCACGCCTGCGGGGCAGTGCTCGAGGACTCTCCCCGCGGGTGCTCGTGCTCTGCCCACACCGGCGGGGCAGAGCACGACCCGGCTCGGGAGGCCGTGCGTCCTCCGGGGAGGTCGTGCTCTGCACACCATCGCGCGCAGAGCACGACCGTGCCGGCACGGGGACCCGACCTCGACGATGAAAGGTCATGCACGCTCCTGTATGGTCATGCATCGTGAACACAGGGCAGACGTGGACGGTCGGGGTCACCGGCGCCACCGGGTACGCGGGCGGTGAGGTGGTCCGGCTGCTGGCCGGGCACCCGCACCTCCGGCTGGCCGGGGTGCACGCCAACTCGAGCGCCGGCCGACGCCTGGGCGAGCTGCAGCCCCACCTGCTGCCCTTCGCCGACCTCGAGGTGCGGCCGAGCGCGCCCGCGGACCTCGCCGGCTACGACGTCGTCGTCCTCGCGCTCCCGCACGGCGAGTCGGCCGCGATCGCCGCGCAGCTGCCCGAGGACACGCTCGTCATCGACTGCGGCGCCGACCACCGGCTCGAGGACCCGGCCGCCTGGGCCCGCTGGTACGGCGGCGAGCACTCCGGCTCCTGGCCCTACGGCCTGCCCGAGCTGCCCGGCCAGCGGGAGAAGCTGGCCGGCGCGCGGCGGATCGCCGTCCCCGGCTGCTACCCGACGTCGGTCACCCTCGCGATGGCCCCGGCGCTGGCCGCGGGCCTGGTCGAGCCCGACATCGTCGTGGTCGCCGCCTCCGGCACCTCCGGCGCGGGCAAGGCCGCGAAGCCGCACCTGCTCGGCAGCGAGGTCATGGGATCGGCGAGCGCCTACGGCGTCGGCGGGGTCCACCGGCACACCCCGGAGATGGCGCAGACCCTCGGCGCCGCCGCCGGCCAGCCGGTGCGGATCAGCTTCACGCCCACGCTGGTGCCGATGAGCCGGGGCATCCTCGCCACCTGCTCGGCGCCGCTGCGGCCGGGCACCGACGCCGAGGCCGCGCGGGCCGCCTACGCCGAGGCCTACGGCGACGAGCCGTTCGTGCACCTGCTGCCCGAGGGCCAGTGGCCCACCACCGCGCAGGTGCTCGGCGCGAACACGGTCGCGGTCCAGGTCGCCGTCGACCCCGACGCCGGCCGGCTGGTCGTCGTCGCCGCCGTCGACAACCTCACCAAGGGCACCGCGGGCGGGGCCGTCCAGAGCGCCAACATCGCCCTCGGCCTGCCCGAGACCGCGGGCCTGCCGCTGGTGGGGGTGGCCCCGTGAGCGTCACCGCACCCGCGGGCTTCCGGGCCGCCGGCGTCGCGGCCGGGCTCAAGAGCACCGGCGCCCAGGACGTCGCGCTGGTCGTCAACGACGGCCCGCAGGACGCCGCGGCCGCCGTCTTCACCACCAACCGCTTCCCCGCCGCGCCGGTGCTGTGGAGCCGGCAGGTCCTCTCCGGCGGGCGGCTGCGGGCGGTCGTCCTCAACTCCGGCGGCGCCAACGCGTGCACCGGCCCGGAGGGTTTCCAGGACACCCACGCCACCGCCGAGCACACCGCCGCCGCGCTCGGGCGTGCCGGTCTGGAGGTCGGCGCGGTCGACGTCGCCGTCGCCTCCACCGGGCTGATCGGCGTCCGGCTGCCGATGGACCGGCTGCTGCCCGGCGTCACCGCCGCCGCGGGGGCGCTGTCCGCCGACGGCGGTCCCGACGCCGCCCGGGCGATCATGACCACCGACTCGGTGCCCAAGACGACGGTGCAGCAGCGCGACGGCTGGTCCGTCGGCGGCATGGCCAAGGGCGCCGGCATGCTCGCGCCGAGCCTCGCCACGATGCTCGTCGTCCTCACCACCGACGCCGCCGTCGAGCCGGCCGTCCTGCAGGAGGCGCTGGCCGCCGCCACCGGCGTCAGCTTCGAGCGGGTCGACTCCGACGGCTGCCTGTCCACCAACGACACGGTCATCGCGATGGCCAACGGCGCCAGCGGCGTCACGCCGTCCGCGGCGGAGGTGGCCGAGGCGCTCACCGCCGCGGCCACCGACCTCGCCATGCAGCTGCTCGCCGACGCCGAGGGCTCCACCAAGGACATCGCGATCACCGTCCGCAACGCGGCCAGCGTGCGCGACGCGCTCACCGCCGGCCGGGCCTGCGCGCGCAACAACCTGCTCAAGACGGCGCTGTTCGGCAACGACCCCAACTGGGGCCGGGTGCTCGCCGCCATCGGCACCACCGACGCCGCCTTCGAGCCCGACGGCGTCGACGTCACGATCAACGGCGTGACCGTCTGCCGGGGCGGCGCCATCGGCGACCCGCGCGAGGGCGTCGACCTCACCGGCCGGGCCATCACCATCGACGTCGACCTCCGGGCCGGCACCGAGCAGGCCACGATCTGGACCAACGACCTGTCCATCGCCTACGTGCACGAGAACTCGGCGTACTCCACATGAGCACCGCACAGGACCCGAGCCCGCCCGACGTCCGGATCGACGAGCAGCCCCCGCCGCCGCGCCGCCGCATCGGCACCACCCGGGTGATGCGCACCTACGACCCGGAGGGCGACGCCCGGAAGGTCGCCGTCCTCACCGGGGCGCTGCCGTGGCTGCGCGAGTTCCACGGCAACGTGGTGGTGATCAAGTACGGCGGCCACGCGATGGTCGACGAGGAGTGCCGCCGCGCCTTCGCCGAGGACATGGTGTTCCTGCGGACCTGCGGCATCCTGCCCGTCGTCGTCCACGGCGGCGGCCCGCAGATCACCGGGATGCTGTCCCGGCTCGGCATCGCCAGCGAGTTCCGCGGCGGCCTGCGGGTGACCACCCCGGAGACCGTCGAGGTGGTCCGCATGGTGCTCACCGGCCAGGTCGGCCCGGAGGTCGTGGGGCTGATCAACTCCCACGGCCCGCTCGCGGTCGGCCTGTCCGGGGAGGACGGCGGGCTGTTCACCGCCGAGCGGACGACGGCCGTCGTCGACGGCGAGCCGGTCGACGTCGGCCTGGTGGGCGACGTCGCCGCGGTCGACCCGGCACCGGTCACCGCGCTGCTGGCCGCCGGGAAGATCCCGGTGGTGGCCACGGTGGCCCCCGACCGCGACGGCGTGGTGCACAACGTCAACGCCGACACCGCCGCGGCGGCGCTCGCCGTCGCGCTGGGCGCGGTCAAGCTCGTCGTCCTCACCGACGTCGAGGGCCTCTACGCCGACTGGCCCGACCGCGACTCGCTCGTGCAGCAGATCGACGCCGCCGAGCTCGCGGAGATCCTCCCGGACCTCGACGCCGGGATGATCCCGAAGATGGCCGCCTGCCTGCGGGCGGTCGAGGGCGGGCTGAAGCGGGCGACCGTCGTCGACGGCCGCACCCCGCACGCCTTGCTGCTGGAGATGTTCACCACCGAGGGCACCGGGACGATGGTCGTCCCCGCCCACAGCCTGAGCGGAGAGGAGCCGGCATGACCCACACGGAGGAGCTGGCCACCCGCTGGTCGGCCGTGATGATGGGCAACTACCGCACGCCCCCGGTCGCGCTCGCCCGCGGCGAGGGGTCGGTCGTCTGGGACGTCGACGGCCGCGAGCACACCGACCTGCTCGGCGGCATCGCGACGACGATCCTCGGCCACGCCCACCCGCGGGTCACCGAGGCGATCACCCGCCAGGCGGGCACCCTCGGCCACGTCTCCAACCTGGCGATGCACGAGCCCGGCGTCACCCTCGCCGAGCGGCTGCTGGAGCTCGCCGGCCGGCCCGGGCGGGTCTTCTTCTGCAACTCCGGCGCCGAGGCCAACGAGGCCGCCTTCAAGATCAGCCGGCTCACCGGCCGGCCCGAGGTCGTCACCGCCGAGGGCGCCTTCCACGGCCGCACGATGGGCGCGCTCGCGCTCACCGGGCAGCCGTCGAAGGCCGCCGCGTTCGCCCCGCTGCCCGGCGGCGTCCGGTACGTGCCGTACGGCGACGCCGCCGCGCTGGCCGGCGCGGTCGGCGGGCAGACGGCGATGGTGCTGCTCGAGCCGATGCTCGGCGAGGGCGGCGTGCTGCCCCCGCCGGCGGGCTACCTGGCCGCGGCCGCCCGCACCGCCGCCGACGCCGGGGCGCTGTTCGCCGTCGACGAGGTGCAGACCGGCACCGGCCGCACCGGCCACTGGTTCGCCTCCCAGGCGGACGGGCTCCAGCCCGACCTGATCACGCTGGCCAAGGCGATCGGCGGCGGCCTGCCGCTGGGCGCCACGCTCGCCTTCGGCGACGCCGCCGAGCTCATGACCGCCGGCTCCCACGGCTCGACGTTCGGCGGCAACCCGATCGCCTGCGCCGCCGCGCTCGCCGTCCTCGACACCGTGCGCGACGAGGGCCTGCTCGAGCGGGCCAAGGAGCTCGAGCACCGGTTCACCGCCGGCATCGAGGGCCTCGGCCACCCCGGCGTCTCCGGCGTGCGGGGGAGGGGCGCGCTGCTCGGCGTCGTCCTCACGGCCCCGGCCGCCGCAGCCCTGGAGGCGCACCTGCGCGCCGCCGGCTTCCTCACCAACGCCGTCGCCCCCGACGTGGTGCGGCTGGCCCCCTCCCTGGTCGTGACGGACGCCCAGGTCGACGCGTTCGTCGCCGCCCTCCCCGCGGCCCTCGACGCCGCCCTCCAGGAGACCGCCCCGTGATCCGGCACCTCACCCGCGACGACGACCTCACCCCCGGCGAGCAGGCCGAGGTCCTGGCGCTGGCCGCCGAGCTCAAGCGCACCCGGCACACCGACGCCGCGCCCACCCCGCTGCGGGCCGCGAACGGCGTGCCCCGCGCGGTCGCCGTCCTGTTCGACAAGCCCTCCACCCGCACCCGGGTGTCGTTCTCCGTCGGCGTCGCCGAGCTCGGCGGGTACCCGCTGGTCATCGACGCCGGGTCCAGCCAGCTCGGGCGCGGCGAGCCGGTGGAGGACACCACCCGGGTCCTCGACCGGCAGGTGTCGGCGATCGTGTGGCGCACCTTCGGCCAGGACCGGCTGGAGACCATGGCCGCCACCAGCCGCGTGCCGGTGGTCAACGCGCTCACCGACGACTTCCACCCCTGCCAGATCCTCGCCGACCTGCAGACGGTGATCGAGCGCAGGGGGTCGCTGGCCGGCCGGTCGCTCAGCTACCTCGGCGACGGCGCCAACAACATGGCGCACTCCTACCTGCTCGGCGGCGCCACCGCCGGCATGCACGTGCGGATCGGCTCCCCGGAGGCCTACCAGCCCGCCCCGGACGTGCTCAAGCGGGCGGCGGAGATCGCTGCCGAGACCGGCGGCTCGGTGCAGTGGACCGCCGACGCCGCGGCCGCCGCCGACGGCGCCGACGTGCTGGTCACCGACACCTGGGTCTCCATGGGCCAGGAGGACGAGTACGACACCCGCGTCGCGCCGTTCCTGCCCTACGCGCTGGACCAGGCCGCGGTCGACCGCGCCGCCGACGACGTCGTCGTCCTGCACTGCCTGCCCGCCTACCGGGGCAAGGAGATCGCCGCCGACGTGATCGACGGCCCGCGGTCGGCCGTCTGGGACGAGGCGGAGAACCGGCTGCACGCGCAGAAGGCCCTGCTGCTGTGGCTCCTGGAGCGATCCGGGTGACGGGGGACCGCGCGTGACCGGGGCGCTGACCCGCTCGGCCCGGCAGGCGCGCATCGCCGAGCTGATCACCGCCCGGCCGGTCACGTCGCAGACCCAGCTGGCGGCCCTGCTGGCCGACGGCGGCATCGAGGTCACCCAGGCCACGCTGTCCCGCGACCTCGAGGAGCTCGGCGCGGTCAAGCTGCGCGGCACCGACGGCGCCCCGGCGTCCTACGTGCTGCCGCCGGAGAACGCCCCGCTGCGCCCGGCCCAGGCCGCGCCCGCCCGCCTCACCCGGCTGCTGGCCGACCTGCTCACCAGCGCCGACGGCAGCGCCAACCTCGCCGTCCTGCGCACCCCGCCCGGGGCCGCCCAGTTCCTCGCCTCGGCGCTGGACAAGGTGGGACTGCCCGACGTGCTGGGCACCATCGCCGGGGACGACACGCTGCTCGTCGTCTCCCGTGCCCCCGACGGCGGCCCCGCGCTGGCCGAGCGGCTGCGGGCGATGGCCGCGCGGACCCCCGCCGTCTACCCCGAGCTGCACAGCGACCTGACCGACGACGCCCCCGTCCCTGAGCCCCCCGGAGGACCGACCCCGTGACCGACCCGACCGCCCCCGCCTCGCAGACCCGGCTCTGGGGCGGCCGCTTCGGCGGCGGCCCCTCCCCGGCCATGGCGGCGCTGTCGAAGTCCACCGACGTCGACTGGCGGCTGGCCCCCTACGACCTGGCCGGCTCCCGCGCGCACGCCCGCGTGCTGCACCGCGCCGGCCTGCTCGCCGACGACGAGCTCGAGCAGATGCTCGGGGCGCTCACCGAGCTGTCGGCCGAGGTCGCCGCCGGCACCTTCGCGCCCGTCGAGGCCGACGAGGACGTGCACGAGGCGCTCGAGCGGGGCCTGATCGCCAAGCTCGGCACGCTCGGCGGGAAGCTGCGCGCCGGCCGGTCCCGCAACGACCAGGTCGCCACCGACCTGCGGCTCTACCTCCGCCACAACGTGCGCGCCCTGGTCGGGGAGCTCTCCTCGCTGGAGTACGCCCTCCTCGGGCTGGCCGAGCGGTACCAGGACGTGCCGGCCCCCGGCATGACCCACCTCCAGCACGCCCAGCCGGTGCTCATCGCCCACCAGCTGCTCGCGCACGCGCACGCGTTCGCCCGCGACGTCGACCGGCTGCAGGACTGGGACCGCCGCGCCGCCGTCAGCCCGCTGGGCTCGGGCGCGCTGGCCGGCTCGTCGCTGCCGCTGGACCCCGACGCCGTCGCCGCCGAGCTCGGCTTCGACCGGGCCGCCGACAACTCGATCGACGCGGTCAGCGACCGCGACTTCGCCGCCGAGTTCTGCTTCGCGGCCGCGCTCATCGGCGTCCACCTGTCCCGGCTGGGGGAGGAGGTCGTGCTCTGGACGTCGACCGAGTTCGGCTGGGCCCGCCTCGACGACGCCTGGGCCACCGGGTCGTCGATAATGCCGCAGAAGAAGAACCCCGACATCGCCGAGCTCGCGCGCGGCAAGTCCGGCCGGTTCGTGGGCAATCTGACCGGCCTGCTCACCATGCTCAAGGGCCTGCCCCTGGCCTACGACCGCGACCTGCAGGAGGACAAGGAGCCGGTCTTCGACTCCCTCGAGCAGCTGCTGCTCCTGCTGCCCGCGGTCACCGGGATGGTCGCCACGCTGACGCTGCGCCCGGAGGTGCTCGAGGCCGCCGCCCCGCAGGGCTTCGCGCTGGCCACCGACGTCGCGGAGTGGCTGGTGCGCAACGGCGTCCCGTTCCGCTCGGCGCACGAGATCTCCGGCGCGATGGTCGCCTTCTGCGAGGAGGCGGGCGTCGAGCTCGACGAGCTCGACGACGACCAGCTCGCCGGCATCGACGAGCGGCTCACCCCCGAGGTGCGCTCCGTGCTCTCGGTGCGCGGCGCGCTGGAGGCCCGCAGCACCCGCGGGGGGACGGCGCCCGAGCGGGTCGCGGGCCAGCTGGCGACGCTGAAGGACGTCGCCGCCGCGCACGGCCGGTGGTCGGCCGGCTCGCCCGTGGCGGCCGCGCTCTGACCTCGCCGGGGCGGCTGCTCACCGCCGACGAGCTGCTCGGGCCGGTCGACCAGGTCGCACCGGCCCTGCTCGGCTGCTGGGTGGTCACCGACCGGCCCGAGGGCACCGTCGCCGTCCGGCTCACCGAGGTGGAGGCGTACTCCGGGGAGGGGGAGGATCCCGCCTCGCACGCCCACCGCGGGCCGACGCCGCGCGCGGCCATCATGTTCGGCCCGCCCGGGCGGCTGTACGTCTACTTCAGCTACGGCGTGCACTGGTGCGCCAACGTCGTCGTCGGCCCGGCGGGGCGCGGGTCGGCGGTGCTGCTCCGCGCCGGCGAGGTGGTGGTGGGGGAGTCCCTGGCCGCCGTCCGCCGTCCCTCCGCGCGGGTGCCGCGGGACCTCGCCCGCGGGCCCGCCCGGCTCACCGCGGCGCTGGCGATCGGGCCGGGCGACGGCGGCGCCGACGTCCTCGACCCCGCCTCCCCGGTGCGCCTGCACGCGGGGGAGCCGCCGGCCGGGGTGTCGGCCGGGCCCCGGGTCGGCATCAGCCGGGCGACCGAGCTGCCGTGGCGGTTCTGGGAGACCGGGGCGCCGTCGGTGAGCGCGTTCCGCCCGGGGGGACGCCGGCGTCCCCGGAGCGCCGGGCAGGATTGATCCCGTGACCGATGTCCTCCCCGAGCTGAAGCGCCGCGGCCTCATCGCCCAGACCACCGACGAGGCCGCGCTGTCCACGCACCTCGCCGGGGGACCGGTCACCTACTACTGCGGGTTCGACCCCACCGCGCCGAGCCTGCACGTCGGCCACCTGGTGCAGGTCATGGTCCTGCGGGCGCTGCAGCGGGCCGGGCACCGGCCGGTGGTGCTGGTGGGCGGCGCCACCGGGCTGATCGGCGACCCCCGGCCGACGGCGGAGCGCCAGCTCAACGACCGCGCCACGGTGGCCGGCTGGGTCGACAGCATCCGCCGGCAGCTGGCGCCGTTCCTCGAGCTGCCGGCCGAGCGCGGGGGCCTGCCCGCCCCGGTGTACGTCGACAACCTCACCTGGACCGAGCCGCTGTCGGCGATCGACCTGCTGCGCGACCTCGGCAAGCACTTCCGGGTGGGCCGGATGCTCGCCAAGGAGGCGGTGTCGGCCCGGCTGAACTCCGAGGCGGGCATCAGCTACACCGAGTTCAGCTACCAGATCCTCCAGGCGCACGACTACCTGCAGCTCTTCCGCCGGCACGGGGTGACGCTCCAGACCGGCGGCTCCGACCAGTGGGGCAACCTGACCGCCGGCATCGACCTGGTGCGGCGCGTCGAGGGCGCCGGCGTGCACGCTCTCTCCACCCAGCTGGTCACCAAGTCCGACGGGCAGAAGTTCGGCAAGAGCGAGGGCGGCACGGTCTGGCTGGACCCGTCGCTCACCTCGCCGTACGCGTTCTTCCAGTTCTGGCTCAACGCCGACGACGCCGACGCGCTCACCTGGCTGCCCCAGTTCTCCGAGCGCCCGGCCGAGGAGGTGGCCGCGATCGTCGCCGAGAGCACCGAGCGGCCGGCCTCCCGGGCGGCGCAGCGCGCGCTGGCCGAGGAGCTGACGGCCCTGGTGCACGGGCCCGAGGAGCTGCGCCAGGCGGAGGCGGCCGGGCGTGCGCTCTTCGGGCGCGACGACCTCGCCGCCCTGGGGCCCGAGACGCTGGCCGCCGCCCTGCGGGAGGCCGGCAGCGTCACCGTCGACGGCGGAACGCCGACCGTCGCCCAGCTCCTCCAGCAGACCGGGCTCGTCGCCAGCCTGTCCGAGGCCCGGAGGACGGTGAAGGAGGGCGGCGCCTACCTGAACAACGAGCGGGTGACCGACGCCGACGCGGTCCCCGGTGAGGACGCCTGGCTGCCCGGGGGCTGGCTGGTGCTGCGCCGCGGCAAGCGCTCCGTGGCCGGCGTGCAGCGGGTGACGCCCTAGCCCGACGCCCGTGTGAACGGCGTGTGACACGCCGGTTCCGGAACGGTGTCCGGCGTCACCGCGGCCCGGGTTTGACACGGGTCCGACAGCCACGTAACTTTCTCTCTGCGCGCCGCACGGCCCGGGAGGGCAGCGGAGAGGCACCGGTAGGAGCCCCCGTTGCGGGCGCGAGAGGACAACACAGCCTCCAGCA